>JBKPRZ010000696.1:0-7085 GCA_046734815.1 Myxococcota bacterium | reverse complement strand
TGGGCCCCGTGAGGACGTTCAACGTGCGGGTCTCGAACGTCTTGCCGTCATCCAGGCTGACCATGGCCTCGGCAGACTCGGGAAACAGTACCCACAACATCGAGCGCGGTTGCCGCAGCGACAGGATGGCGCCGGGCTGCTGACGAAAGCTCGCTTCCAGAAGACAGCTCTACGTAGCCTTGGCATCACGACACGGCGCGGACCGCGCTTGGCCGTCCTACACACCCACTCTTCGGCAACGCTGCTCAGGAGCTCTCGATGGCGCCAAGGCCCGTGGTCGCGCGACCACATCCGTCGCCAAAGCCCGCCGCGTTCACGCCCACCGCGCGCAGCAAGGAGAGCGGAACGACGCTCGTGTTTTCGCTTTGCCCGCGATAGTGGATGCCCGGATATTTGAGCGCGCCGCCGCCGCGACCGGCCACCACGATGGGAAAGTCCTTGATCGAGTGGTCCTTGCCCTCGGCAGTGTCGCTGGTGCCCATGATCGCGCAGGCGTCGAGGAGGTTGCCTGCCCCCTCCGGCGTGTTCTTCAGGGTCTGCAGCAAGGTGGCGAACATCTTCATCGTGAACTCGGTGATCGCCTGAACCTGCGGCTGGTCTCCCGGCTCTTCATGCGTGAGCATGTGGTGTTCGCGGCTGACGTTGACCTGCCAATATAGGGTCAGCGCCACGCTGCCCGAGAACATCACCGAGAAGACCCGCGTCTGATCGCAGGTGAGCGCGACCGCGATGAGGTCGCTCATGACCGCGGTCAGCGCCTCGAGGGGCTCACCTTTGGCGGTATCCGGAAACGTGCCGGGCGCCTTCGGCACGGCGCACGCCGGGCCCGGAGCCACAGGGCCAGCGCCGCCCCCCACCGCGGGCTGGAGCCGCTTCTCGATGCCCCGAATGTTCTCGAGGTGCTGGTCGAGCCGCCTCCTGTCGTTGGTGCTGACGCGCATCTTGAGCCGCGCGATGTCCCCGGTCACCGCGTCGAGCACGCTCCTCCGCAGGAGCGCGATCTTGTCCGGGGAGATTCCGCCCGAGGGCGGGGAGGTCGGCGCGCGGAAGTCGGCGCCGAACAGCCGGTTCCAAACGGCCATCGGATCGTAGAGGGGCGGGTTCGCGCTGTCGGGGCCGTTGTGGGAAAGGTAAAGCAGCGTGGTGCCTTCGTTCTTCTTCACGAAACGGGAGATCCCCACCTCGAGGGACTTGAAGCGGGTCGTCTTTCCGAGCTCGGCGGCCGCGATCTGATCGAGGCTCGGCTTGTTGTAGGTCGATCGGAACGGACCGCTGCCCTTCGGCTGAACCAGGACGGGAGCGCCCGAGAGGATGCCGACGGTACCCGTGTGGTGGGTCTGTGATACCGGGATCTTGATGTCCATGCCCGAGACGACGTTGATGTAGTCGCGAACCGGGGCGAGCGGCATCAGCGAGCGGCTCAACGGAAAGTTCGGTCCGGTGGCCGATGGCACCCAGTGGGCGAGCCGCACGCCATTGCCCCAGAAGAACACGCCCAGCCGGCGCGGCAGCGCGGTGCCGTCGGCGTGCGCGGTGCCGTTGGCGTTGAACATCGCCTCGAGGGCCGGCAACCCGACCGAGACCGCGCCTCCGGCCACGAGGCCCCGCAATACCGTCCGTCTCTTCAGCTTGGTGGTGCGCATGGTGAGCTCCTCTAAGGGCTGTCGGCGGCGATGCGGAACCCTTCCGATCCCACGACTCCAAAAATCAGCGAACGAAATTTCTGTTCCGCTGCGGCCGCTCTGGCGGCGATGGTCTTGATGACCTCCTCCTCGCCCGGCGTTTCGATGCGGCCGAAGGCATAGCGGTAGAGGGATCGGGTGAGACACTCGTCGATGTCACTGTGTTTGCTCAGGATCGATGCCAACTCGCGCGCATCACGGAAAGGGGTACCGTCGAGCTCACCGCTCGCGTCGATTGGCTTGCCCGCCTCGGTCGTTCGGTACTGGCCGAGAGCATCGAAGTGCTCGAAGGCAAGGCCAATGGGGTCCATCCGCGAATGGCATGCGGAGCACCCCGGGACATTGTGGGCCGAGAGCCTCTCCCGCATGGTCCGGGGTGCCCCGTCCACCCCCTCTTCCGGCAGGTTCGTCTGCACGTCGGGCGGGGGACTGGGGATCTCCTGGCACAGCACCACCTCGCGCACGAAGAGTCCGCGCAAGGTGGGAGAGGTCGACGTCTCGTGCGCGTTCTGGGCCAGGAACGATGCCTTTCCGAGGAGGCCCACGCGCGGCACGGTGTCCGGCAAGGTCACCCGCTGAAAATCGGTGCCCGCGGGAGCCGCGAGCCCATACAGCTTGGCCAGCTCGCGATTGACGAAGGTGCTCGGGTCGTCGAGCACGCGCCGATAGTTGCCGTCCGCGCCGAAGACGATGTCCTCCACGAAGCGGAGCGTCTCTTCGCGCAGCGCCGGCCCGAGCGTCTTGGTGGCGAGCGGGAAGGTGGCCGGCTTTTGCCGCATATCATCGAGCCCGTCGAGTCGCAGCAACTCGAAAAAGAACTGCCGGAGGGCGACCCGGGCCCGCGGCGAGGCGAGCAGCCTTTCGGCCTCCTTCACGAGCGCGCCCGACTTGCCCAGGGCGCCGGCTTGGGCCGCGGCCAGCAGAGTTTCGTCGGGCGTGGTGTTCCAGAGGAAGAACGAGAGGCGGGTCGCGAGCTCATGGTCGTCGAAGGCGCGCTGCCCCTTCACCCGCCCGGGCGTCCCCACTTCGACGCGGTAGAGGAAGTGCGGAGACTGCAGCAGCCCCGCCAGGGCGTAGGTGAGGCCCTGCCAGAAGTCCCCAAAGGTCTCGGCGCCGAGCTTGGCCACGCCGACGTAGGCGCCAATCTCCTCCTCTACGAGAGGCCGTCGCCAGGCGCGACGTCCAAAGCCTGTCACAAACGCGCGGGCGCAGGCGGCATCGACCGTCGCGGCCGGCGTGCACGGGCAGAGCCGCGCGCGACGTGCGGGATCCCCCAGCGCCTGCTTCGCCACCGCCAGAGCCACAGTCTCGAGCGTCTCCGTCGCGGTGGGAGAGAACGTCGTCAACCCCGCGCCGATGGAGGCGAATCCGCTCAGAACCGGGTCGGCTTCGAGGGGTGACGTGATGGTGATGCCCTCGCCCAGCAGATCGCCGATGGCATTGGCGTATTGAACGCGGGTCAGGCGGCGCAACCCGGCCGGACCGGGCTGAAACCGGGGGCTCCCCGACGGGCCGCCGGTGGCTGGCGGCGCGTCGGGCAGCGCCGTCCCTCCGACGCGGCCGTCGCCGGCCGGATCGCCGATGTTGCCGACACATCCCGCGAACGCGACGACAGCGGCCGACATATGCGCGATGGCGCTAGCATTTCGCCAGATTTTCTTTCGGACCATGGCCAAAGAGCTTCCGGCGGGCACAAAGAAACTTACACGCGGCGATTGATGTAAGGTTTTCCCTCGGTGGCCGGAAGAGAGCTGGCGGGACTGCCGTGGCGGAAGACTCGAACGCTGGACAAGAAAAGCGGACCGCGGAGCGGATGCAGCAGATCGCCCGGCTCTGGTCGGCGGCTCAACCGCTGGTGAGCGCCATGATCTCCAGCACGGTGATCAACTTCCACGATGCGGAGGATCTGGTGGCCCAAGTCGCCGAGACGGCGGTCGCCAAGTTCGACCAGTACGACTCTTCACGCCCCTTCAGGGCCTGGGCCATGGGCATCGCCCGCAACGTCCTCCTGCGGTACTTCGAACGCCGCGCCGGCGACATCCACGTCTACCTGGATCCGGAAGCGCTCTCCGCCATCGGCAACGCTCACCTGGAGATCGCCGACGAGGCGCCGGGCCGGCTGGTCGCCCTTCGTCAATGCATCAGCGGCCTGCGGGGCAAGCAGCAGCGCCTGTTCGAGATGCGCTACTTCCACGACCTCAAACCGGACGCCATCGCCGAAGCCCTGGGCATGAGCCGGAATGCCGTCTGGGTGACGCTCCACCGCGTCCGCGCCGTACTGATGGAGTGCGTGCAGCGTAGGCTGAGCACACAAACGGGGCAGCCCCAGTGAGCGCGCCGGTCCCCGAAGACATTCGCCGGCTCATCGATCGCCACCTCGACGGCGAGCTGTCGCCCGAAGAGGGAGCCCTGCTCGTCCAGCGCCTGAAGCAAGACGCCGAGGTCGCACGCCTTTTCGCCCGGGCGGCGATGCTTCACGACCAGGCGCGGGCGATCGTGAGATACGATCGGCAGCACGCTCGGCCCGCCTCTGATCATGGGCAGCGCCGGTCCCGGCGCCGCGCCATCGCCGCAGGGGCCGTCGTGGTGCTTGCGGCTGCGTGTGCGGTGCTCGTGCTCTGGAGACCATCGCCGGGCTCGCCCGTGGTGGCTCAGTTGAACGCCAGCGCCGACGCCTCGTGGTCCGATCCCAATGTCGCCTGGACGCTTCAGGGCGGCGAGCTACCGTCCGGTCCGTTGCGGCTGCAATCCGGGCTAACGGAGTTCGTATTCGGCAATGGGGCCGTGGCGCTGGTCGAGGGACCGGCCCTGTTCGAACCGCTCGGGCCGGATCGGGTGTCCCTCACGCGGGGTTGGATCGTCGCCAGGAGCCCCGGGCGCGCCCGACTGACGGTGGTTACGCCTCACAGCCGCGTCACGGATCTGGGCACGGTGTTCGCCGTGGCGGTGGACCGCGATCAGCGCACGCGCGTGGCGGTCATGGAAGGCGACGTGGAGCTGTCGGCCGCCGGACGGATGCACCATCTGCGGGCGGGGCAGTCGCTGATCGTCACCTCCGACGGACAGACGCGCGCGGATCCGGAGGCCTTCGGACAGCTGGCGCGGTTGTTGGCCAACGCGCCCTCCGGCCATCCGGTCGCCAAGAGCTTCGAGAACCTGCTTCTAGATCCGGGGCTGGAGACGGATCCGCGCACCGACTTCGACAGACGCTCCGCGAACGACGGTCCGTGGGTGGCTTCTCGCCGCAACGGCGACCGCGCGGCCGGCGCGGGGCGCGCTGGCAGTTCGGCCGGCCGCGTGCGTGCGTTGGGGAACCCCGGTTGGCCCTGGATCATCCAGGAGGTCGAGACGGGAGAGCTCACCGGTCGCCGGGTCACGGCCTCCGTCTGGGCGATGCACCCGTCGCACGATCGGCTCACCCTGCTGCAACACGCGATCGTGAAGATCACCTTCCTCGATGCGAACGGCCGCGAGGTGACCGAAGGCAAGACGGAGCGTCACTTCCTCCGCGCCAACGAGCCGACCGACCGTTGGGTGCATGCCCAGGTGAGCACCATTGCGCCACCGTCGACGAAAGGGGTGCGCCTCACCCTGCTGGTGAACGCACGCGGTATCTCGAGCGGCTCGGTGCTGTTCGACGACGCGGCCCTGACGGTGGAACCCGCGGCCCCGCGCTTCGAATGAGACGTCAGGATCCAGAAACGGCCGGGCCCATGGCCTCGGGTTTCCGAGCGGCCTTCGCGGGGGACTCACTGGCTCCCGGCGGCCGTCCCGGACGGCGGGCCAGCCAGATCCGCAGCGAGAGCCCGACGGCGACCACGCCGATGGCGACGAGCATGCGGGGCACCGGCTGGCGCAGCGCGGGCAGGATGCTGCCCAGGCCCAGGGCGAGGAAGGAGTCGTGGGTGGCGATGAAGCTCATCAGGCCGCCGTTCAGATGCTGGGCGCGCCACCACCGGGGGCCGCCCCGGTCGCGGGCCCGCGCCAACCGCCACATGTTCGCGCCGAACCCGGCGCCGACCAGCGAGAGGAACATCGTCAGCGGCAGCCGCCGCGCCAGCCCGAGGCAGAACAGACCCAGGCCGGCGATCACCAGCCAGCTGGCCAGCGCTCGGTAGACGATCCCCGTCAGCCCGGCCGGGTCGCGCCGGTCGCGGACCGAAAACCAGACCAAGCAGGAGGCGCTGGCCACGATCGAGATCAGGAACGCAAAGAAAATGGCCAGCCCGGGATCACCTTGCAGCGCCTTGCCCGCCACCATGAGGCTGGACAACGCCATCACACCGATGAGCGACAGCAAATGGACGGTGCCCGCCTTGCGATGGGTCGGCCCGCCCTTGGGCGCCAGAGCGGCGGTCCAGAACGAGCCGAGCGCCAGGGTGCCGAACGTGCTGTGCAACGTGCGTCCCAGGTCGAAGAGGTCCATGGCCCCGAGGATCGTCCCCCGGGCTGCCAACCCGGAAGGTCAACGAGTGCTCACTTTCTATCAACGCCAGGCATCCAGCGCCGACCAGCGCTCGTAGGTATCGACGAGCAGGACGCTCCTTCCGGCCGGGGCGCCGCCGCTCGCCTCCGCGAGCGCCCGCAGGACCGCCCGGCGCGAGGCGGGGACGTTGCGTCCGTCCAGCTCGACGACCGGGCGATCGGCGGCTCGGGCCAATCGTGCATTTCCCGAAGCAGCGTGCTCTTGCCGACGCCGCCCGGACCATGGACGTGCAGCACCGTGAAGGTCGATCGACCCGCCGCCAGCGCGGACGCGAACAGATTCAGCTCCGCCCGCCGTCCGATGAACCGCGTCTGTCCTTCCCGCGCGACGCGATCCGCCAGGCGGCTGCCACCCCAGCCCTTGCTCGCCATGTCGCCACCAGAATAAGTGTCTTCAAGCCAGATCGAGACGTTTCCGCAGGAGAAGGCGCGGTCCGGGTTGAGGAAGGACGAGTTGCTCGGGCTGCGGAAGACCGATCTGCGCTTGGGCCACGGAGAGATCGGGGCCGTCTGCGAGACGCTGGGGACGAAGGGCCGTCTGGTTCGGTGCAATGGCCAAATAGCGGGTATCATGCACGGGTGTGGCGGATCGGCAGGATCCCTGTGCTCGTCGTGCTGGGCCTGGCAGCGCTCGCATGCGTCCCACCGGTGCCGATCGAGGGTCGGCGCTGCCCCTGTATCGAGGGCTTCGTCTGCTGCACCCGAGACCTCACGTGCGTACCGCGCGCCGAGGCCGAGCGGATGGGCTGCGAGCTCGCACCCGCCGGCGACGGACCGGCCGGGCCGGCGATCCCGTCGGCGGTCGATGGACCCCGCGGGCCCGACCCCATCCCACCAACACCCGATGCCGCTGCCCGGTGTGCGACCGACCCAGGCTGGCGGACCTGTCCCGACGGCACTTGTGTTCTGGACGGCTGC
>JBKPRZ010000695.1:0-11335 GCA_046734815.1 Myxococcota bacterium | reverse complement strand
ACCGAGGGCTCGGCGGGCGCAGGCGGAAGCGACGGCTCGGCGGGTGCGGGTGGAAGCGGCGGCTCGGCCGGTGTGGGCGGGAGCGGCGGCTCGGCCGGTGTGGGCGGTGGCGCGGGGATGGCGGGATCGGGAGCGCCAGGCCTCGATGCAGCGGACCCCGCGCCGGCGCGAGACGCGGGCGTGGCCGCTCCCGATGCGAGCGCCGCCGCCGCGGTGAATCCCTTCGTCTATGTCGGCAGCGGTGGCGCGAATCAGATCCGGATCTTCCAGCTGGACCTGCAGACCGGCGCCCTGGCCCCGCGCGGGAGCGCGCCTTCGGGACCCAGCCCCGACTACCTCGCCTTCCACCCCACCGCCAATTACCTGTACGCGCTCAACGAGGTCGCGGCCGGGCGCGTGGTCGCCTTCGCCGTCGATCCGACGAGCGGTGCTCTCCGGATGCTGAACAGCGCCTCCAGCGGCGGCGGCGGGCCCGCGCACATCTCCGTCCACAGCGGCGGTCGCTGGCTGCTGGCCGCCAACTACGGAAGCGGCCACGCCGCCGCGCTGCCGATCCGACCCACCGGCGAGCTGGGCCCGCCCGTGGACCCGGTGCTGGCCGGCGACGCCGCCCACATGATCCTGGACGACGGCGTCAGTGGCCGGTTCGTGTTCGTGCCCTCCAAAGGCACCAACCGCGTCCTGCAGTACCGCTTCGACGACACCACCGGCCGCCTCACCCCCAACGATCCGCCCTTCGTGCCCCAGGCCGGATCGCCCCGGCACATGGTCTTTCACCGCTCCCGCCGCCAGGCCTTCCTGCTGACCGAGGCCGGCCGCTCGGTGATCTCCTACCGCTACGACCCCGACCGCGGCCTGCTCGAGGACGCGAGCCCGTTGCCCCTGCCGGCCATGAACCCGCGCGCCGACGGCTCCCACATCCTGATCCACCCCACCCGCGACATCCTCTACGCCTCGATCCGCTTCGACGACCGCCTGGCCATCTTCGATCTGGGCGCCGACGGTCGTCCCACCAACCCGCGTTTCGTCGACACGCAGCTGGCCCGCCCCTGGGACTTCGCCATCGACCCCACCGGCCACTACCTGCTGGTGGCCAACAATGACGACGCGACCGTGCAGGTCTTCCGCATCGACGAGCCCACCGGCGCCCTCACCGCCGTCGGCCGCGGCACTGCCGTCGACCCCCGTCCCCGCTTCGTCGGCCTGTTCACTCCCCGCGCGCCTGCGCAGTGGTGATCGGCTTGGCGAACGGCTTGACCCCCAGCGCCTCGTAGATCTCCGAGGGGTAATAGATCACCCCCTCCTTCATCACCAGGTTGATCCGCCGCAGGTCCGAGATGTTGGTGGTGGGATCGCCATCCACCAGCACCAGGTCCGCCAGCTTGCCCACCGTGATGGACCCCAGCCGGTCGAGCGTCCGCGTGTATTTCGCCCCGTTCCAGGTGGCGATGCGCAGCGCCTCCGGCGCCGGGATCCCCGCCTTCACGTACAGCTCCAGCTCCCGGTGCAACGTGAACCCGGGCATGGCATCGGTCCCCGCCACCAGCGGGATCCCCGCCTTCCACATGCGGGCAGTCATGGCCAGCATCTTGTCGTACGACTCGCGGAACGGGCCGGCGTTCTTCTCGTTCACATCCAGCGTGTTGGCCCGCAAACTTCGCTGAACCACCACCGGGAAGTGATCCGCGACCGCCGCGTAGGTGGGCAAGGTCTCCCCTTGCTTCTGCACGTAGAACTCGAAGGTGGCCACGGTGGGGTCCACCACCGTGCCCCGCCGCTTGAGCAGCGAGATGAACCGCTGCACCGGCGCCGAGCCCAGATCCAGGGTGCGCGCCTTGTCGCCGGGCAGGTAAAAGCGCAGCAAGGTGCGCGTATCGTCCTGGGGTCGCACGAAGAAATTCAGCATCACCTGGTTGATGTGCTGGAGCTCGTCGAAACCCTGCTCGACCACCTCCTCGGCGCGCATGAAGGCGGGCACGTGTCCGCTGACCCGCAGCCCCCGCTCGTGCGCGTAGCGGGTGGTCTCCCTGACCCACTCCTTGTGGAACGAGTTGTAGATCTTGATCTGTGGATAGCCGCGCTGGGCGTACCAGTCGATGGCGTTCTTGACCTGCTCCAGGTTTCCCACCACGAAGCCGTGCTTGGCCGCGTGTTCGCTCTCGCCCTCGATGAATCCGGCCGGCACGATGCGCGCCCCCAGGGTCTTGCCGGCCTCGATGCGCGCGATCAGATCGGCCAAAAACTTGTTGTCGTTGGCCATGTCGCGCACGGTGGTCACGCCGGCGGCCACGTGCAGCGGGGCCCCGGTGGCGCTCTCGTGCGCGTGCATGTCGAACAGCCCGGGCAGCAGCGTCCGCCCGCCCGCGTCCACCGTCACCCCTGCCTCCCGCGCCGGCGAGCCGGTCGGGTACACCGCTGCGATCCGCCCGCGGTACACGTAGACATCGCGGGCGGGCAGCAGCCGGGCGTGCTCCGAATCGAACAGCCGCGCGTTGCGGATCAGCACCGGGCCCTCGTGGCGGTGGGCCAGCCGGGCGGCCAGCTTTTCCAGCGCCTGGTCCTGCGCCCGGATCTGCAGCTGTTCCAGCTGGGCGCCCGCCGCGGTCGATCCAGCGTCGATCAGGCGCAGCCATCCCGGGGTGATGAAGGCGAACAGGCGGCCCTGCCCGGTCATCCACAGGTAGGTGGGAACGAAGTCCAGGCCGCGGATCGCGTACAGCGCCACCGTCTGACCCGATCCACCGCCCGGCCGCGGCGTCTCCAGCACCCGCTCCACCGTCGCTTCGCCTCCGGGCACCACCGCCACCTTGCCGCCCGGCCTTGTCAGCGCCGCCCGCGCCAGCAGGGCCAACCCCTCGGGCGAATTTTCGCTGATCGGCAGGTACACCGCCGAGGTCCCCACCGCCACCGCGCCGCGGTCGGCCTGGCTGCTCCAGCGGGCCTGGCCGCCCTCGCGCGTGTAGCTCTCGTCGATGGGCGCGCCGAAGGTGGACTTGCCCTTCAGCACGTGCGAGCGCTGGGTGCCGTCGCGGTCGAGCAGCATCTGCTCACGCACGTCCGGTCCTCGACCGTTGTCCCGGTAGCTGAAGTCCACCGTCACCCGCCCATCCGCCGACGTGGTGGTGGTCATGTTGCCCGACGCCTTGCCGTGCACCAGCACGGTGTACCGGTCGATCCCCTCCGCCCGCGCCGCGCCCGCCACCAGCAGCAAGGTCGCGGACAACATCCGCCGCATCCGCCTGAAACCCGGTGATGACATTGGTTCGCCTCCTGCCGCGCGAAGAAGGCCACTCTACTCGATCCGCCTTCCTGTTGACATTCGACAAGAGCGTGCGTAGCTTCGATCCGCTCCTGTCGACATCCGAGGGGAGACGCGATGAAACCCGTCCAGACCGAGCTTCTCCAGGGCACCCTGGATCTCCTGATCCTGAAGACTTTGCAGACCGGCCCCAGCCACGGCTGGGACATCGCCCAGCGCATCGAGCGGCTATCCGAAGAGGTGCTGCGGGTGGGGCAGGGCTCGCTGTACCCGGCCCTGCATCGGCTGGAAGAACGCGGCTGGATCACCGCGGAGTGGGGCGCCTCGGACAACAACCGGCGGGCCAAGTTCTACCGCCTGACCGCGGCCGGCCGGCGGCAGCTGGCTCAGGAGGCCGAGGGCTGGGAGCGTTTCGTGGCGGCGGTGGCGCTGATCCTGAAGGCCGGCTGAAGGGGAGGATCCATGGACCGAATGGCCTCGATCGGGCGCTGGTGGCTGCGGCGGTGGCGGGCCCTGTTCCGGCGCGCGGAGCTCGAGCGCGAGCTGGACGACGAGCTGCGCTTTCACCTGGATCGCGAGATCGAACAGCTGGTCGCCGGCGGGATGAGCCCCGACGAGGCCGCGCGCACCGCGCTCCGGCGCTTCGGCGGGGTCGCCCAGACCAGGGACCGGGTGCGCGACCAGCGCGCCCTGCGCTGGCTGGAGGACCTGGCCAGCGACCTGCGCTACGCCGTGCGCATGTTGCACAAGGCTCCCGCCTTCACCGTCGCGGCCCTCCTGTCGCTGGCCGTGGGTGTGGGGGCGAACACGACGTTCTTCGCGGTGGTGGACTCGGTCCTGCTGCGCCGGCTGCCGGTGCCGGCGGCGGACGATCTGGTGCTGTTCGAATGGGAGGCTGGCGAGGCCTTCCGCACCGGCGGCGTCACCGGATACGGCGTGTCCGGCCGCCATGCCCCCGGGCGCTACGGCAGCTCCTCGTTTCATCCCGCTCTGGGCCCCGTCCTGCGGGCGGCCGGGAGCGCCCTGACGGACCTGGTCGAGTTCGCCGGGCTCGACGGCGCCGATGTGGTCATCGACGGCCAGAGCGAACGGCTCGACGCCCAGTTCGCTTCGGGCAACTACTTCCAGGCGCTGGGCGTGCCAGCCCGCCTCGGCCGCACCTTGACCGAAAGCGACGATCGGATCGGCGCCGAGCCGGCGGCCCTGATCAGCCACCGCACCTGGCAGACCCGGTTCGGAGGCGCCGTCGACGTGCTCGGCCGGCGGGTGGTCGTCAACCGCTGTTCCTTCACCATCGTGGGGGTCCTGCCACCGGCGTTCGTCGGCACCATGCAGGTCACCCAGCGACCGGCCTTGTTCTTGCCTCTCTCCATGAAGGCGCTGCTCCGGAGCACGCGGCGGCCCGACGACTGGTCCGTCCACCTGCTGGGTCGGCTGGCCCCCGGGACCACGCGCGAGCAGGCGCGGCAGAGCCTGGAGCCCACCTTTCGGGCCCAGGCGCTCGCGCTGATGCCGCCTCCGGCGGCAAAACAGGCGGCGACGCTGTCGGCGCGGGACGAGCCACGCCTGATCGCGGGCCCGGGCAACCGCGGCCTGACCGAGCACCGCGAGATCCTGCAGACCCCGCTGTTCCTGCTGTTCGCCGCGGGCGCGCTGGTTCTGATCATTGCCTGCGCGAACGTGGCCAACCTGCTGCTGGCGCGCACCACCGTGCGCCGGGCCGAGATCGCGGTGCGACTGTCACTGGGAGCCGATCGGCCACGCCTGGTCCGCCAGTTGCTGACCGAGAGCATGCTGCTGGCGCTGCTGGGCGGGGCGCTCGGGTCGCTGGTGGCGCACGCCTGCGAAGGGGGGCTGGTGTTCCTGGCGCGGATGTTGCCCGAGGAGGTGGCGGGCCTGCTGGACCTGCACCTCAGCTGGCGGGTGTTCGCCTACAGCGGCTGCATCGCCGTCGGCGCCGGGCTGCTGTTCGGCGCGGTCCCCGCTTTGCGGGCCACCCGCACCGATCTGAGCAGCGCCCTCAAGTCCGGCCACCGGGTCGGCGCGACGGCTCGCACGCGGCTCGGCCGCGCACTGGTCGTCGTGCAGGTGGGCGTCTCGACCGTGCTGCTGGTCGCGGCGGGCCTGTTCATCCGCACCGCGCGCAACCTGGAACGCGTGGACGTGGGCTTCGATCAGGACGCCCTGCTGGTGTTCTCGCTGGCCCCTGGCAAACAGGGCTATCAGGACGATCGGCTGGAGGCGCTGTACGACCAGCTGGTCGCCCGGCTGCGGGCGCTGCCAGGCGTACGAGCGGTCACCTTCAGCAAGATTGCCCCGCTCACGGGCAGCCGCTCGGTGACGTCGATCCACCTACCGGCAGCGGACGGGCGGGTGCGCTCGGGCCGGGCCAACCAGCAGATCGTCCAGGAGGACTTCTTCGCGACCATGGGGATCCCCCTGCGGGCCGGTCGCGCCTTCGACGACCGCGACCGGGAGGGTGCCCCGTCGGTGGCGATGGTCAGCGAGCGGTTGGCCGCCACCTATTTCCCGCAGACCGATCCGCTGGGCCAGACCCTGGCTCTGAGCGCGGACGATCCGCATCCCCTGACCATCGTCGGGGTGGTGAGGGACACGAAATACAGCGCCCAGCGCGAGGCGATCGCACCGCTGCTCTACCTGCCCTGGCGTCAGCAGCGGGCCAGCGTGCCGGCGGTGAGCTTCTCCCTGCGTACGGCCGGCGAACCGCTGGCGCTGGGGCCCGCCGTCCGGGCCGCGGTGGACGAGGTGGCGCCCGGCCTGCCGGTCGCCGGCCTGGACACCCTGCGCGCACGGGCCCGGACCACCTTCGCCCCGGAGCGGCTGGTGGCCGACCTGCTGGGCCTGTCCGGCATGCTGGCCGTGCTGCTGGCGGCGCTGGGGCTCTACGGTCTGATGGCCTATTCAGTTGCCCAGCGAAGCAACGAGATCGGAATCCGGCTGGCGCTCGGGGCGGGGCAGGGCGGGGTGCTGCGCCTGGTGCTGGCGCAGGGCCTGCGGTTGTGCGCCGTCGGCCTCGTGGCCGGCGGTCTGGCCGCGGCAGCGCTCGCGGGATTGCTGGACGCGCACCTTTACGGCGTCAGCGGGCTCGATCCGGTGACCTTCGCGCTGGTGGTGGTCGGGTTGCTTTCCATCGCCGCGGTCGCCTGCTGGGTGCCGGCGCGGCGGGCGACGCTGGTCGATCCGGTGGTCGCCCTGCGCAGCGAGTGAAGCTCAGCCTTCCGCCGCGCTGAAGGGCAAGGCGGCCGGCTGCGCCGACTCGGGAAGGGCGGCGGCCAGCGGTAGCTCGACCGTGAACTCGGCGCCCTCATTGGGCTGGCTGGTCACCCGGATCTCGCCGCCGTGGGCGGAGACGATCTGGCGAGCGATGTACAGCCCCAGTCCCAGCCCACCGTAGGTCGGCGATGCGGCCCGCTCGAAGCGGTCGAAGATGCGCGGTAGCTTGTCCGGCTCGATGCCGATCCCGAAATCGCGCACCGTCAGCACCGCCACCTCGCCCTCACGCTCGACCGACACCACCAGCGGCTTGCCCCGGCCGTACTTGATGGCGTTGGCCACCAGGTTGGTCACCAGCTGCTCGATGCGGATGCGGTCCCAGGTGCCGACCACCGGATCGGCCGTCCGCAGCTCCAGGGAGCAGGCGGCGCGGCTCAGCTCCTCGGCGAAGCGACCGGCCACCTCGCGGACGATCTCGCCCAGGTCCACCCGGTCCAGGGTCAGGGTCAGCGCCCCGGCCGAGATGCGCGAGACGTCCAGCAGCGAGTCCACCAGCTTGCCCAGACGCTGCAGCTGGCGCTCGCACTTGCCCAGGGTCTCCCGCACCTTCTCCGGGTTCGCCTCGAACCGGCGATCCGGCGCGATCAGCTTCTGGAAGTGCAGCAGCAGCGGGGTGAGGGGCGTGCGCAGCTCGTGCGAGGCGATGGACAGGAACTCCTCGCGCAGGGTGATGGCCCGCCGGGCCTCGCGGTACAGCCGGGCGTTGTCCACCGCGAAGGCGATCCGGTGGGCCAGGTCGGAGCCCATCTGCAGATCTTCCGGTCCGTAGGCCCCCTCCCGCGCCGAATACAGCCCCAGCGACCCGGCCCCGTGCCCCGGCAGCGCGATGGGCACCCGCACGAACGAGCCGCAGCCGGCCCGCAGCAGCAGCCCCACCGCGGTCGGATCGCCCACCCGGGCGGCCAGCTCGTCGCGGTCCAGGCTCTCCACCAGTTCAGCGTTGCCGGTCCGGAGGAAGGGGCCCAGCCCGCCGTTGCCGTCGCGGTCGCTGGCCAGCCGCCGACCGAGATCTGCCGCCACCGCCTGCTTGTCGGGATCGCCGTGGCGGATCAGGCAATGCGGCCCACCCTCGTCGGCCACCTCCAGGAAACACCAGTCCGCCACCTCCCGGGCGCCCAGCTCGGCGACGCCCTCCAGCGCGCGGCCGAGATCCAGCGAGCTCAGCAGCGCCTCGCTGGCGCTGGCCAGGAAGCGGTAACGCTCGTCAGTGGCGCGGCGCTGATCGCGCAGGGCCTGCTCGCCGCGCAGCCGTTCGGCCTCGCGCAGCTGCAGCTCCTGCTCCCGGATCTGCTGGGTCTTGCGGTAAAGGTCGACGAACACCGCCACCTTGGCCCGCACCACGTCCGGATCGATCGGTTTGATCAGGTAGTCGACCGCGCCGACCGAATAGGCCTTGTAGATGAGGCTCACGTCGCTGGCGTTGGCGGTCAGGAAGATGATGGGCGTGTCGCGCGAGGCCTGCCGTGCGCGGATCAGCCCGGCGGTCTCGAAGCCGTCCATTCGCGGCATCATCACGTCCAGCAGGATCAGCGCGAAGTCGTGCTTGAGCACCATCTTCAACGCCTGCCCGCCCGACAGCGCCTGCACGATCCGGTAGTCCGGCCGCGTGAGAATCCCCTCGAGGGCGACGAGATTCTCGGGGTGGTCGTCGACCACCAGGATGTCCACCGGAGCGTTCAAGGTCTGTCAGTCCTCTCGGCGGTTGGTGCCGCGATCATGAAGGCCCCGCCTCATGAAGGTCGTACCAGAGTCGAGCGGATCGTCGCCAGCAAACGATTGGTGTCCACCGGTTTGGGCACGAAGGCCGAGCAGCCGGCCTCCAGGCACTTCTCCCGGTCGCCGGGCATGGCCTTCGCCGTCAGGGCGATGATGGGCAGCTTCACGTACCGGGGCATGGCCCGGATCTGCCGGGTAGCCTGGAAGCCGTCCATCCCCGGTAACATGATGTCCATCAGGACCAGGTCAAGATCAGGGTGTTCCTTGAGGGCCTCCAGGCCTTCCTGGGCGGAGCTGGCCGCAACCACCGACATCTTGACCCGCTCCAGCAAGCTGGTGACGGCGAACAGATTACGCGTATCGTCGTCGATGAGCAGGGCCTTGCGCCCCTGCAGCTGGGCCAGCAGCTCGGGCGGCAGCGGGGGCTCCGACTCGAAGATCGTCGCCAGGCTGCCGCTCGGCTCGGCGTAGACCTCCTCGACGGTGGGCGCGGTCAGCGGCAGGTAGAGGGTGAAGATGCTGCCCACCCCGGGCGCGCTGCGCACCGCCAGCTCGCCGCCCAGCAGGTGGGCCAGCTCGCGGCTGATGGTCAATCCCAGCCCCGTGCCGCCGTACATCCGGCTGGTCGAGGCGTCGGCCTGCTGGAAGGCCTCGAAGATCAGCTGCTGCTTGTCTTCGGGGATGCCGATGCCGGTGTCGCTGACACAGAAGGCGAGCACCGAATCGGCCTTGCGCAGCCCGTCCGTCTTGAAGGGCAGGTCGCCGTGGGCCATCTCGATGGACAGCTCGACCCGCCCCTTCTCGGTGAACTTGAAGGCGTTCGACAGCAGGTTCTTCAGCACCTGCTGCAGCCGCTGCGAATCGGTGCTCATCGCCGGCGGGACCTCGGTGCTCAGCTTCACGGTGAAGTCCAGGCCCTTCTGCTCGGCCACCTGGCGGAAGTTGCCCTCCACGAAGTCGCGCACCTCGGACAGGGCGACCCGCTTGGTCTCGATCTGCAGCTTGCCCGCCTCGATCTTGGACAGATCCAGGATCTGGTTGATCAGCCCCAGCAGGTCGTTGCCCGCCGAGTGGATGGTGCGGGCGTATTCCACCTGCTTGGGGGTCAGCGAGTTCTCGTCGTTGTCCGCCAGCAGCTTGGCAAGGATGAGCAGGCTGTTGAGCGGGGTGCGCAGCTCGTGCGACATGTTGGCCAGGAACTCGGACTTGTACTTGGAGACCAGGGCCAGCTGCTTGGCCTTCTCCTCCAGCGAGGCGCTGGCCTGGGCGATCTCCCGGTTCTTCTCCTCCAGCAAGGAGGCCTTCTCCTCCAGCTCGTTGGTCCGCTTCTCCAGCTCGACGTTGCTGCCCTTCAACTCCTCCAGCAGCTCCTCGGTACGCATGCTGGCGGTGATCATGTTGAACACGACGCCGATGCTCAGGGTCAGCTGCTCGAGGAAGGTGATGTGGATGGGCGAGAAGCGCTGGAAGGAGGCCAGCTCGATCACGCCCTTGATCTGCCCCTCGAACAGCACCGGCAGCACCAGGATGTTGCGGGGCGGGGCCTCGCCCATCGACGAGCCGATGCGCACGTAGTCCGGGGGCACGTCGTCGACCAGGATGGTCTTGCGCTCGAGCGCGCATTGCCCCACCAGCCCCTCGCCCAGCTCGAAGCGATTGGCCAGCTTCTTCCGCTCGCGCAGGGCGTAGCTGGACAGCAGCTTCAGCACCGAGCGATCGCCGGCCCGCTCGGTCTCGGCGGTGAAGAAGGTGCCGTGCTGGGCGGTCACCAGCGGGGTCAGCTCGGACATGATCAGGCGCGCCAGCGACTCCAGGCTGCGCTGCCCCTGCATCATCTGGGAGAACTTGGCCAGGTTGGTCTTCAGCCAGTCCTGTTCCTTGTTGGTCTGGGTGGTGTCCTTCAGGTTCTCGATCATCTGGTTGATCGTGTCCTTCAGG
This sequence comes from Myxococcota bacterium, assembly GCA_046734815.1. Lineage (GTDB taxonomy): Bacteria > Myxococcota_A > Polyangia > Fen-1088 > Fen-1088 > CAVYGB01. The sequence continues at coordinate 1,128 of JBKPRZ010000695.1, read as the reverse complement.
GACAGCACCTCGCCCTGGGCGTCGACGTCGATGGTGCGGGTCAGATCGCCCTCGGTGACGGCCGAGGCCACCTCGGCGATGGCGCGCACCTGCGTGGTCAGGTTGCCAGCCAGCTGGTTGACGTTGTCGGTGAGGTCGCGCCAGGTGCCGGCTGCCCCCGGCACGTTGGCCTGGCCGCCCAGCTTGCCCTCGATGCCCACCTCGCGGGCCACGGTGGTGACCTGCTCGGCGAACGTGCGCAAGGTGTCGGTCATGTTGTTGATGGTGTCGGCCAGGGCGGCGATCTCGCCGCGCGCCTCGACGATGAACTTCTTGGTCAGGTCGCCGTTGGCCACCGCGGTGACAACCTTGATGATGCCGCGCACCTGATCGGTCAGGTTGCTGGCCATCTGGTTGACGTTGTCGGTGAGGTCCTTCCAGGTGCCGCCCACCCCGGGGACGTGGGCCTGGCCGCCCAGCTTGCCCTCGGTGCCCACCTCGCGGGCCACCCGGGTGACCTCGGCGGCGAAGGTGTTCAGCTTTTGCACCATCGCGTTGATGGTGTCCTTCAGCTCGAGGATCTCGCCCTTGGCGTCGACGGTGATCTGCTGCGACAGATCGCCGTTGGCCACCGCGGTGGTGACCTTGGCGATGTTGCGCACCTGGGAGGTCAGGTTGCCGGCCAGCATGTTCACGTTGTCGGTCAGGTCGCGCCAGGTGCCGGCCGCGCCGGGCACGCGGGCCTGGCCGCCCAGCTTGCCCTCGATGCCCACCTCGCGCGCCACCGTGGTCACCTGATCGGCGAACACGCGCAGGGTGGCGGTCATGTTGTTGATGGTGTCGGCCAGCGCGGCGATCTCGCCCTTGGCCTCCACCACCAGCTTCTGCCCCAGGTCCCCCTCCGCCACCGCCGTGACCACCTTGACGATGCCGCGCACCGGGTTGGTCAGGTTTGAGGCCATCAGGTTCACGTTGTCGGTGAGGTCCTGCCAGGTTCCCGCCACGCCCGGCACCTGGGCCTGTCCGCCCAGCTTGCCCTCGGTGCCGACCTCGCGGGCCACCCGGGTCACCTCCCGGGCGAAGGTGCGCAGCCGCTCGACGGTGGCGTTGATGGTGTTCTTCAGCTCGAGGATCTCGCCCTTGGCGTCG
>JBKPRZ010000694.1:0-3389 GCA_046734815.1 Myxococcota bacterium | reverse complement strand
CTGCTCCATCGACCAGCCGCCGCCGGGCAGATGGCCGATGGGGGCCTCGGCCGCTCCGTCGGATGCGCTCGCGGGCGTCGGGTAGACCCGGGTGGCGGCGGCCAGCCAGGGCGCGCGGGCGATGGCCGCGCCGACGATGTGCCGGACGGCGGCGGCCACCTCCTGCGCGCGGGCGAAGCGCACTTCCAGCTTCTGCGGGTGCACGTTCACGTCGACGTCCTCGCCCGGCACCTCGACGAACAGCACCCCCAGGGGATAGCGGCCGCGCTCGAGCAGCTCGCCGTAGGCCAGGCCCAGCGCGGCCAGCAGCGAGCGGTCGCGGACCGAGCGGCGGTTGACGTACAGGAATGTGTTGCGGGGCGTGCTGGCGGCCTCGTCGGGAGCGGCCACGAAGGCCTGCACCCGGATGCCGTTCTCCTCGCCCAGCGCTTCGTGCAGCACCCCGGTCCCGCGCCGGCCCAGGGCGCTGCGCACCCGTTCGGACAGCTGGGCCACCGGCGGCAGGTCGAGCAGCGAGCGGTCGTCGCTGCGCAGGCGAAAATGTACGCCCGGGTTGGCCAGCGCCTGCCGCAGCAGCGAGTCGGTGACGTTGCCGGTCTCGGTGGCCTCGGCCTTGAGGAACTTGAGCCGCACCGGGGTGTTGAAGAACAGGTCCCCGACCTCGATCTGGGTGCCGTCGGGAATGCCGGTCTCGCGGGCGTCGATCTCGCGGCCGGCCTCGAGCACCAGGCGGAAGCCGGCGGTGGTGCCTGCCGTCTTGGTGGAAAGCTGCAGCCGCGAGACCGCGGCGATGGAGGGCAGCGCCTCGCCCCGGAAGCCGAAGGTGCGCAGGTCCCACAGGTCCTCGGCCGCGCGCAGCTTGGAGGTGGCGTGCCGGCGCAGCGCCAGGCGTGCCTCGTCCGGCGTCATGCCGCAGCCGTCGTCCACCACCCGCAGCAGCCGGCGGCCACCGCCCTCCAGCGCCACCTCGATCTTGCGGGCCCCGGCGTCGAGCGCGTTCTCGACCAGCTCCTTGACCACCGAGGCGGGACGCTCGACCACCTCGCCGGCCGCGATCTGCTCGGCCAGCTCGGGCGGGAGGACCCGGATCCGACCGGCTTCCGACATGGGGGACGCCATGGCCGCCTACCCTATCCGAAGCCCCTGGCCACCAGGTACAGCTCCGTGCTGGCGGCCCGGGAGGCCTCCGGCTTGACCAGGTCGACCTCCGCGAAACGGGTGCCCATCTGCTTGCGCAGGGCCGCCACGTCGGGGCCCTGGAAGATCTTGGCCACGAAGGCGCCGCCCGGGGCCAGCAGCCGCTCGGCGCGCCGGAGCGCCTCGCTCACCAGCTCGAGCGAGCGGGCCTGATCGGTGGCGCGGATGCCGGTGGTGTCGGGCGCCATGTCCGACAGGACCACGTCGAAGGCGTGCTGGTCGCCGAGCAGCTCGGCGTCGGTGACCGTGTACACGTCGCCGACCAGCACCCGCGCGCCCGCCACGGGGCGGTCGAGCGGAGCGCGGTCGAGCCCCACCGCGCGCCCGTGCGGACCCACCACCTTCAGCGCATATTCCAGCCAGGAGCCGGGGCGGCAGCCCAGGTCCAGCACGCGGTCGCCGGCGTGGAGCAGCCGGAACCGGCGGTCGAGGTCCTCCAGCTTGAAGACCGACCGTGCCGCGAAGCCCGCCTCGCGGGCCTTGCGGAAGTAGGCGTCGTGACGCCGGCGCCGGTCGCGCAGCGAGCCCATCGGGGGCTACGCCAGCAGCACCGCGCGCGGGCGGCTCACTTCGACGATGCGGCCTTCTTCGAGGCCTTCATCGGGTTCTTGGCCTCGACCTCGACTTGGGCGCGCGGGACGATGTACTTCTTGACGTTCTTGGTGCTGCCCTTGAGCAGGACCAGACCGTTGCGCGGGCCGGGGACGGCACCCTTGACCAGGACCACGTCCCGGTCCTCGAGCACCTTGACCACCACCAGGTCCGAGGCGGTGCACTTGCGGTCGCCCATGTGGCCGGTCATCCGCTTGCCCTTGTGCACGCGGCCGGGGGTGAGCCGGCAGCCGATGGAGCCGCCGTGGCGGAAGAACTCGTGGGTGCCGTGGGTGGCGACGTCGCCGGCCATCTTGTGGCGCTTGATAACGCCCTGGTAGCCCTTGCCCTTGGTGATGCCGACGGCGTCGACCACGTCGCCGCTCTTGAACACGTCGGCGGCCTTGAGCAGCTTGCCCACCTCGTATTTGCCGACGTCACCCGGCTCGAGCCGCACCTCGCGCAGCACGCGCGGCGTCTGCTCGACCCCGACCTTCTTGGCGTAGCCGGTCTCCGAGCGTCGAGCCAGCCGGGCCGGGATGGCCTCGAAGCTCAGCTGGACGGCGGAGTAGCCGTGCTTGTCGGCCGTGCGCTGGCTGGTCACCAGGCACGGTCCCAGAGCCAGGGCGGTGCAGCCGAGAGCGGTGCCGTCCTCGTGAAAAACCTGTGTCATGCCCAGCTTGCGGCCCAAAAGGCCCATCTTGAACGCCATAAAGCCTGCTCCGGTCGCGGTGAGGTTTGGAAAAAGACGTGGGTTTATATGCGTTTCTGGGCAGAACGTCAAGGCGGACGGGCTGGAAAATGACGCGGACGCCGACGAGGACGGGGCGCGTGCAGACCGGGTGTTACCGCGCCGGGGTCACCGAGGCGTCCTCGATCAGCAGCTCCATCGGGTCGCTGGGGGGCGGACGCGGCCCCAGGATGCGGCTCAGCTCGCGGTCGGTCGGGTCGACGGCAGCCCCCGCATCGGGGGGACGGATCTCGGTGTGCGGCCGGAAGACCAGGTTCAGCGCGGCGATGACCGGGGCGTCGCTGTTGAAGGCCCGGGGCACGTCCACGAACCAGGCGGCGTCGCGCAGGCAGCTCTCGATGTCGGGGCGGCCGAGCGTCGACTGGCGGACGGCGGCCTCCATCATCTCGCCGCGCTCCAGGTGAAGCTCAAGGCGCAGCCGGCCCTTCAGCTGGAAATCGGCGGCGCCGTTGAGCTTGCGGGTGACGTAACAGGCGCGCGCGCGGGGCAGGAACGCGTACCCCAGCGCCTTCTGCACGACGTCGCGCTCCATCCCGCCGCGCACCACCGGCGGCTCCTCCTCGGGAGGCAGCGGTCGGGCGATCAGGACGGCCACCTGCCGGTCCACGCTCGTCCAGCTGGGCGGCAGGGGCGCGGTCAGGGCGCGGGTCCAGGCCGGAGCCAGCCTCACCACCGCGGCCGTTCCCGATACCTCGGAGCCTGCGTGTAGCCCGCGCGCCCGCAGCCGCCCACCCCCACCGCCCCGGATCTTGATCGTGCCCTGCCCGCCCGCGCCCGGGGCGATCGCCACCGGCTGCAGGGAGGCCGGCCGATCGAGGCCGGGACCGCTGACGGTGGCGTCGAGCAGGTC
>JBKPRZ010000693.1:0-4583 GCA_046734815.1 Myxococcota bacterium | reverse complement strand
CCGCTCGCCAAGCCCCTGCTCGACGAGCGGGAGGAGGAGCTCGTGCTCGAGGTGCTCCGCTCGGGCCGGCTCTCGCTCGGGCCGACGATCGACCGCTTCGAGGAGCTGCTGGCCGAGCGCATCGGCGCGCCATACGTCGCGGCGGTCTCGAGCGGCACCGCGGGCCTGCACCTGCTCGCCCGAATCGCCGAGCTCGGGCCTGGCGACGAGGCGATCACCTCGCCCATCTCGTTCGCGTCCAGTGCTAACTGCTTCATCTTCGAGGGCGCCCGGCCGGTCTTCGCCGACGTCGACGCGCGGACGCTGAACCTCGACCCCGGCGCGGTCGAAGCCGCAATCACCGAGCGCACGAAGGCCGTCGTCGCGGTGGACATGTTCGGCTACCCGTGCGAGCTCGACGAGCTCCGCGCGATTTGCGAGCGGCACGGGCTCGCGCTGATCGAGGACGCAGCGGAGGCGCTCGGCGCCGAGTACAAGGGCGCGCAGCTCGGCTCGCAGGGACCGTCCGGCGTTTTCGGCTTTTACCCGAACAAGCAGCTCGCGACCGGCGAGGGCGGGGTGGTCTTCACGCACGACGAGCACGTGTGGCAGCTCGTCCGCAGCCTGCGCAACCAGGGCCGCGATTACGAGGGCGGCGCCTGGTTCCACCACGTGCGCCTCGGGTGGAACTACCGGTGGACAGACGTCCAGGCGGCAATTGGGATCGGGCAGCTGGAGAAGCTCGACCGGCTCCTGTCCCTGCGCGCCGCCGCGGCCGAGCGCTACGGGCGGCTGCTCGAGGGCTCCGGCGTCGAGCCGCTCTGCTCCGACGACGACCATCACCGCCGCTCGTGGTTCGTCTACGTGGTGGCGCTGCCGCCCGAGGTCGACCGCGCGCGCGTGATGACGGAGCTCCGCGCGCAGGGGATCGGGACCGCCGAGTACGTCCCGTGCGTGCATCTGCAGCCGTACATGCGCGAGACGTATGGCTTCACCGACGGTATGTGCCCGGTCGCGGAGGACTTCGCCTCCCGCTCGCTGGCGCTGCCGTTCTTCCCGCAGCTCGAGGCTGAAGACCAGGAGCGCGTGGTCGACGCACTGCGCAACGCGCTCTAGCCGTGAGCGCTCCGATGCACAGTCGGCACAGAGGCCCATCGCCTTTCGGCCGCACGCCGGGCCTGCGGCGATAATCCCCGCATGGCAGACGGCAACCGGATGGTTTTCCTGGGCTTCGGCAAGTACGCGCGCGCGGACAAGATCTTCGCCGTCGAGCCGATCCGCGACGAGCGCCGCGGGCACGGGCGCCGAACGCTCGTGTGGGTCGAGGGCGTGAGCGAGCCGATCGTCGCCTCGCGCACCGAGCGCACGATTCTCGCGGACATGGGCCAGGAGCAGGCGATCGGCAAGCCGTTGCTCGACGACGCGCTCGACCTCGCGCAGCGCCTCGCCGAGCAGTCGCAGTCCGGGAAGGTCGACCTTCCGGACCTCGGCCGCCGTGCACGCCGGCTGCTCGAAGCCACCTCCCGCTCCGGCGAGCCCGAGCAGCTCTTCTAGCGAGCGTTGGAACCGTCCGAGATCCGCGAGCCGGGGCTCGTCCGCCGGCTGGCAATCGACCTCGGCCCGCTGCGCCGGCGCCCGCCGTTCCGGCGCCTCTTCATCGGGCAGACGATCTCGACCTTCGGCAGCGAGATCGCCGCGGTCGCCGCGCCGTTCCAGCTGTACCAGCTGACGCACTCGACGCTGCAGGTCGGGCTGCTCTCGCTGTGCGAGCTCTTCCCGCTGCTGACCCTGACCATCGTCGGCGGTGCGCTCGCGGACGCGGTGGACAAGCGCAAGCTTCTGCTCGCCACGGAGACGCTGCTCGCCTTCGTGGCGCTCGGTTTTGCGTTCAACGCATCACTCGACGAGCCGCGAGTCTGGGCCATCTACGTGCTCGTCACGCTGGCGATCTCGATCTTCTCCCTCGGCGTCTCCGGGCTGAACAGCGCGATCCCGCGCCTGGTCGAGCAGGACGAGTTGACCGCCGCGATCGCGATCGAGAACGTCTACGGCAGCACGACCAACGTCGCGGGCCCGGCGCTCGGCGGCGTGCTCATCGCGGTGCTGGGGCTCAAGGGCGCCTACCTGCTCGACGCGGCGACGTTCACGGCGTCGCTCTGGTCGATCTGGCGGCTGCCAGCGCTGCCGGCTGCGCACGACGCCGAACGGGCGAGCCTGCGCACGATCGCCGAGGGCTTCCGCTTCGTGAAGCGGAAGAAGGTGCTCCTCGGCATGTTCCTGGTCGACTCGAACGCGATGGTGTTCGGCATGCCGCGGGCGCTCTTCCCGGCGCTGGCGATCGGGCGCTTCAACGGCGGCGCCGGCGTCCTCGGGCTGATGTACGCCGCGCCCTACGCCGGCGCGCTCGCGGCGTCGCTGGTCTCCGGCTGGATCGGGCACGTCCGCCGGCAGGGCTTGATCGTGGCCGTGGCCGCTGCGCTCTGGGGGGTGGCGATCGCGCTCTTCGGCTTCGCCGAGACGCTGTGGCTCGCGCTCCTGCTGCTCGCGGCGGCGGGGGCGGCGGACAACGTCAGCGCGGTGCTGCGCGGGACGATCCTCTGGACCGTCACGCCCGACCCGCTGCGGGGCCGGCTCTCCGGGATCGAGTTCGCCCAGGTTGCCGCGACGCCGGCGCTCGGCAACGTCGAGGCCGGCCTCGTGGCCTCGCTCACGAGCCTGCGCTTCTCGATCGTCTCGGGCGGCCTGGCCTGCGTGGCGGGTACCTTCGTGATCGCTCTTGCCGTCCCCGCACTCATCCGCTACGACGCGCGCGCTCCCGGCTGACCTCTTTGCGCGCAGCGTCCACGAGGTCGCTCCGGCGCTGATCGGCGTGACGCTGCTCGTGGACGGCGTCGGCGGGCGGATCGTCGAGGTCGAGGCCTACGACCGCGAGGACCCGGCGAGCCACGGCTACCGCGGCCGGACCGAACGGAACGCGTCGATGTTCGGGCCTGCCGGCCGCGCGTACGTGTACCGCTCGTACGGGATCCACTGGTGCCTGAACCTCGTCTGCGAGGGCGAAGGCGTGCCGAATGCGGTGCTCGTGCGCGCGCTCGAGCCGACGCACGGGCTCGAGGCGATGCGCCAGCGGCGCGGGCTCGACGATCCGCGCCTCCTCTGCAGCGGGCCGGGGCGACTCTGCCAGGCGCTCGCGGTCACGCGCGAGTACGACGGCCTGCCGCTCCACCGCCCGCCCTTCGAGCTGCTCGCCCCCGACAGGCCCGCCGAAGTAGTCAGCGGAACGCGGATCGGGATCAGCCGCGCCGCCGAGCTGCCGTGGCGCTACGGCGAAACGGGCTCGAGGTTCCTCAGCCGCGCTTTACGACGAGCGTGACGACCAGGCCGCGCTTCCCGGCCAGCCCCCAGCGCGGGGTCTGTGCGGTCACCTTCGCCGCGTCCGGCGGGTCGCCGTCGACCTTCCACTTGAAGTGCAAGCGCTCGAGCCGGGCCTTCGCGCGGCCGAGCCGCAGGCCGACGACCTTCGGCACCTTGCCCTGCAGCGCCTTCGGTACCACGAGCGTGACCTTGTCGTACGACGACAGCGTTCCCTTCGCCGGGAACTGCCGGACCACCACGCCGAGCTTCTGGAGCGGCTTGGCCGGCTCGTAGATGTAGCGCGGCGTCAGCGGCTGGGCGGCGAGGCGCGCGTTCGCCTGCACGATCGAGCGGCCGACCACGGTCGGCACCTCGACCTCGTTCACCTTGCAGTTGGCCGTCCGCGCCGGGCCCTCGCCCGCGAAGTAGAGGAGCTGCTTCGTGCTGCTGCAGTTGCCGTTGTCGAGCTCGAGCTGCCCGTTCCGGTAGGTCACCGTCCGCGGGACGGAGTAGGGGAGGGAGACGCCCGGGAAGTCAGTCGGCGGCGCGCCCAGGTAGTCGAGCGTCCGCTCCATGAACGACTTCCAGATCAGCGCCGGGTAGGTGCCGCCGGCGACCGGGTCGCCGTGGTACTCGGTCAGCATCGGCTTGAGGCCCGTCGGGTAGCCGACCCAGACGGCCGTAACGAGCTGCGGCGTGTAGCCGACGAACCAGGCGTCGCCGTAGTTCTCGGTCGTGCCGGTCTTGCCGGCGACGGGGCGTCCGTCCGAGAGCTGCGCGTTCTTGCCGGTGCCCGCGCGCACGACGCCCTGAAGGAGCGAGGTCGCGAGCGCCGCGGTGTTGGCGGTGAGGACGTGCCGGGGAACCGGCAGGTTGTTGTCGACGAGCCGGCCCGCCTCGTTGCGCACGACCGAGATCGCCCGCGGCCGATTGCCGAAGGCGCTGCCGTCGATCCGTACCCCGCCGTTGTCGAAGGCCGAATAGGCGCGCGCCATCTCGAGCGGGTTGACTGCCTCGGCACCGAGCCCGATGGCGAAGTAGGCCTTCAGCGGGCTCGTGATCCCGAGCTTCCTGGCGGTCCGGGCGATCGCTTTCGGCCCGACGAGCTGGGTCAGCTGCGCATAGACCGTGTTGTCGGAGACCTCGGTCGCGGTCGCGAGCGAGATCCGCCCGAGGTCCTCGTTCTCGTAGTTGTGGACGTACCAGACCTTGTCGCCGAGCGGGATCTGCACGGGGCCCGACTCGAAGTC
>JBKPRZ010000692.1:0-16362 GCA_046734815.1 Myxococcota bacterium | reverse complement strand
GGCCGGCCCCGCCGAGCGGACCTCGGCGGCGGCGCCCCTGCCCGCCCCGGGCGGCGGTCGCACCCCCATCCCCGACCTGTCCCGGCTGGGTACCCGGCCCACCCCCCGTCCCGCCTTCCTGGGCACCGGGATCTTCGGCGGCCGCTGGAACACCCCCGAAGTCTGAAATCAGTACCGGGTCGGGTCGGCCACGCCGGCCTCGGCGAAGCCGCGGCGTCGCAGGACGCAGGCGTCACAGCCGCCGCAGGCCCGGCCGTCGGGGTGCGGGTCGTAACAGGAGTGGGTCAACCCGTAATCGATCCCCAGGGTCACGCCGTTGCGGATGATCTCGGCCTTGCTCATGTGGATCAGCGGCGCGACCAGCTGGATGGGCCGTCCGGACGTCCCGGCGCGCGTCCCCAGCCGCATCACCTCCTGCATGGCCGCCAGCCACTCGGGCCGGCAATCCGGATAACCGGAGGCGTCGAGGACGTTGACCCCCAGCACGATCTCCCCGGCGCCCCAGGCCTCGGCGGCGGCCAGGGCGTAGGCCACGAACAGGGTGTTGCGGGCGGGGACGTAGGTGATGGGAATGCCGCTGCCGATCTCGGCGTCGCTGCGCCCCTTGGGCACCGCGATGTCGGCCGTCAGCGCCGAGCCGCCAAACTGGGCCAGGTCCAGCTCGACGATCCGGTGCGAGGCCACGCCCAGCGCGTGGGCCACCCGCGCCGCCGCCGCCAGCTCCAGCTGGTGGCGCTGCCCGTAGCGGAAGCTGAGTGCGTGGCAGACCCGGCCGCGCGCCCGGGTCAGCGCCAGGGCGGTGGCCGAGTCGAGCCCCCCCGACAGCAACACCACCGAGCTTGCACCCGCGTCTTCCGCGCGTTCGGCTCCGTCGGCCATGTCGCCACCTCTTATACTCGGGATGACAGCCACATGCCTTCGGGACGACAGTTCTCGCGCGCCGACGAGGAGGCCGGTGGGACCGAACCGTTCGAGGACGCGGCCCTCTATGACTTCGAATACCGCCGCCGCCGCGCCGACGTGAACTTCTACCGCCGGCTGGCCAGCGAACGCAGGGAGCGCGGCGCCGCCCCGATCCTGGATCTGGCCTGCGGCACCGGCCGCCTGATGGTGCCGCTGCTGCGCGACGGTCACACCGTGGTGGGGCTGGACCGATCGGCGCCCATGCTGGCCCGGGCGGCCTGGCGGCTGGCGCGTCTGTCGCCGGCGCGACGGGCTCGCGCGCTGCTTCTGCGCGCCGATTTACGTTCGTTTGCCCTGCGCGGTCGGTTCGGTCTGGCGGTGTCAGCCTTCCACAGCGTCCAGCACCTCATCGACGACCGCGAGTTGCTGGCCTGTTTCCGGGCAGTCAAGGCAGCCCTGCTGCCCGATGGCTGGTTCGCCTTCGATCTGCTTCCCCCCGATCCCGCCTGGATCGCCCGCGATCCGCAGCGGCGCTGGGCCCGCACCCGCTTCCGACATCCCGGGACCGGAGAACGGCTCATCTACACCACCAATCACCGTTACGACCCCGCCCGGCGGGCGCTACACATCCGTCTTTATTATCAACCGGTGGATGCGGGCGGGCGCCAGCGCGGGAACGAACGCGTGCAGCGCCTTTGCCATCGCCAATTGTGGCCGTCGGAGGTGGAGAAACTCCTGCGCCGCGCAGGCCTGAAAATCGTGGCGCGTTTCGGTGGATTCGACGGCCGTCCGCTCGACGGAGGTCCCGAGGTTCCCGTCGAGCAGCACATCTATGTGGCCCGGCCTCTCCGTCGGAGAGGTTGACTTTCTGGCGCGAGCTGAGACCACTTTCCCGTCGAGAAAACCGTCCGGGAATCTCCTTGACACGAACTCTCCGACGGATACGATGCCATCCCTGCTCGTTTCGCCACATTTTTTCGACGGAGGGCGGAGAAAATGGCCGAAAAAGTCGCAAAGCTGGGAATCTCGCGAGACAAGGATTTCATGCTTTACGTGAAGGACGGGTCGGTCTGGCGGGTTCGACGAAAGCAGCCCGGAGTGTCCAAAGGCAAGCCCGAACGGGTGGCCGATGGCGGCTTCGAGATGGACAACAATTACATCTATTTCGTCGACCGTGACGGCGATGTCTCTCGCGCCAAGCGGGCCGTGGGCGGCCAGAAGCGCAAGAAGACCGCCGCCGCCCGCCGCAAGAAAGCTCCCGCGCGCAAGCCGGCCAAGAAGAAACCCGCCAAGAAGGCGGCGGCCAAGAAGACCACCAAGAAGCGCAAGCGCTGATCGCCCGGCGGTCGCGGCAGCGACGGTCGTTCAACCCTTGCCGCCCGGAACGAGACCCGTGCGCCGCCGTCTCCTGGTCGTCCGCTGGCGCCCGCGCCGCTAGCGTCGACGCTTCCCGTGCCGACGTTTGCCGCCGGCCTTCGCATCCGCCGCCGAGGGGGCCGGCGCGGTTGCGACCGGCGCAACGTTTGACAATCCCGATTGTGACAACGGCTCAACATCGTTTGCAACGTCTGCAATGTCCGTTCGAGGCTCGCGGAATAACCAGACGATCAATGTGAAGGCCAGCAGGGTGGCGGCGGACATCAACGTGTATTGCTCGTCCAGCCATTTGGCCATCCGCGGAAGAGGAGCCCAGGCCGCGAACTGGGTGAACGCGGTCAACCCCAGCAACCAGCGGCCCACCTCCTCGCGCTTCTCGTACAGCAGCGCCACGCCCATGATGAAGGCGTAGTAGTAGCAAGTCAGCTCCGCGCCCAGCGGGATGAAGGTGGCGCCCAGCGCCGCCGCCATCCACGGCTCCACGTGCCGGGCCGCCATCCCCAGCAGGACCAGATACGCGATGATGGCCACGGCTGACAGCGGCAGCGCCTGCTTGGCGGCGCGCAGCCGGGCCTCTTTCCACTTGGCCCAGGGATCGGTGAGCCGCTCGTCCTTGAGGACCCGCCCGACCTCGTTGGGCCGCCAGGCCACCACCGTGCGCAGGCCCATGTAGTTGGTGAGCGGCGTCTCCTTGTGTTTGATGGTGTTCTGGACGAAGCGTTGGTAGGCGCCCACCCCGCCGCCGACCTGGAGGCTCAACGGCACCAGCAGAACGGTGGCGATGGCCGCGCCGATGAAGAAACGGCTGTAGCGGGGGTCCAGCTTCCGCGTCTTGTACAGGCCCCAGCCCAGCCCCAGCGCCGGCCCCACGAAGATGAACCCGGGGAACACGCGCAGCAGGGCCGCGTAGGCCAGAGCCGCTCCGCCCAGAGTGGGCCGGCCCTTGCGCAGGCAACAGATCGCCGCCACCGTGTAGAACAACCAGTCCCAGCGCAGGAACGCCCCTCCCGTCCAGTAATAGCGGGAAGGGAAGTTGGTTGCGAACACCAGCAGCGCGACCGACAACACCCGCCAGCCGAAGGCCCACCACACCACCGCGATGGTGGCCGCCAGGTACAGCGGGTCCAGCAGCGCCAGCAGGTACAGCTGGGTCTTGCTGGCCGGGGCGGTGTTGGCCAGCAAGCTTCCGGCGACGTTCCAGACCGGGGTGCCGTTGTAACCGTGATCGGTCTGCAATTCGTCCCAGCGCTTGGCGTTGTGCCGGTTGCGGAAGAAGCGGACGTCGTTCTTGAACGATTCCCAGCGCGCGGACGAAAAGTGCTCCTTGCAGCGCTCCGGGTGACGGACGATCTCCAGGCTCGACTCGAGCACGTTGGTGCGCAGGTTGGTCACCTTGCGCAGCTCGACCCGCTTTTGCAGCCCCTCCTCCATGTCGGCCGCGCCGATGCATTCGTACAGCCGGTCGTAGGACAGCTCCTTGAAGTACTTCGAGCCGACGTAGTAGTGGGTCCACTCCCAGTCGTGGATCAGGTTGCCGAAGTGCCCGAAGCCGAAGTTCACGTAGGTGAGCGCCGCCAGCACGCCACCCACCGCCAGCAGCCGGTCGCGCAGCCGCCGGTAGGCCTGGGGACGCCCTTCGCGCCGCAGCTGGAAGCCCCACTGCAAGAGGGCCAGCCCCAGCACGGCCAGCACGAACTCCCAGCGCGCCGAGCTCGTGTCGTTCCAGTAGTACCAGAAGTCCTTCTTCACCGTTGCGGCGGGCGCGTTCTCGACCCGCATCGCCGGCGGGAAGGGCGTGGGGATCTCGCAGAACAGCTGCAGCTCGGAGATCGAATAGAAGCTGTCGCCCACGCCCTCGCCGAAGCGGATGAACCGCACCGGCACCCCACCCAGCGACAGCTTGCGACCGCGCAGGCCGTGCACGCCCTCGGCCACTTCCACCCGGCCCAGATCCTTGTAGTTCACGCCGTCGACCGAGCCCCACAACGTGTAAAGGTCGTTGGCGTCGGCCTGCACCCAGACCGCCTGGGCGGTGACCACCTGGCCGAGGTCCCAGGTGATGCTCGCCGCGCCGGTCTCGAGCACGATCGCCGACGGCGCGTTCCAGATCGCGCCCTCGGGCGCCACCACGCCGTCGGTGATGCGCCCCAGGTCCCCGCCGATGTCGCTGGTGTACTGCACCACCCGCGCGCGCGCCATCAGGTTGCCCGCGGGACAGGCCGCGGCCGGGCTGGACAGCGGCTGCGCCCGCACGGACCGCGGCGCCAGCATCGGCAGCAAAACGCCCAGTGACAGCACCCCGATCGCGGAAACGATCATCCTGCCGGCGCGATGCATGGCCCGTGAGTCTACCTTCCCCGGAGAAGTCATTGCCGTCATCTTGCGACACCTTCGCCGACGTAACCGGCGACGAACGCACGCGTATAACCGACGCCGCTGAGGTAGCTGAAAACCAGGCCCAGGCTGACCATGATGCGTCCGGCCTGAGTCAGAAACGGCACGGCCGATGCCGGCGCCACGCCGCCCAGCGCCAGGAAGGTCGGCAGAAAGCCCCACATGACCAGGTTGGTCTTCAACTTTCCGGTGATGCTGCTGGGGATGTTCTTGCCCGCGCCGGCCAGCGAACGACGGATGCTCATCACCCAGAATTCCCGGAACAGATAGATGAGGATGAAGTAGGGCGGAAAGAAGTGGGCGTCGATCGCCACCATCAGCGCCAGCGACTCGTAGCAGAGGTCGCAGAACTGATCGAGGATCTCGCCCAGCCGGGTGACCTGTCCGGTCGCGCGGGCGATCGCTCCGTCCAGGTAGTCGGTGACGCCCGCGACCACGGCCAGCGGGATGGCGATGCCGGGTCGACCCAGGAAATAGATGGCCGCGGCCACCAGCATCAACACGATCCGCGACAGCGTGATCAGGTTGGGAATCGTGCGAATATCGCCGCCGAAGGTGGAGGCCATGGCCCTCATTAGCACGTCCTTGCGCGGCCCGGCTCGCCGATGAATCAGCACCTTCCTCTGGTACGCCCGGCCACCGCTGCCGACCTCCCGCGCGTGGTGGCCGCCGCCGATCGGATCTTTCGCCAGCCGCGACGGCCGGGCACCGGTTCGATGGGCCGCGACTACCCGCTGCTGTTCGACCCCGGCAACGCCGGCAACCTGTGGCTGGCCGAAGACGGCGCGGGGGAGGTGATCGCCCACGCGGGCTTCGTGCGGTCGAGGGTCCTCATCGCCGGCGCGCCGCTGAAGGTGGCCTGCTTCGGGGCGGTCTTCACCGTCGCCGAGCACCAGGGCAAGGGGCTGGCCAGCCGGGTGTTCGGCGCCGCCGCTGCCCACGCCCGCAACGCGGGGACGGATCTGGCGCTGGTCTCCGGCGAACGGGGCCTGTACCAGCGGGCCGGGTTCGTCCCCTACCCGCCCTGCCGCCGCTACCGGATCGGTCCCACCGCCGCAAGCGGCAGCTTGCCCGCCGCCCAGCCGGTGCTGTTCCGACCCGACGCCCTGGAGGAGGTGATGGCCCTTCAGGCCGCCGAGCCGGTGCGCTTCGAGCGCACGGCCGACGAGTGGGTGCGCCTGCTGGCCACCGGCATCCTGTTCTTTTACCGCGCGCGCCTGTACCTGATCGAGCGCGGCGGGCGTCCGGTGGCCTACGCCGGCGTGGCCCTGCTGTCGGGAACGGAAAGCAGCGAGCCGGGCGCGCGCGTGCTCGAGATCGCCGGGGACCGGCCGGCCCTGGCCGCCGCGGCACCGGCGCTGAGGCAGGCCCTGGGGGTCGCCTCGCTGGAGCTGGTGGTCCCGCCCCACGACGACGCGCTGGAAGCAGTCGCGCCCACCCTGGGCTGGACCCGCGACGAGATCCGGTTTCCCTTCGCCTCCGCCCGCTGGAACCCGGCCTACGCCCAGCTGCCGCTTCCATTTTACGGATTCAACTACGTCTGAACGCGCGCCCGCCGCTGCCTTACACTGCCCGGCATGAGTACGAGCCTGGCGCTCATCCTGACCGGCTTGCTGGTGCTGGCCAATGCCTTCTTCGTCGCTTCCGAATTCGCCATCGTCAAGATCCGCCCCACGCGCGTACGCGAGCTGGTCAAGGACGGCGGTCGCCGCGCGCAGGTGGTCTCGAGCATCCTCGGCCGGCTGGACGCCTACCTCTCGGCCAGCCAGCTGGGCATCACCTTCGCATCGCTGGGCCTGGGCTGGATCGGCGAGCCCACCCTGGCGCGCCTGCTGGAGGGTCCGCTGGAGCCGTTCGGTGCCTGGACCGGTCTGGCCAGCCGCACCGTTGCCTTCGTGCTGAGCTTCATGGCCATCACCTTCCTGCACACCACCATCGGCGAGCAGGTGCCCAAGGTGCTGGCCCTGCAGAAGGCCGAGCCCCTGGCCCTGTGGACCGCCATCCCGCTGCGCGCCTTCTACCGGCTGGCCTTCCCGCTGATCTGGCTGCTCAACAGCGCCTCGAATCTGGTGGTCCGCCTTCTGGGCCTGAACCCCGCCACCGAGGCCGAGATGTTGCACTCGCCGAACGAGCTGCGCCTGGTGCTCCAGCACGTGAAGCTGGAGCCCGGCGCCCGTCGGCTGATCGACCGCGTGTTCGACTACACCCACCGCGTGGCCCGCCACGTGATGACTCTGCGCCGGGATGTCGTGAGCCTGACCTACGGAGCGCCCTTCGAGGACAACCTGAAGGTGGCCCTGTCCAACCAGTACACCCGCTACCCGCTGGTGGACCCGGCCACCGACCAGGTGATGGGCTACGTGCACCTCAAGGACATCGTGGCGGCGCTGGCCTCTGCCCGCCGGCCCAAGCGCATGCGCGAGATCGCCCGCCAGCCCATCTACGTGTCCGAGGAGACCCGCCTGGAATGGCTGCGCCGCGAGTTCCAGCGGCGGCACGTGCACATCGCCGTGGTGGTCGGTGCCGGTGACAAGTTCGTGGGGATCGTGACCATGGAAGATCTGCTGGAGGAGTTCCTGGGCGAGATCCAGGACGAGCAAGACGTGGGCGAGATCCCACCCATCGTCCGGATGCCCGAGGGTCGCTTCGAGGCGGAGGGTCGCCTGACCCTGGACGTCGCCTCGCGCGAGCTGGGCCTGGAGCTGGGGCCCGATCGCCCCGAGATCGAGACCCTGGGCGCCTACATGGAGGCCAAGCTGGGGCGACCTCCCCTGCCGGGCGACTTCATCGAGGTGGCGGGCTTCCGCCTGGTGGCCGGCGAGATCCGGGATGGTCACATCCGCCGTGTGCGAGGAGAACCCACGTCCGCCAGCGAGGACGACGAGGAGGAGGTCTCGAGCCCGCCCTGAGGCGACGGGCAGGGCTGCCGCCCCGGTGGGTGGTGCCCAGGGACAGAATCGAACTGTCCACACACGGATTTTCAGTCCGTTGCTCTACCAACTGAGCTACCTGGGCGTTGGAAGGGGGGTCCATAACACGTGGAGACCGCTCGACGCAAGATACCGGGGGGGTGCCCAGGAAGATTCCGGGCGCGGCGCCGGTTGCTGGTCGTGGTTGCTGGGGTTGGGGCCATCGGGTATTACCGTGGTCCGTCACGGAGAGTCGCATGAAAAAAGGCACAGGTTTCATTCTCATCGGAGCCACGGTGGTCGGCGGTTTTCTGGCCGGCCGTGCGCTCAGGGACAAGGGCGGCGGCGAGGGAGCCGTCGCGGTCAAGCCGTCGGACGTCGCCGTCCCGGGCGGCGAGCGCAAGCGCGTCCCACTGAGCGGTGAGTTCCGGGGTCCTGCCGATGCGCTGGTGAGCATCGTCGAGTTCTCCGACTTCCAGTGCCCCTTCTGCGGGCGGGTGACGCCCAGCCTGGAACGGCTGCGCAAGGAGTACCCGGACAAGGTCCGGATCTTCTTCAAGCACTTCCCGCTCGGCTTCCACCAGGACGCCCCCCTGGCCTCGCAGGCCGCGCTGGCCGCCGGCGAGCAGGGCAAGTTCTGGGAGATGCACGACAAGCTGTTCGCCAACCAGCAGAGCATCAAGCGCCCCGACCTGGAGCGCTATGCCGGCGAGCTGGGGCTGGACATGAACCGCTTCAAGCAGGCGCTGGACAGCAACAAGTTCAAGCCGCGCATCGACGCCGACACCGCCCTGGGCGGCCAGGTGGGGGTCAGCGGCACGCCCGCCTTCTTCATCAACGGGCGCCCGCTCGTCGGCGCGCAGCCCTACGACTCGTTCAAGACCGTGGTGGACGAGGAGATCGCCACCGCGCAGAAGCTGCTGGCCAAGGGCACGCCCCGCAACCGGCTGTACGACACCCTGCTGGCCAGCGCGCCGGCCGCCGGAACGCCGGGCGCGCCGCCGACGCCCTCCGGCCCGGCACGCCCGCAGATCTCGAACGAGGTGTACAAGGTCGCGATCGGCGACGCCCCCACCCATGGGGGCCGTGCGCCGAAGGTGACCATCGTCGAGTTCTCCGAGTTCCAGTGCCCCTTCTGCGGCCGGGCGGCGCCCAGCATCAAGCAGCTGCTGGACACCTACAAGGACGACGTCCAGGTCGCCTTCAAGCACCTGCCCCTGCCCTTCCACGACAACGCGATGAACGCCGCGCTGGCCTCCGAGGCCGCGCACCAGCAGGGCAAGTTCTGGGAGATGCACGACAAGATGTTCGCCAACCAGCAGGCGCTGACCCGCCCCAGCCTGGAGCAATACGCCCAGGAGCTGGGGCTGGACATGGCGAAGTTCAAGGCCGCCTTCGATGATCCCAAGCTGAAGGACCGGATCGAGCAGGACAAGAAGCAGGCCGGCCAGTTCGGCGCCACCGGGACGCCCACCTTCTTCGTGAACGGGCGCAAGATGGTCGGCGCCCAGCCTTACGAGGCCTTCAAGGCCGCCGTCGAGGAGGAGATCAAGAAGGCCGACGACAAGCTCAAGGCCGGCACGCCGCGCGGTCAGCTGTACGCCGCCTTCATCAAGGACGGGCTGGAGAAGGTGGCGCCGCCGCCGCCCCAGCCGGGAGCGCCGGATCCGAACGCGGTCTACCGAGCCGAGGTGAAGGGCGCGCCGGTCAAGGGCGCCAAGGACGCGCTGGTCACCATTGTCGAGTTCTCGGACTTCCAGTGCCCCTTCTGCGGCCGGGTCGAGCCGACCATTTCCAAGGTGATGGACGAATACAAGGGCAAGGTCCGCGTCTTCTGGCGTGACTACCCGCTGCCGTTCCACAACGACGCCATGCCCGCCGCCATCGTCGGCCGCGTCGCCGCCGAGGAGGGCAAGTTCTGGCAGATGCACGACAAGCTGTTCGAGAACCAGCGCGCGCTGGATCGGGCCAGCCTGGAGAAATACGCCGGCGAGATCGGGCTGAACGCGGGCAAGGTGAAGGCGGCCCTCGACGCCAACAAGGCCAAATACGAGGCGGCGATCAAGGCCGACACCGAGGCCGGCAGCAAGATCGGCGTGCGGGGTACGCCCGCCTTCTTCATCAACGGCATCTTCCTCTCGGGCGCCCAGCCCTACGAGGCCTTCAAGGCCCGCATCGATCAGGAGCTGACCAAGGCCGAGGCCCTGGTGAAGAAGGGCACGCCCAAGGCCAAGGTCTACGACCAGATCATGAAGACAGCGCTGGCCGCGGTGCCGGCGGCGCCGGCTGCCGCCAAGGCCGAGGGCGGCGAGGCCAACCCCGAGGACGACAAGACCGTCTACAAGGTCGACCCCGGCAAGTCCTTCGCACGCGGCCCCAAGAACGCGCCCGTCACCCTGGTGCTGTTCTCGGACTTCCAGTGCCCGTTCTGCGGCCGGGTCGAGCCGTCCATCACCCAGCTGGAGAAGGACTTCCCGGGCAAGATCCGGGTGGTCTGGAAGGACTACCCCCTGCCCTTCCACCCCAACGCCCGCCCCGCCGCCATCGCCGCGCGGGTGGCCGGTGAAGAGGGCAAGTTCTGGCAGATGCACGCCAAGCTGTTCGAGAACCAGCGCGCGCTGGATCGGCCCAACCTGGAGAAGTTCGCCCAGGAGGTCGGGGTGAACGTCGAGAAGGTGCGCGCCGCGCTGGACAGCAAGAAGTACGACGCCGACATCGACGCCGACGTGAAGGTCGGGCAGACCCTGGGCGTGCAGGGCACGCCGGCGGCGTTCATCAACGGACGCAAGATCTCGGGCGCCTACCCCTACGACACCTTCAAGAAGATCGTCGAGCAGGAGCTGGCCAAGCCCCGCAAGCGCTCGTGATGACCCGGCAGCGCCTGGTGGTCCTGGCGATCGTCGTCCCGGCGGTCGCTTTCCTGGCCGTTCGGTTCATTCACGCGGCCGGGACGCGCGCGCGCGCCATGCGCAGCGAGGCCTGCCGGGCGCTCAACCCGCAGCAGATGGTGGCGTCCAAGGTGAAGCCCGGGATGGAAGCACCCGACTTCACCCTCAAGGACGCCACCGGCCGCAGCTGGTCGTTGCGGTCGCTGCGGGGCAAGCCGGTGTTGCTGAACTTCTGGGCCACCTGGTGTGCCCCTTGCGTCGAGGAGATGCCCTCGCTGGAGAACCTGGTGGGGCGGGTGGGGGACCGGCTGAACATCGTCACGGTCAGCCTCGACGAGGACTGGCAGGTGGTGAAAAAGTTCTTCCCGCGCGGCACCATCCTTTCGGTGCTGCTCGACACCTCCAAGGAAGTGCCCAAGAAGTACGGGACCGAGAAGTACCCGGAGACGTTCCTGATCGATTCGGAAGGACGTCTGCAGCAGCTCTTTTATCAGGCCAAGTGGGACAGCGCCGAGGCGGCGCTGTGCCTGGAGTCCCTGCGCTAGGAAAGAAGGGCGGGTCGCCGCCCAGCCGAACATGGAGCGCAAGCAGCAGCTGTACATGTGGCTGGCCACCCTCTTCGTGGCGGCGCTGCTCGTGGCGGACCTGATCGGAGGCAAGTTCTTCCGGGTGGGTCGGGTGGACCTGTCGGTAGGCATGCTGGCGTTCCCGCTGACATTCGTCCTCACCGACGTGCTCAACGAGTTCTACGGAGCCGCGGGGGCGCGCCGGGTCACCTACCTGGGCCTGGGCGCGGCGGTGTTCGCCTTCGTGGTCATCCAGGTGGCCATCGCCCTGCCGGTCAGCCCGGAGACGCCCCTGAGCCAGGCGGCGTTCGGGACCGTCTTCGGCTGGTCGGGCCGGCTGTACGTGGCCTCGCTGACCGCCTACGTGATCGGGCAGCTGATGGACATCGCGATCTTCGGGGTGCTGCGTCGGGCGACCGGCCACCGGATGTTGTGGCTGCGGGCCACCGGGTCGACGCTCATCAGCCAGCTGATGGACACGATGGTCGTGAATTTCGTGCTGCTGGGCGGCCGCAAGTCGATGTCCTTCATCCTGGGCGTGGTGCGCGATTCGTACGCTCTCAAGATCCTGATCGCGATCGCCCTCACCCCGATCATCTATCTCATGCATGCGCTGGTGCTCCGCCTGCTGGGCGCTGGCGCGGAGTCGGGTAAAGTGGCAACCTGAACGGATGTTCCATCCGATCGTAGCCACCTGGTTCGAGCGGCGCTTCGTCCGCCCGACCCCGGTCCAGACGCAGGCCTGGCCAGCCATCGCCCGCGGTGGAGACGTGCTGCTGACGGCGCCGACGGGCTCGGGCAAGACCCTGGCGGCGTTCCTCTACTGCCTGGACGCCCTGGCCCGCGAGGCCATCGACGGTAGCCTGACCGATCGGACCCAGGTCCTGTACGTCACGCCGCTGAAGGCGCTGTCGAACGACGTCAAGCGCAACCTGGAGGACCCGCTGGCGGAGATCGTCGCCGCCGCCCGCGAGGCGGGGCACCCCGCCCTGCCCCTCCGGTCGGCCGTGCGCACTGGCGACACCACCTTGCCCGAGCGCCGGGCCGCGGTCCGCCAGCCGCCGCACATCCTGGTCACCACGCCGGAATCGCTGTTCATCCTGCTGACCTCCGAATCGGGCCGCCGGGGCCTGCGCCAGGTGCGCACGGTGATCGTCGACGAGATCCACGCGCTGGTGGGCGACAAGCGGGGGGCCCACCTGTCGCTCTCGCTGGAACGGCTGGACGATCTGGTCGAGGGCCCTCTGCAGCGGATTGGTCTGTCGGCCACCGTGCGCCCCATGGAGGTGGCCAGCCGGCTGCTGGTGGGCGATCGCCCACCCCCCACCCTGGTCGATGCCAGCGGCGCGCGGGACCTGGACCTGCGGGTCGAGGTGCTGGAGGACGAGATCGGCGCGGTCTGCACCAACGAGCAGTGGGTGGAGATCTACGACAAGGTCGCCGACCTGGCCCGCCGCCACCAGTCGACCATCGTGTTCGTCAACACCCGCCGGCTGGTCGAGCGGCTGGCCCTGCACCTGGGTGAAAGGCTGGGCACCGACGCGGTGGCTGCCCACCACGGCAGCCTGTCGCGGGCGCGCCGCTTCGACGCCGAGCAGAGGCTGAAGAACGGCCAGCTGAAGGCCATCGTCGCCACCGCCTCGCTCGAGCTGGGGATCGACGTGGGGGCGGTGGATCTCGTGTGCGTGATCGGGTCGCCGCGCTCGATCGCCACCGGCGTGCAGCGGGTGGGACGTTCGGGGCACGCGGTGGGCGGGACCCCCAAGGGCCGCTTCTTCCCGCTGACCCGAGACCAGCTGTGCGAGTGTGCGGCCCTGGTGCGGGCCGCCCGCCGGGGCGAGCTCGATCGGGTCGGGCTGCGGGACGCCCCGCTGGACATCCTGGCGCAGCAGCTGGTGGCGGCCTGCGCGGCCGAGGAGTGGGAGGAGGACGCGCTCTACGCCCTGGTCCGGCGGGCCGGACCCTTCGCTGGGCTGCCGCGCGAGCGCTTCGACGCCGTGGTCGACATGCTGGCCGACGGCATCTCCACCAGCCGCGGCCGCGCGGGGGCGCTCCTGCACCGGGACGGAGTCAACCGCCGGCTGCGCGGGCGCCGGGGCGCGCGCCTGGCCGCCATCACTTCGGGGGGCGCCATCCCCGACACCGGCCTTTACGAGGTGGTGCTCGAGCCCGAAGGCACGGTGATCGGCACGCTCGAGGAGGACTTCGCGATCGAGAGCATGGCCGGCGACGTCTTCCTGCTGGGCAACACCTCCTGGCGCATCCGCCGGGTCGAGAACGGGCGGGTGCGGGTGGAGGACGCCGGCGGGGCCGCCCCCACCATCCCGTTCTGGCTGGGTGAAGCGCCCGCCCGCACCGCCGAGCTGTCGGTCGAGGTGGGGGCGTTGCGCGAGGAGATCGCCGAGCGCGCGGGCCGCGAGGACCCCGAGGCGGTCGCCGCCTGGTTGCAGGGCAGCTGCGCTCTGGACGCGGCGGGGGCCGTCCTGATGCGCGATTACGTGCTGGCCGGGCGGGCCGCGCTGGGGGCCGTGCCCTCGCCCACCCGGGTGATCGCCGAGCGGTTCTTCGACGAGAGCGGCGGGATGCAGGTGGTGATCCACGCGCCGCTGGGCGGCCGTCTGAACCGGGCCTGGGGCCTGGCCCTGCGCAAGCGGTTCTGCCGGACCTTCGATTTCGAGCTTCAGGCAGCGGCCACCGACGACGGCGTGTTGCTGTCGCTGGGCCCGCAGCACAGCTTCCCGCTCGACAGCCTGTTCGATCTGGTCCGCCCCGACGACGTGCAGGAGGTGCTGACCCAGGCGGTGCTGCAGGCGCCGATGTTCGAGACCCGATGGCGCTGGAACGCCACTCGCGCCCTCGCGCTGCTGCGCCGCCGCGGCGGGAAGAAGGTGCCACCCAACCTGCAGCGCATGCGCGCGCAGGACCTGCTGGCGGCGGTCTTCCCCGCCCAGAGTGCCTGCCAGGACAACCACGGCGCCGGCCCGGTCGACGTGCCCGACCACCCGCTGGTGGCCGAGACCATCCGCGACTGCCTGGTCGAGGCCACCGACGCCGAGGGCCTGCGGCGGTTCCTGCACGAGCTGCACGCCGGCCGAGTCGAGCGGCTGGCACGGGACGTGGCCGAACCCTCGCCCTTCTCGCACGAGATCCTGAACTCGAACCCCTACACTTTCCTCGACGACGCCCCGCTGGAGGAGCGCCGCTCGCGGGCGGTGTCGCTGCGCCGGGGTCTGCCCGCCGAGATCGTCGAGACCCTGGGTGCGCTCGACCCCGAGGCCGTCACCGCCGTCGTCGACGAGGCGCAGCCGTGGGTGGAGACCGCCGACGAGCTGCACGACCTGCTGCTGGACCTGGGCGCGCTGCCCGCGGCGGACGGCACCGCCCGCGGCTTCACCGAACACCTGCAGGTCCTCATCGAGCAGTGCCGGGCCGCGCGCCTGGTCGGCGGCGCCGACGACCTCTGGGTGGCGGCCGAGCGGCGTTCTCTGGCCTGCCTGGCCTGGCCGGACCGGCGGTTCGAGCCCGACGTGGTCGAGCCGCCCTCGCGCCGGGCCGCCCCCGTCACCGAGCGAGAAGCCGCCCTGGTCGAGCTGGTCCGCGCCCGCCTCGCCCTCACCGGCCCCACCACCGCCGGCGCGCTGGCGGCGGCCCTCGATCTGCGCGAGGCGGAGGTCGAGGCGGCCCTGGCGCAGGTCGAGCTGTCGGGCGCGGCCCTGCGCGGCAGCTTCGGCCTGGCGACGGCAGGGGACGTGGTGCAGTGGTGCGATCGCCGCCTGCTGGCCCGGATCAACCGCCGCACCCTGGACCGCCTGCGACGGGACATCGAGCCCGTGACGGTGAGCGACTTTCTGCGCTTCCTGCTCGACTGGCAACACGTCCGCCCCGGCACCCAGCTGGCCGGCCGCGACGGTCTGGCCGCGGTCATCGGGCAGCTGCAGGGCTTCGAGGCCGCCGCCGGCGCCTGGGAGCGGGAGATCCTGTCGCTGCGAGTGACGGACTACGACCCCTCGTGGCTGGACGACCTGTGCCTGGGCGGCGAGGTGGTCTGGGGGCGTCTGGAGTCCCGGCCGGAGGGGACGCAGGTGCCGACCCGGGCGGCGCCGATCGCGCTGGCCCTGCGCCGCGATCTCGGCTGGCTGCTCGGTCCCCGCGACGGCGCCGCCGCCGAGGGCCTGTCGCCGCCGGCCGCGGAGGTGCTCGGCTTCCTGACCACCTCGGGCGCCAGCTTCCTGGAAGACATCATCGGCGGGGCCCACCGCCTGCGGGCCGAGGTGGAGGACGCGCTGTGGGAGCTGGTGGCCGCCGGCCGGGTGACCGCCGACGGTTTCGCGGCCCTGCGCGCGCTCCTTCCCGCCGTGGGCAACGGCGCGGGCGCTCGCCGCCGCTGGTACGGGCGCTGGGTGCGCAAGCCCGAGCGGATCGGACGCGCCGGCACCGGCCGCTGGTCGCTGCTGCGCGTACCGGCGCCCAGCCCCGACGAGGACCGGCTGGAGGCGCTGGCCCGGCAATACGTCCGCCGCTACGGGGTGGTGTTCCGGGATCTGCTGCGGCGGGAGCCGCAGGCGCCGCCCTGGCGGGACCTGGTCCGGCTCTACCGCCGCCTCGAGATGCGCGGCGAGCTGCGCGGCGGTCGCCTGGTGGGCGGCATCGTCGGCGAGCAGTTCGCCGCTCCCGAGGCGGTCGAGGCGCTGCGCGCGGCCCGCCGCCGCCCGAAGAACGGCGAGGTGATCGCGCTGTCGGCCTGCGACCCCCTGAACCTGGTCGGCCTGCTGACGCCCGGCCCACGCATCCCCGCCACCCTGGCCAACACCGTCACCTACCGCGACGGCGTGCCGGTCGACGACAGCGGCGCCGAACCGCGCCCGCTGGAAGCGGTGGCCCTGTCCGGGCTCGCCTCAGGGTGACGACGACGGGGCATCACCCGAACCGGCCTGCTTGGCCTTGGCCCGGGTGATGTACTCCTGGATGGCGGGATCGTACGGCGCCAGCCGGGCGGCCTGCTGGTAGGCGTCGAGCGCCTCGCGGAACTCGCCCCGCTTCATGTGCGCGTGGCCGGCCAGCACGAACGGCTTGAAGCCGGCGTAGTGCAGCTTGATCGCCTTGCGGGCCGAGTCCAGCGCCGCCTTGTAGTTCGCGTTCTCGAACTGGGCGTCGGCCAGCCCCACGAAGCCCTCCGGGTTCTGGGGATCGGCCGCCACCGCCTCGGTGAATTCGCTCTCGGCGGTGGCCACCCGTCCAACCTGCAGCGCCGCGAGCCCGCGGTGGAGGTGCCTCCGCGCCTGGGGGGGGTTGCGCGGCGGCGGGGGCGGCGGCAAGCGTCGGCCC
>JBKPRZ010000691.1:0-11298 GCA_046734815.1 Myxococcota bacterium | reverse complement strand
CAGGCGCGCGGCCGCCGAGCGGACCGCCTGCTCGCGGTGCTCCAGGTCGCGGGCCGACTGCTTGACGCCAGCCTCGCGCTCGCCCACCAGCTTCTCGGCCGCGGCCAGCCGCCGCCGCTGCTCCTCGGAGGCGGCCAGCTTGGCGTCGAGTTGCTCGCGCTGCCGGGCCAGCTTCTCGGCCGCCTGGCGGGCGGCGCCGCTGCGCTCCTCCTCCTGCTGGCGGGCCTGTTCGGTACGGCGGCGCAGGTCCTCGGTCTGCTGCTGGGTCCGCTTGACCTCGTTCTCGGCGCTGGCCAGAGCCCGTTGGCGCCCGGTCAGATCGGCGCGCATCGCCTCCAGCTCGCTGCGCTCTTGCTGGGCGGCCTTGTGCGCCTTGTCCGCCTCCGCCCGGGCCTTGTCCACCTCGGCGCGCAGCCGGTCGGCCTCGGCCCGCTCGGCCGCCAGCTTTCGGGTGGCCTCGGCGGCGGCCTTCCCGGCCCGCTCGATGCGCTGCCGCTCGAGCTCCAGGGCTTTGCGCTCCTCGTCCAGCTTGCTGGCTCCCGCCGCGGCGGGGGCGTCGGCCGGCTTTTCGTGGGGGCGCACCCGCACCGAGATCTTGTTGCCGCTGGCCTCGACGTCGTAGTCGGCGGGCCGACGCAGGGTGAGCACCACCCGGGTGCGTTGCCCGCCGTCACCGTCGCTGGCGATGGCCGAGATGGCCCCCACCGCGAAGGTGCCGGCGTCGAAGGGCACCGTCACCGGCCCCAGGCGGGTGCCGCTGATGTCGATCACCACCCGGGCCGGCTGCTCCAGCTTCCAGGTCGTGAAGGTGGGACGGGACGACACCGCGATGAGCACCGCGGTGACCCCGTCCGCACCCTCCGCGGCGGAGAGCGATTCGACCACCCCCCGCGACTCGGCCCGGGCCGCTCCGTCCATGATCAACAGGGACACAGCGGCCGCTACCATCGCGAACCCCGCACGCACTTGCATACCCACGGTCGGACCTCTCCGTCGTGAAGCTTTCCACCGCTCCACGGGCTTCATTTCTGCGCCTCCTCATCGGGATGGACGAGGACGGCCTTCTCGATCGATCGCGGCTCACCGGTGGTGGAGGTCTCCGCGATCTCCAGGATCACCCGGTCGGACAGGATCTTGGTGACCCGGGCCCCCGACTTGGACAGGTAGTCGCCCCGCTTGACGGTCTGGCCCAGGCCGCCCGGGTCGCGGAACATGGCCCGCGGCTGAGCGTCACCGGAGACCACCGCGATGAGGGCCAGCTCCTCCAGCGCGAACTTGTCGAACACGGCGGGCGCCCGGATGGTGCGGGTGATGCCCCGGTCGATGAACAGCTTCATGAAGGACTTGAAGGGATCGCGGTTGCTCTCGTCGTTGTCGACGAAGTCCTCCTCCCGCAGGGTCTTGCGCCGCAGCGACACCGCCCGCGAGGCGGCGTCGTTGGCCGGCGCGCTCCCGGCGTCCTCTTTGCCCGGGGCCGCCTTGCCCGCGGCCATGTTGGCCGCGTCCTTGACCGCGCTGGTGATGGTCTGCTTGACCGCGCTGATCTTGACCTTGCCGGGCCGGTTGTTGGCCGGGTCGTTCTCGTCGGGCGGCTCGGCTGCCCGACCCACCCCCGCCACCAGCGCCGACAGCAGGACCACCTTGACGATACGGGACCGGTTCACGTGCCACCTCCGCCGCCGCTCTTGTCCGCAGGATCCGGGTACCGGTAGGTGGCAGCGGTGAACCGCGCCTTCAGCCGGACGGGCCCGTTGTCGTTGGCGGTCTCGCCGCGCGGGTCGCGCTCGGGCACCAGGGCCAGGTCCTCCACCGTCACGATCCGGCGCAGCTCGCTGACGCTCTTGAAGAACTTGGTGAGGTTGTGAAACCCGCCGCGCACCTCCATGCGCACCGGGATCTTCACGTACAGCTCGTCGGGCACTTCGCTGTCGACGTGGAAGCTGATCACCTCCAGCCCCGACAGCTCGCCCTGCTCCTGGATGTTCGCGAGGAACGAGGCGATCTCGTCGCGCTTGGGCAACACCCGCAGGAGCTCGCGCTGCTCCTCCTGCAGCTGCACCAGCTCGTTGCGGTAGGCCAGGTATTCGGTCTTGCGCCGCTCGTAACCGGTGCGCTCTTCCACGAGCTTGGCTCGGTTGGCCTCGGCCGAGGCGATGCCGTCGCTGATGTCGGCGTAGAAGAACTGATAATACAGCCCGGCGATCACCGCGATCGCCACCGCGGTGACGGCCGCCTTCTGCGGCGGCTTGAGCTTCATCAGCTTCGAGATGAGCTCGTTCATCAGTAGGTCACCTCGGCGTTGAGGTTGAAGGTGATCTGCCGGATGGGGCCGTTGCCGCCCGACACCTGGGTGTTCTCCAGCCTCACGCCGCTGAAGAAGACCGACGAGTTGAGCCGCTTCATGAACTCGGCGGCGTCGTCGTGGGACTTGGCGGCGCCGCGGATCTTCACCTTCTTCTGCTGCTCCTCGTAGCTCTCCAGCCAGGCCCGGCGCGTGTCCCAGGCGGCGTTGAAGCCCACGTTGGGATCGCGGCGCAGGGCCTCCTCGTAGGCCACCCGGTCGAAGGTCGGTCCCTTGCCGGGGGTGAGGATCTCCGACAGCTCACGCAGCAGGAACACCGGTCCGGTGCGGCCGGCCTCCAGGGCCTGGATGCTCTTGCGCTGCTTGAGCAGGTCCTCGCGCTGGGACTTGACCTTGTCGTAGTCACCCAGCTCGGCCTTGAGGCGGTCGATGTCGGTCTGGATGCGGGCGTTCTCCTGCAGCAGCCCGCTCAGCTTGCCGCTGCCGTGCACGTGCACCGCCACCACCGCACTCAGACCCACCAGCAGGGAGGCGCCCATCGCCACCAGGTGCCGCTGGCCGGCCTCGCCCCGCAGGCTCCGCTTCTGGCGGAGCAGGTTTATGCGAATCACGACTTGTCCCCCATGTGGCGCAGCGCCAGCCCCACCGCCACCGCCGCCTCGGCCGCGTGCTGCTGCAGGAAGGCCGGGTCGAAGCGTTTCTCGTCGATGATGATCCGGCGGAAGGGGTCCAGGATCTCGACCGGGGTGTGGGACTTCTGCTCCAGCGCGCGCTGCAGGGCCGGCACCTTGGCGGTGCCGCCGCACAGGTAGACGCGCGACAGCTTCGCGTCGGCGGTGGACGAGAGGAAGAAGTCCAGCGAGCGCTGCAGCTTGCCGGCCATGCTGTCGGCCATCTCCTCCATCACCCCCTCCACCTCCTGGGGCACCACCTCACCTTCGGCGGTGCCGCCCAGCTTCCACGCCTCCGCCTCCTCCTGGCTGACGTTCAGGCGCTTCTGGATCTCCTCGGTGAAATCATTGCCGCCGCCGGCCACGTCGCGGGTGAAGGCGCTGGTGCCGTTGCCCAGGATGTTGATGGTGGCCATGGTGGCGCCGACGTTGATCAGCGCCACCGCCTCCTGTGGCTCGAGGGTGTAGTTGACCTCGAAGGCGTTCTGGATGGTGAACGCGGTGACGTCCAGGACCGCCGGCTGCAGCTTGGCCTCTCGGATGGCCAGGCTGTAGTCGGCGATGACCTCTTTCTTGGCCGCCACCAGCACGACCTCCATCTGCCCCGCCGCCTTGCCGAGGACCTGGTGGTCCATCTCCACCTCGTCCTTGGGGAACGGGATGTGGTGCTCGGCCTCCCAGGGGATGTGCTCGTCCAGCTCCTCCCGGGTCATCTCCGGCATCTTGATCTTCTTGACGATGACCGAGTGCCCGGACACGGCGGTGGCCACCTCCTTGCCCTTGAAGCGCAGGAGGTTGCGGAGCGTGCGGATGGCCTCCACCACCGCCGCCTGGTTCATGATCGAACCGTCGACGATGGTCTGGGCGGGCAGCGGCTCGATCCCGAAGCTCAGCAGCTGGAGCCCCTTGCCGGTCTCCCTCAGCTGGACCGCCTTGACCGAGTTCGACCCGATGTCGAGACCTATGCAGTGGCGAGGCATGATCCCCCCCCAAGATCTCGGCGGGTCGGCGCCTTCTGCTGAGCGCCTTTTTCGCTGACGCGCCGGCCGCCAAACCCCTGTGGCGACGCGGTTCTCCGCTTCCCGCGCCCCCCTCTTTCCACACCCACCAGCTCCGATAAGAGCGTAAGCGGCTTCACGTCTATATCACATCGAACCTCAGGGCCTCCGAGTTGAGGGCAAAGGTGAAGGGGTCGGGGTATCGCCGTCCGCCCGGGCCGTTCCGATGCCGTATTCCTTGATTTTATACAGCAGCGCGCGATGGCTGATCTCCAGCAGCTCGGCGGCGCGGGTGCGGTTGCCGGCTGTGCGGGTCAGGGCCCGACGGATCAGCTCCTCCTCGGCCCGGCGGGAGGCGCGCTTGATGGACAGGTCGTCGTCGTCGGCCGGGGCGACCACCGGCGCCGGCGTGCGGTTGGCGTTCCCGATCTTGTCGCTCAGGGCATCCACGTCGATCTGGGCGGTGTCGGTCAGCACCATCGCCCGTTCGATGGTGTTCTCCAGCTCGCGCACGTTGCCGGGCCACTCGTGGTCCATCAGCCGGCGCATGGCCTCGGGGGTGACGCCCGTGATGGCCAGGCCCATGCGCGCGTTCATCCGTTCGATGAAATGTGCGACCAGCAGGGGGATGTCCTCCCTGCGATCACGCAGCGCCGGCAGCTCGAGGTGGACCACGTTCAGGCGGTAGAACAGGTCCTCGCGGAAGGCCCCCCGGGCCACCTCCGCCACCAGGTCGCGGGCGGTGGCGGCCACCACCCGCACGTCCACCTGGATGTCCTGGGTGTCGCCCAGGCGGCGGATCTCCTCCTCCTGCAGCACGCGCAACAGCTTCACCTGCAGGGCCAGCGGCAGCTCGCCGATCTCGTCCAGGAACAGCGTGCCGCCGGAGGACTCCTCGAACAGGCCGCGGCGGTCGCGGTTGGCGTCGGTGAAGGCGCCCTTGCGGTGGCCGAACAGCTCGGACTCCAGCAGCGGCCCCGGGATGGCCCCGCAGTTGACGGCGATGAAGGGGGCGTCGCAGCGGGGCGACAGCCGGTGCAGCGCCCGCGCCACCAGCTCCTTGCCGGTGCCCGACTCGCCTCCCACCAGCACGGTGGTCTTGAACTCGGCGATCTTGCGCAAGGTGCGGAACATCTCGACCATGCGGCTGCTCTTGGCCACGATCTCGCCCAGACCGGCCTCGGGCTCGCGCCCGCCCGCGCGCAGCTCCTTGCGCAGGGTCTGGTTCTCGCGGAACAGCCGCTCGCGCTCCTCGGCCTTGCGCAGCAGCAGCACCAGCTCGTCGGGCTCGAACGGCTTGGACAGGTAGTCGTAGGCCCCGCGCTTCATGGCCTCGATGGCCACCTCGCGGCTGCCGTAGGCGGTCATCACGACCACCGTCGTGTCGAGGCGGCGCTTGCGGACCTCGTCCACCAGGTCCAGCCCCGGGCGCCCGGGCATGCGCAGGTCGACCAGCACCACGTCGAAGGGCCGGGTGGAAAGCTCGCCCAGGGCAGCCTCCACCGAGGGAGCGCCCACCGCCTCGTAGCCCTCACGCCGCAACAGGATCTGCAACATGTGACGAAGATTCTCTTCGTCGTCCACCACGAGGACGCGACGCATGACCGTGACCCTTGCTCTTGAAATGGTAACAGGTCCACGCGATCTGGCTCTGCGGTAATTTCCGGCGTAGGACTTCCTGACACGCGCGCGCCGCCCATGCGATGGCTTCCCCGCTTCCTGCGCTCCGGTGACGGAGACAAGACCGCCTTTTTCGCCAAGGGACGTGACCGTCGGGCGGCGCTGGTCCTACACGGGTACACTGGCACACCCTTCGAGGTGCGCCCCATCGCCGAGGGGCTGGCCGCGCAGGGGTTCACCGTGGCGGCGCCGGCGCTGGCCGGCCACTGCGGATCGCTGGACGAGTTGCGGTGCACCCGGCACGCCGACTGGCTGCGCTCGGCGCAGGAGTCGCTGGATCGCCTCTCGGCCGAGGTGGGCGGCGGTCCGGTCTCGGTGGCCGGGTTCTCGCTGGGCGGGCTGCTGGCGGTGGCGCTGGCCCGCCGCAACCCCGGCCGGGTCAACGCCATCGCGGTGATGTCGGCGCCCCTGCGCCTGCGGCCGCTGGAGGTGGCGGCGGTGCGCGCCTGGGCCCGCCTGCCCCTGTCGCTGCGCAACGGCCCGCTGGGTCTGCTGCCCAAGTCGCGCGGCTTCGACGTGCTGGATCCGGAGATGGCCGCCCGCAACCCCAGCCACGTGGCCATGCCCCTGGCCGGCGTGCACAGCCTGATCGAGCTGGGCGAGCTGGTCCGCCGCGAGCTGCCCGAGGTAACGGTCCCGGCGCTGGTCATGCACGGCGCGCGCGATCGAACGGTGCCGATGGAGGACTCGCTGGAGCTGGCCGGGACCATCGGCTCGACCGAGATCGAGCGGGTCTGGCTGCATCGGTCCGGCCACCTGATCGCCATCGACGTCGAGCGCCGGGCGGTGGTCGAGGCGGTGGTGCGGTTCTTCAACAAACACGCCGCCGACAGCTCTGCGCCGCTGCCGGCCGCCTCGGGAGGAGCCAGCGCATGAAGGTCGTCGCCGCCATCGACCAGGGCACCACCGGCACCACCGTGCTGCTGCTGGACCGGGAGGGGAAGATCGTCGGCCGCGGTTACCGCGAGCTGCCCCAGCACTTTCCCCGGCCCGGCTGGGTGGAGCACGACGCCGAGGACTGGGTGCGCACCACCTTCGAGGCGCTGGCCGAGGCGCGCGGTCGGGCGGGTGAGCCCGAGGTGGTGGCGGTGGGGTTGACCAACCAGCGCGAGACCACCGTGCTGTGGGAGCGTCGGACCGGCCGTCCGGTGGCCCGGGCCATCGTCTGGCAGGACCGCCGCACCCAGGAGGCCTGCGCGGAGCTGCGGCAGGCGGGGCACGAGCCGGCCCTGTCGGCCCGCACCGGGCTGCTGCTGGATCCGTACTTCTCGGCCACGAAGATCGCCTGGCTGCTGGACAACGTGGCCGGCCTGCGGGCGCGGGCGGAGGCCGGCGAGATCGCCTTCGGCACGGTGGATTCGTACCTCGCCTTCCGGCTGTCGGGCGGCCAGGCCCACATCACCGATCCGACCAACGCCTCCCGCACCCTGCTGTTCGATCTGCACACCCTGGATTTCAGCGACGAGCTGTGCGCCCTGTTCCGGGTGCCGCGCGCGCTGCTGCCCCGGCTGGTCCCCTGCTCGGGCGAGCTGGCCCCGCTGCGGGGCGTGCCCGGCCTGAAGGACGGCACGCCGCTGGCCGGGATCGCCGGTGACCAGCAGTCGGCGCTGTACGGCCAGGGCTGCTTCTCCCCCGGCGACGCCAAGTGCACCTACGGCACCGGCGCCTTCCTGCTGATGAACGTGGGTGACCGGCCCGTCTTCTCGAAGCACCGGCTACTGACCAGCGTGGCCTGGCAGGTGGACGGCGCCACCAGCTTCGCGCTGGAGGGCAGCGCCTTCGTCGCCGGTGCGCTGGTGCAATGGCTGCGCGACGGGCTGGGCATCATCCAGCGTGCGCCGGAGATCGAGGCCCTGGCCGCGTCTGTGCCCGACAGCGGCGGGGTGGTGATGATCCCGGGGCTGGCTGGCCTGGGCGCGCCCCACTGGCGGCCGGAGGCGCGCGGCCTGATCGCCGGTATCACCCGGGGTACCACAAAAGCCCACCTGGCCCGGGCGGCGCTGGAGGCGATCGCCCTGCAGATCGTCGAGCTGGTCGGGGCCATGGAGGCCGACTCGGGCGACAAGCTGCGCGCCCTGCGGGTCGACGGCGGCGCCACTGCCAACGACCTGCTGATGCAGATCCAGGCCGACCTGCTGGACGCCGAGGTGGTGCGGCCGGCGGCGGTGGAGGTGACCGCGCTGGGGGCCGCCCGCCTGGCCGGGCGGGCGGTGGGGTTCTTCTCGGCCGCGGGGGCGACCGAGGAGGTGCGGCGGTTCCAGCCCACGCGCGACCACACCACCCGTCAGGGTATGCAGGCCTTGCGCGCACGCTGGCAAGAAGCGGTCGCAAAGGCGTAACCTATAGACGCCCCCTCATGTCCACAGTTGCTCCTCCGTCCTCTGCGGCCGCGCCGCTGGCGCTCACCGCCGCGGGCGCTTCCGATCCCGGCCGCCAGCGCGAGGAGAACGAGGACGCCTTCGGGTTGTTTCCCAAATCACGCCTGTTCGTGGTGGCCGACGGAATGGGCGGCCGCGCCGGCGGGGCGATGGCAGCGAAGACCGCGGTCGACGAGATCGAACATTTCTTCCGCGAGCAGCACGCCGCCCCCCGCTCGCCCTGGCCGTTTCCGATCGACAAGGCTCTGTCGCTGGGTTGCAACCTGCTGCGCGTGGGCATGCAGGTGGCGAACCAGAGCATCCGCGAGGTGGCCACCACCCGCCCGGAATACCACCGCATGGGCGCCACCGTGGCGGCGCTGGCGGTGGGCGAGACCCAGGTGGTGATCGCACACGTGGGCGACGTGCGGGTGTACCGGCTGCGCGCCGGCGCGCTGACGCCGCTGACCCGCGACCACTCGGTGCTCGAGGAGGTGCGCGCCGCCCGTCCCGAGATCAGCGACGAGGAGCTGGCGGCGATCGGGCATCGGAACGTGGTGACGCGGGCGCTGGGCAGCCGGCCGGAGGTCGAGCCCTCTGTCAGCAGCCACGAGCTCGAACGCGGCGATCTCTATCTGATCTGCTGTGATGGGCTGTGGGGCAGCGTCCCGGACGTGGACCTGGCCAACCGGATGGCGGCGACGGTGGATCTGGATGAGGGCGCCCAGCGCCTGATCGAGGCCGCCAACGCAGCGGGCGGTCCCGACAACATCACCGCTGTCCTGGTCCGCATTTCATGATACGAGCACCCGGGTGCTGAGTGACGTCCTCGCCAGGAGGCGGATCCTGGTCTCGGCCGGCCCCGGGGGGGTCGGCAAGACCACCGTGGCCGCGGCCATCGCGGCGCTGTCCGCGCGTGCGCACCGCCGCACCCTGGTGGCCACCATCGACCCGGCCCCGCGGCTGGCCGATGCCCTGGGGCTGCCGGCGCTGGGCGACACCCCCACCCGCCTGCCGCCCGAGGCCAGCCGCATGCTGGGCGCCCCCGACGGTATGGTCTGGGCGGCGCGCATCGACACCGCCCTCGCCTTCCAGCGGCTGGTCGAGGCCCAGGTTCCCGACCCCGAGATGCGCCGGCGCATCTTCGACAACGCCATCTACCGGCAGGTCACCACCTCGCTGACCGGCTCGCAGGAGTACGCCGCCACCCTGGCGCTGTACGACTTTCACCACAGCGGGGACTTCGATCTGGTGGTGCTGGACACGCCCCCCACCGCCAACGCGCTCGACTTCCTGGACGCCCCCCGGCGGATCGCCGAGGCGGTCACCAGCCCGGCGGTCAGCTGGTTCGCCCGCTCGGCCGAGACCGGCAGCCGCTTCTCGCTGCGCCGGCTGCGGGCGGGCAGCGCCCTGGCCATCTCGCGCATCGGCCGGTTCGTGGGCAGCCGCTTCCTCGACGACCTGGGCATCTTCCTGGCCGACTTCCGGGGGGTGCTGGGCGGCTTTCTCGAGCGCGCCCGCGCGGTCGAGGCGCTGCTGCGCGACCCGCAGTCGGGCTTCCTGCTGGTGCTGGCCCCGGAGCTGCCGGCGGTCAACGAGGCGCTGTATTTCTTCGAGCGCCTGACGGAGGCGGGCCTGTCGCTTGACGCCTTCGTGGCCAACCGGGTGCTCCCCGCCCCCGGCCTGGCCGACCTGCAGGAGGTGCGTGGCCACCTGGACGCGCAACCGGCGCTGCGCGCCTGGCCGGGCGAGCAGCGCGCCTCCGCCGCCGACGTGCTCAGCCAGGCAGCGCTCTACCTGTCCCGCACCGCCCGCGCCCAGCGCCGCGAGATCGAGCGCCTGGCCGAGCGCGCGCCCGCCATCCCGATCCTGCAGGTCCCGCTGCTCGCCCACGAGGCTTCCAGCCTGCCCGCCCTGCGCGCGATCGGCGATTGCCTGGGGGGCCCGACCGGCACCGCCGACGTCCAGCTCAGCGACGCTGTCTCCTGACAGTCCGGCCGTCAATCCTCCGGCAGCAGCTCCACCTAGCGGAACTCCACCGGGTGGCTCTCGGCCTGCAGATAGATGTAGCCGTGGTCGAGCACGGTGCCGCCAGCGCCCAGCTTGCGCGCCTGGGGATCCCGCTCGTCCAGCTGGGGCTTGCTGTACTTGATCACCGACACCCCGTTGACCTTGTGCTCGATCAGCTCGCCGCCGTGGACCACCGCCTCGATGGTGACCCACTGATCGCCGGGGAAGGTCTTCGCGCTCGATTCGATGCAGTGCTGGGTGACCAGCTTGCCGTCCATCACGATGTTGGTGCCCGGCGTGCAGACGTTGGCGGTGGGCCGCTTGCCGCTGTCGGGCCCGCCCAGGAACTGCACCTCGATCGAGACCGGGAAGTCCTGATCCACCGCCATGCTCTCGGGCGCCTGACCATGGATCATCGCCCCGCTGTTGCGGAAGGCCCACTTCGGGCCGCCGGCGGCCTGCTGGCCCACGAAGCGGTACTCGACCCGCAGGCGGTAGCGGGAGAAGGGGCGCTCGAACACCAGATGCCCGAACTGCCCTTCGAACTTCGGGTACTCGTCGTAAGAGACCTTGAGGACACCCTTTTCCACCCGGAAGGTGTGAAAGTGGTTGTCGCCCAGCGGGTAGCCGCGGATCTTCGGCTTCCAGCCGGTGAGATCCTTGCCGTTGAACAGCTGGATCCACTTGCCGCCCGCGTCCGCGGGGAACGAGATCAGGCACAGAACGACAGCCAGTGCCGCGCGCATGACGGGCAGTCTACGCCCGAACCGGCGCGCGCAGCAGCCGTCGCTCCAGCGCAAACATCCGCCGGGCCTCGCCCGGCCGCTTGTGGTCGTGGCCGAACAGGTGACACAGCCCGTGCACGGCCAGCCGCTCCAGCTCGCCGCGCAGGCGCCGCCCGGCCGCCCGCCGCCGGGCGGTCTCCACCGAGATCACGATGTCGCCCAGCTCGATGCCGCGCCCGGCCGGGTCGGTCTCGCCGGCCAGCTCCTGCAGGTGGAAGCTGAGCACGTCGGTGGCCCGGTCGTGCTTGCGGTAAACGCGGTTCAGGCGCCGGATCTCCTGGTCGTCGGTGAACACCAGCGAAGCGGTCGAGCGGACGCGGTCCAGCCGACGCAGGGCCTGGCGCAGCCGCCGGGCCACCGCCGCGGCATCGCCGGCGTTCAGCAGCTCCGCGGCGCGCCCGCGGACCACGGTGGTCACCGGCACGGTGATCAGCGCGGCTCGCCGGCGGGCGCGGCTGGACCGGCGGTGCCACCACCATTGCCGGCGTTGCCACC
>JBKPRZ010000690.1:0-3745 GCA_046734815.1 Myxococcota bacterium | reverse complement strand
GGTCGGATGCCGCGGCCGGCGGCGCTCCCGCCGATGGTCCGCGGACGCCCGATGCGGGAACCCCGGCGACGCCCGATGCGAAGGCGCCCGCTGCCGACGGCGCCCCCCCGGCGGGCCAGCCGATCAAGCTGGCCAACCGGGTGGTGGCCTACGCGCGCAGCTCGCTGGGCAACCTGCCCGCGCTGGCGGCGAGCGTGAACCTGCACGAGATCAGCCACCTCATCATCACCTTCGCCTATCCGACGATGACCGAGCCGCTGGCGCTGGCCAGCCCGGACGCCGACGTGGCGGTGCTGGTGAACGCGGCCCACGCCGCCGGCGCGAAGGTGCTGATGGCGGTGGGGGGCTCGACCGGCACGGCCCGGGTGTTGC
This sequence comes from Myxococcota bacterium, assembly GCA_046734815.1. Classification (GTDB taxonomy): domain Bacteria; phylum Myxococcota_A; class Polyangia; order Fen-1088; family Fen-1088; genus CAVYGB01. The sequence continues at coordinate 3,373 of JBKPRZ010000690.1, read as the reverse complement.
CGCAGCTGGCGCCCGACAAGGTGGGCGCCTTCGTGCAGCTGGTGGTGTCGTTCGCCGAGGCGCGGAACTTCGACGGGGTGGACATCGACGTCGAGGACGCGGGTATCCCGCCGGCGAACTACGAGGCGCTGGTCAAGGGGCTGAGCGCGGCGCTGAAGCCCAAGGGCAAGCTGGTGACCGCGGCGGTGGCCTCCTGGTTCGACGCCCAGATCACGCCGGCGGCGTTCGCGCTGATGGACTTCGTCAGCGTGATGGCTTACGACGCCTGCAACAACGCATCGGCGCAGCCCTGTCAGCACTCCAGCTACGACAGCGCGGTGGCCGCGCTGGACCACTTCGTCCGCGGGCGCAAGATCCCCGCCGACCGGGTGGCGCTGGGGGTGCCCTTCTACGGCTACTGCTGGGGCGGGGGCTGCCCAGCCAGCGGGGCGCTGACCTACGCGGAGGTCGTCGCCCGCTTCCCCGGCGCCGACAAGGCGGACTTCATCGATACGCCGGACGCCAAGGTTTACTACAACGGCCCGGCCACCATCGAGCGCAAGGCCAAGCTGGGTCGCATGAACGGTGGCGTCATGTTCTGGCACCTGGCGGGCGATGCGCCGCCGCCGCACTCGCTGCTGGACGTGATCGGCTCGGCGCTCGAGCAGTGACGGGCTGGTGCCCGGACGGCCGGGCGGGGTAGTGTGGCCTCCGACCGCGCCGGACGCGGCAAGGAGGTACCCATGAAGAACGCTGTTTTCCTCTCGATGTGTGTGCTGGGGCTGGCCCTGGCCAGCGGGTCGGCGGCGGCGGGCGAGTCGGGCAAGGCCAAGGCGGCGGCGCCGCCGGCGGCGGCCGAGGTCACGCTGAAGGGCGATCTGGTGTGCGCCAAGTGCGCGCTGCACGAGAGCGACAAGTGCCAGGGCGTGCTGCGCGTGACCGACGCCGGCAAGGAGACCCGCTATTACCTGGCCGACAACAAGGTGGCCAAGGACAACCACAAGCCGGTCTGCAGCGGCGCCGTCAAGAAGGCCACCATCACCGGTACGGTGAAGGACACCGAAGGCAAGAAGGTCCTCACCGCCTCGAACATCCAGTACGAGTGACGACCGGGCGGCCGGGTCGCCCGCCCCCGGCCGCTATTCGAACCGCAGATCGTCCACGTACAGCGTGCCCGCGGGGGCGTCGAACCGGATCTCCACCGCCGACAGGCGGGCCGGGTCGGCGCCGCCCCGGGCGATGTCCGCCACCGGCACGATCAGGTCCGAGAAGCGCGCGTTGAGGCCGTTGGCGCCGAGGTGGCCGGTGCCGGGCACGGTGGCCCGCCCGCCGGCCGTGTCGGTGAACACGAGGTTGACCGCCGCGGGCTCGATCTTCGCGGCGTCGGACCGGCCGCGCAGCACGAAGGCGCCGCGGCCGCGCACGTCCAGGCCGCCGAGCCCGGTGCGGTAGGTGGCGCCGGGGGCGTTCCAGGTCAGCCGGTGCGCCCGGGAGAAGGTCAGGTTGGCGGCCCGTCCGTACAGCGCCCGCAGCCGCGAGGTGGCCGGCAGCCGCGCGATCACGCTGGTCATCGAGGGCTCGTCCACCTCCTGCATGAAGCCGGTGGCCGAGATGGGCTGGCCCAGCCGGTTCGTGCTGGCGTCGGTGTCCTGGAAATCGTCGACCACCAGGGCGGCGGCGCCACGGTCGCCCCGTACCAGCACCCCCAGCGGCGACAGCCCCGTGGACAGCCCCTCCCCGCCGAACACCAGCGGGGCGTAGCTGAGATCGCCCTGGACCACGTATTTCAGGAAAGCGGTGGCGTAGGCGTTGGTGATGGCCCAGTCCTGCTCGCGGGCGATGCGCGGGCGGGTGCGCGCCTCCGGTCCGCAGATCGGCTGCGAGCAGCCCAGGGTGTAGTTGTGGACTGTCCCCACGATGGTGTGGGCCGACTGCAGGCTGTTGCGCCGTTCGTACAGGAAGTCGCAGATCGGGTAGGTCACGTCGCCGTCGTCGCCGGCGATGTTGATCAACATCGGCCGGGCCGGCAGCTTGCGGCTCCACTGGTTCTCGCCACCGGGAGCCATCATCGGATCGACCGGCTTCAGCAGGATGGCGGCCATCACCTCGGGGTTGGCGGCGGTGGTGATCAGCGAGGCGCCGCCGCCGCGCGAGTGGCCCGCCACCACCACCCGGTCACCGTCGAGGTGGCCGGCCAGCGGCCAGGCGGCCTCACCGTTGCGCCGCTTGAGGTGGGTGATGGTGGCCCGCTGGTTCTCGGACATGGCGGTGAGGTTCATCAGCGACAGCCCGGTGCCGCGGCCGCCGGTGACGATGGTGTCGACGCCGTCGATGGTGGCCACCACGAACCCGTGCGAGGCCCAGCGCTTGAGCAAGGGGTCGTAGCGCAGATAGATCGTCGAGAACGGGCTGGCCGCGTCGCCCGAGGTGTTGGCGGCGCCGTGGTGGAACACCACCAGCGGGAACTTGCCCGTGGCCACCTGCCCCTCGGTCTGCGGGTAATAGACCCGCACCTTCTCGCTGCGGTTGCGGGAGGCGACCATCACCGTCTCGTCGAGCGCCCCCACCGCGAACGGCCCGTCGGCGTTCATCTGATCCAGGGTGCGGGCGGGCATCTCGCTGTCGGGGAAGATCGACAGGTCGGTCAGCCAGATGGTCACGCTGCCGGCGCTATCGCCGGCCACCTGCAGGCGCGCGTGCACCGGCTGGGTGGGCGTGCCGCTGATGGTGCCGCGGGCCGCATCCAGGGTCAGGCCGGCGGGCAAGGCCCCCGCGGTCAGGTGATAGGCGGTCGACCCGGTGGGCAATGCGGCCATGTACGGCACCCCCACGCGCGCGGCGGGCAGCCACAGCGCCTCGGTGCGCGAGGCATCGAACACCAGCACCGCCTGGCTCAGCGGCTCGAGGTCCTCGCTGCGGAAGACCAGGGTGACGTTGCCGGCGGCCATGAAGCTGACCTGCGGCCAGGTGGCCCCCGCGGCGAAGGTGCGCTCGGCGCCGCCCTCGACGGTGGCGCCGCCAGCGGCGACCTCCAGGGTCACCTTCTGGCCGGGCTTCGGAGGCACCGTCGCGCCGGTGCCGTCGGCCAGCTCGACGACGAACGGCCCCAGCGGGGTCATGCGCCGCACCTGCAGGGCGGGCGGATCCTTCAGGCGCAGCAGCGGCCGCACCGGCACCGGCGGGCTGACGATCGGCGCCAGGCCGGCGGCGGACACCTCGAGGGTGATGTCCTCCCAGCGGTCGTATTCCAGGTCGTCGAACTGGACCAGGCCGCCGGCCGCCGTGCGGGTCGCGGTGCCACCCAGCCGGCCGCCGCCGCTGGCCAGCTTCACCGTGACCGCGGTGCTGCCATCGGCGCTGTCCAGCTGGCCGCGCGCATCGCGCAGCTCGACGG
>JBKPRZ010000689.1:0-7996 GCA_046734815.1 Myxococcota bacterium | reverse complement strand
CCCTCCGCCCTCGCCTCCATCACCACCACCCATGCCTGACTGACCGCCGCCGCCGGGCGACCCTAATCGCCCGTGCGGTGGCGTCCACCCTCACGCCGGCCGCCGCCGTTGCGACGACGGGCGTGTGACCGCCGCACCAGGTTCACCTCCTCGGCAAGGCGTTCCCGCCCGGTGCACGAGGTTCACCTCCTCGGCAAGGCGTTGCCGCCGGGTGCTGCCGCGTCAGCCGCCGCTGTCCGCCGACAGGCCGCTGGTCGGCGCCGCCGAAACGGCCTTCGATCGCGGGGCGACTACAGGACGGGCGCGGGGGGCGCGCCCTTGACGCCGACCTGCACCTCGAACAGCCCGCGGCGACCGTTGGAATCGCTGGTGATGTACAGCGCGGTGTCCGACCAGCCGTGTTTCCCGGAGCCGAAAGCCATGCCCCACAGCTCCGGCATGTCGGTCCGCACGATCACCTCGGCGCGCCCAGCCGGGCTGATCCGCCGGACCTCACCGTCCGTCCCGCCCGACGTGTACAGGTTCCCGCACTCGTCGACCGCCAGGGCGAACGGGAACGGGATCCCGCGGCTCAGCGTGCGCGGCGGTCCCAGGCCGCCGTCCGACTCGACCGGGAAGGCGGCGATGGTCTGGTCCTGCAGCATGCCCGCATACAGCGTGCGGTAGTCGGTGCTGAAGGCCAGCCCACCCACGCCCGAGCTCGGCGAGGCCAGCACCTCGCGGCCGCCCGTGCGGGTGTTCACCAGATAGATGAAGCCGTCCTGGCTGCTGACGTACAGACGCTCGCCCGGGCCAACGGCCATCTTCATGGGCGACCGGGTGCTGGCGCGGAAGAGCACGCGCCGGCTGGGGAGGTCGTAGCGGCTGGTGCTGTCGCCGGTGAAGTCCGCCACCAGCAGGGTGCCGTCGGCCATGAACCGCAGGGCCCCGCCGCCCCGCCCCAGGACGCTCCGCAGGATGGGGTCGGCGGCCGAGCCCGTCTCCAGCATGACCACGTCACTGTCGCGAACCAGCAGCATCTGGCCGTCGGGGTCGAAGACCACCTCGTCGCTCTCGATGTTCGGGTTGCGCACGCGCAGCGTGAACGGCCCGGTTCGCGGGCTGGCACAGGGGGAAGGCTCGGCCGCGGGCCCGGCGTCGGGCGCGGCCGGGTTGTCGATCGGTGGGACCGGGGTGGGTACCGGGACCGCGGCGGGCGGTGGCAGCGGTGTGGCCGGCGGCGGCGGGGGCGTCGCGGGCGGGTCGATGCTGGGTGGATGGGTGACCTCGGGGGCAGGCGCCGGTGCGGGCGTGGGCGCGGCGGTCGGGGGGGTGACCGGGGACTGCAGACCCTGGTCCTGGACCTGACAGCCGGTTCCGGGCAGGACTGCCATCAGCAGACAGACGAGGCCCGTGTTCGCTTTGGATGGCATGGGCAAACTCCGTGGGGGCTCGCGACCGTTGGCGATCGATGCCAGGCCGGTGGGCGCAGCGGGGTGCGTGTAGGTCCACGTCCGCCCTGACCCCACGATGATAACCGGAAGACGTCCGGCGTCTACCGGACTTTAACGCGCCTATGCCCGTCGCGTCAACAGCACGGTTACCGAGGGTTCGAGTACCCGAAACGTGAAAGATTCCGTGAGGTAAAGTTCGACTTCTTTCTTGTCGTGGTGGGCGTATCCGATGCTGAGGTCCTGCCCGAGCCACAGCTCGTAGTCCCCGCCTCGCAGCGACAGCACCACCGCCGACTCGAGCGCCACCGCCCGGACCAGGGGACGGTCCACGATGGCCTCGATCTGCTTGGCCAGTGGATAGCCATCCAGCAGCGCGGCGCGGACCTGGTCGTAGAGGGCGGCCCCGAGCACCAGCGCATACGGTCCGCCGACCCCGGCCTCGCGCAGGGTCTCGCGGGCCGCCAGCACCGCCCGGGGCAGCCCGGCCAGCTCACCGGGCAGCGGCTGTGCCGCGTGGGGGCTCGAGCGGACGATGCCCGCGATCTCGGCCGCGGGAAGGCCGTTGAAGATCGCGTTGTCCTCCGCCAGCGCCAGCTTCTCGGCCGCGCGCACCACCGCACCCAGGTCGGGGTCCTCGGCCCCCCGGGCCACCGAATCCAGCTCGGCCAGCTGCAGGCGGATGGGCACCCGCAGCTCGAGGACCGGCTGCACCCGACGAAGGCTCATCTCCAGGTCGGGACCCACCTCCCGCAGCGGCTGCACCCGTCCGGTGTTGACCGCCGCGAACTGCCAGCCGTGCGGGCCGCGCACGTCGACCAGCTTGCGGGCGGCCAGGTTCAGCTTGAGCACCCGGGTGGCCTCCTTGTCGATGAGGTCCCAGGCTTCGGGGAGGATGGGAGCGAGCTCGCGTTTCAGCAGGTCCATGGTGATCACCGCTCCGTCTTGAGGCTGCCGATGCCCAGGGAACGCCCGCTGGTTGCCGCCGGCGGTCCGGGCCGCGACTGGCTCCCCGACTGCACCTCGGCCACGGTGGCCGCCTCCTCGACCTCGGTGATGGGACCCTGGCTGAACAGGTACGTGCGGGCATGCTCGGCGAACGTCTCCTCGTTGCGCACCAGCCATTCCAGGTTCATGAAGGCGTGCTCGATCTCCTCTCGCCGGTGGTGCAGCAGCACCGACTTCAGCTCGGGATCGCTCGCCGCCTCGGCCCGCTGGCCGTACCAGTCTACCGCCTCCAGCTCCTCGATCAGGGACACGATGGCGCGGTGAAGGTTGCGGGTGCGCTCGGAGAGGAGCTCGAGCGGCTCGTGGTAGGTCTCGCTGCCCATGTCTGAAGGCCTCCGGTGGATGTGAGCGGGGAAAGCTCTAGCACGCTAGGTTCCGCCGGCTCCTTCGGCAAGCCGGAACCGATGAGATACCCTGGCGTTCATGCAGATGGAGACGTTCGTTCCGGTCCTTCGCGCATTCGTCGCCGAACGCGACTGGGGTCAATTCCACGATCCGAAGAACCTGTGCATGCTGCTGGCGTCGGAAGTGGGCGAGCTGCTGGCCGAATACCGCTGGGTGCCCGGCGACCAGGCGGACGCGGCCTCCCGGCAGGCGGAGCTGCGCGCCCGGGTGGCGGCCGAGATCGGCGACGTGGGCCTGGCCCTGCTGCTCCTGTGCGACCGGATCGGGATCGACCTCATCGAGGCCATGGCCGCCAAGCTGGAGCAGAACCGGCTGAAATACCCGGCCGAGCAGGTGCGGGGTCGGGCTGACCCGCCGGTGCGCGGCTGACGGTCAGCGCTCGGCCACCGGCTTCTCCTCCCCGCGCACCATCAGCAGGGGGTGCTTGACCACCGCCCGGAATTCGTAGGTCAGGTTCGGGTCCAGGTCCTTGACCGTCAGGGAGAAGGGGCCGGTGCTCTGGCGACGCACCAGCGGCGTGGCCCGCCAGGGGGCATCGGCGTTCAGCAGCTCCTCCGTCTGCTTGCGCTTGCGGAACTCGAAGCCCACCTCCACCGCCGCCGCCTGACCCAGCGAGCGCAGGTCCCCGTTCAGCACCGCCTCGGTGTGACCGGCGCCCAGCTGGCCAGCCCCGGTGACCACCGCGGGCGGGGTCAGCGCCGGCTCGACGTGGGTCAGCTTGACCACGATGGGGTTGGGCCAGCGGCGCGCGTTGTACAGCCGCTGGGCCATCATGATGTCCAGCTGCAGGCCCTCGCCGTCGGCTTTGAAGCGCGGGCTGGCGTCCACCTCGGGCTTGTATTCGAGGATCTTGCCGTCGGCACCCAGCACGCTGATCTCGGTGCGGCTGGTGGGGCGGATCGAACGCACCCGGAAGGTCTTGCGCTCGCCCATCACCCAGGGCGTGCCGGTGATGAAGACATACACCGTGTCCTCGTCCTTCTTGCGCGTGAACCAGAGGTTGCCCTCGTTGGTGACCACCCAGGGACGAACCGCCCGGATGGACTCGCCGTAGGCGAAGTTCCACAGCGCGATCTCGCGCAGCCGCTCCTCCTGCTCGATGGGCAGCTCGCCGTCGGGCTTGGGCCCCACGTTGAGCAGCAGGTTGCCGCCCTTGGCCCGCGTCTCGATCAGGATCTGGATCAGATCGGTGCCCGATCGATAGTTGTCGTGGGTGGGCTGGTATTGCCAGGCGGTGCCCATGGTGAGGCAGGACTCCCAGACGCGATCCAGGGCGACGCCGGGAATGGTCTGCTCGGGCGTCTCGAGCACGTCCCGCGTGATCACCGCCTCCGGTTGCGCCTTCCAGATCACGTCGCGCATGCCGCCAGCGGGCCCGTCCAGGAACCAGACGTCGATGCGGCCATAGCGGGTGGCCAGCTCCTGCAGCTGCGCGCGGTCCAGCCGCAGCAGGTCGGGATTCTCCTGTGGCGTCACCCCCGGGTGGGGCCGGCGGGTGACCGGCTTGCCGTGGGTGTGCAGCCAGTGGAAGTCCTCCGGTGAAAAGTACAGCCCCACCGCCAGACCCTGCGCCCGGAAGGCCCGCACCACCTCGCCCAGCAGGTCCTTGCGGGCGGGGGTGTGCATGACCGAATAGTCGGTGGTGCGCGTGTTCCACATGGCAAAGCCCGAGTGGTGCTTGGCGGTGAACACGACGTATTTCATGCCGGCCAGGCGGGCCAGCTCGGCCCAGGCCCGGGGATCGAACTTGCGCGGGTCGAAGGTCTTCGGCAGCTCCTCGAAGTGGCGCTTGCGGTAGTCCTCGCTGGCCCCGGCCAGCGAGTGGCTGATGTCCGATCCGATCTGGCTGTCGACGCTCCAGTGGATGAACATGCCGAAGCCCAGGTCGCGGAACCACTCGAGGCGGGCCGGCTTGTTGTCCAGGCCCTGCGCCAGCTCGGGGCGATCGCTGGAGGGCGGAGCAGCCAGGGCGGGGGAGGCCAGCTGGACGGCGGCGAGGGCGAGGGCGACGGCGCGCGGGCGACTCATGCCGGCAGAGTACAACGCCCCGACGGGCGCCCGGCCGTCATTGCAGGGGCAGGGCGCGCACGGTGGGTGGCAGACTGCGGGCGGCCTCGGTGCGCAGCACGCCCAGCGCTCCCGGTTCGGCCGCCACCGCCGCCAGGGTCTCCTCCTCGTTGTGCGACGAGATCGGCTTGCGTATCTCGCCCTCGTACACGTGCTGCCGGATCCGGGCCATCAAGGCGGCGTCGGACAGCCCGGCCACCGACCCGGCCAGCCAGCGCAGCTCGGGTGAGCCGATCGGCGTCAGCACCAGCACGACGACTTGCCCGCCGGTCCAGGTCTTCTTCTTGCCCAGCAGCAGGTCGCGCGCCTCCTTGCGGCCGAGCGATTCGGTCGGGTTCCGCGCGTTGCGGATGAGAACGTATTCGGTGCCGGAGGGCCCCTGGAAGCGGCAGCCCAGAGCCAGCCACAGGGCGCAGGCGGCCGCTAGAACGCGAACGCGCACTGGACCGCTCCTGTCTTCACGCTCGGCCCCCGGTCGAGCTTGGTGTATCCGCCCTCGAATTTCAGGGCGAGAAAGTCCGAGATGGTGAAGCGCAGGCCGCCCACACCCGCGGTGAAGCTGCCTCGCTGGGCCAGCACGTTGCCGGCGTAGAACGGGTCGAGCGTCTGCGGGAACTCGACCCGGTGATAGCGCGCGTAAGGCGAGACCGGTCCCAGCGTGTAGCCCAGCTCGACGAAGCCTGCCTGTGTGGTTCCCAGCACACCGGCGGTGGTGTGATCGACGCGCAGGTATTCGGCGATCAGATGGACGTAGTTCTCCAGGTACACCAGGTGCGCGCCCAGCATGCGCTCGTCCACCGGCACCGGCGGCACCATCGGGTCGCCGGTGGCGGCGGAGATCTCGTCGAAGTAGACGTTTCCGCCCAGGATGAGCCCGTCGAGAAACCCGGGCTCCAGCCGCAGGCGCAGGTTGACCGCCTTCCGGTTGTTGGGATCGATCACGTTGGTGACCTCGTCGGGCGTGCGACCGCGGCCGTTGGCCACCTCGAGGTCGTAGCGGAGCGAGCCGATGGGGCCCAGGGGCAAGCGCCCATCCGCGTGCAGGCCGACCGAGTGGGCCGGGATCAGGCCGCCCTCGTCCTCGAAGCGCACCATCTCGGGGCGGTCGACGGTGAACTGGAAGTAGGCCCCGTGGTGGTAGGCATCGTTGTAATAACCGAAGGCGGTGTGGAAACGGCCGGCCCGCAGCCGCAGGTAATCGCTGACCAGGTAGCCGACCTCGATCCGCTCGACATCGACCAGGAACTCGTTGTCGTCGCCGACCTCGAACAGGACCTCGGACAGGAAGCTCAGCCGGTCCTGGGTGGCGGTCAGGAACAACTCCAGCCGGGGCGCATTGAAGGAGGCCGTCACCTCATCGTTCTTCGCGCCCAGGAACCCGACGTCGCCGTAGACGTTGGTGAAGACCTGCGCCCGGGCGGAGGGGGCGGCGGCGAACAGGCAACCGGCAACCACCAGGGAAGCTGTCCACCTCATCGTCGATTGTCCCGGTCGCGCCGATTGCGGCGCGGTGGCCGAGGGGTATATACGCGCCGGCTGACGCGGTCAACGACCGAAACCCCTCGCGGCGCTTGCGGCAAGGGGCTAGGCTCGCAGCGTCAGCGGAAACCGCCCGGGCTTTGACTAAACTTTGGGGGCTGTGAGGAACGTTGTAAGAGCATTCTGCTGGCGCCGGATTTAACGTCGCGAGGGGGGAGTCACCGCTTGGAAGAAACGACCCGCAACAGGTTCCGGGTTGTCGGTCAGATCGGGAGAGGCTCGATAGCGGACGTCTATCTGTGCCGGCTGCAGGGGGCCGCCGGTTTCGAGAAGGACGTGGCCCTCAAGCGCATCCACGCCGATCACACGGCCGACCCCCTGTTCGTCCGGATGTTCCTCGACGAGGCGCGGGTGGTGGCCAAGCTGAACCACGCCAACATCGTGCAGGTGTTCGAGGTGGGTGAGGACGAAGAGGGGCCCTACATCGCCATGGAATACGTGCGCGGGGTGCCGCTGGCGGCGCTCATCGCGCGCGCGCACGCCAGCGGTCGCATCCACCACGGGCACGCCAGCCGGATCATGGCCGGCATCTGCGACGGGCTGCTGTGCGCCCACGATGCCCTCGACCAGGACGGCAAGCCGCTGGGGATCGTCCACCGCGACGTCAAGCCGACCACCATCGTGGTCACGATCGATGGCATCGCGAAGCTGCTGGACTTCGGGATGGCCAGCGCGCGCGGCCGGCTGTCGAACACCCAGGTGGCCGCCTTCAAGAAGAACCTGCGCTACATGGCGCCCGAGCAGATCGCCCAGGGTCCCGTCGACCAGCGGGCCGACGTGTACGGCGTGGGCGTCACGCTGTACGAGCTGACCACGGGCCGCAACCCGTTCGGCACCGACACCGATCCCGAGGTGCAGGTGCTCGACCGCATCCTCAACGGCGAGTTCCCGCGGCCCAGCCAGCTGCTGCCGGGCTATCCGCCGCAGCTCGAGGCCATCGTGCTGGCGGCCATGGCCAGCGACGTGGGCAGCCGGCTGACCTCGGCGCGCGACCTGCGCGACAGGCTGGAAGCCTTCTGCGCCACCCGCGAAAACGCCTCGACACCCACCGCGCTGGCCGGCTGGCTGCGCCAGCTGTTCCCCGACTTTACCAGCGTGGTGAAGGTGGCCGCCACGCCGCCGCCGCGGACCACCCAGAGCCGGCCCGCGCTGGGCCCGGGCAGTGGCATGCACACGCCGCCACCGGCCACCCCGGGGGTGTCGCGGCCGATGGAGACACAGGTGACGGTGCCCCTGCGCGCGGGTGGCGGCGGCCGCAGCAGCGGCGCGGGCTGGGCGGCGCTGGCCTTCGTGGCGCTGGCGGTGGCGGGCGCGATCTGGTTCTACCGGCAGGGCAACCTGACACTGCCCACGCGCGGCAGCGTCACGTCGTTGCCGCCGGCGGCCCCACCTCCCGGGCCCGGGGCGCAGCAGCGGGCGGCGCGCGCCTACCTCGACGCCGCCGAGACGTTCATGCGCGAGCAGCGCTACCCGCTGGCTCGCGAGGCGCTGGCCAAGGCCGCCGAGGCGACGCCGGTCGATCGCGAGGTGGAAGATCGCATGAAGCG
>JBKPRZ010000688.1:0-11045 GCA_046734815.1 Myxococcota bacterium | reverse complement strand
GATCCCCGGCTCGCCGCTTGCCGCCGCCGCTCGCCGCCCCGCTCGCCGCTCGCCGCTCGCCGCTTTTCGATGCGCGTAGGTGGTGGGCGTACCGGGGACCACGTCACTTAGGACGCATGCCTCGCACGTGGACCGTGGTGTTCGTTGTATCCATTTTCGCTGTAGCCTGTACGCCGTCCACGGACGCGCCCATGGGCGGGACCGGGGGCGGGAATCCGAGCGGTGCGTCCGGTGGGACCGGCGGGCGGGCCAGCGGGGGGACCGGCGGTGGCGGGGGATCGAACAGCGCGGGTGCCGGCGGCGGGTCCGCGGGATCGGGAGGCGCGTCCGGGTCGGGCGGTGGTGGGGGAGGGGCGTCGGGATCGGGTGGCGCACCCGCGCCCAAGCCGGACGCGGCACCTGCCAAGGCGGATGGGCCCGCGCCCATGCCCGCGAAGGACGGCGGCGCGACCGGTGATGCGGGCGGCACCGGCGCCGAGGAGCTGGGCGGCGATCCCGTGCCGGGCAAGGACTGGCTGCGGCTGTGCCCGAAGGCTGATTCGCAGGCCAAGTGCTGCGACCTCCTGTGCCGGTGTCTGACCAGCCGGTGCTCGGATTCACCGATGGACAAGCCGCGCATCCCCAACTGCATGTCGATGTGCATGGGGCTGTCGGACTTCCGGGCGCGCTGCCAGGTGTATCACTGCTTCGAATCGAAGAACCCGCGCGCCACCCAGGACCACGCCTCTCACTGCGGCCACGCCAGCGGCCGCGTCGGCGGCGGCAGCTGCACGATCATCACGCAGCAACAGATGGGGAACTGATCGCCCGGCCGCGGGCGTTTCGACCGGTCCACGCCCGCGCGCCGTCCGAACGCCTCCGGCTACGGGCTCCACCAGTAACTGGCCTTCACCATCACCACGGTGTTGGTGCGGGCGGCCTGCAGCGAGCTCCACGAGCGGCCGGGGCGGAAGCGGCTGTCCTCCTCCTGGGTGGACTGGTTCTGGTTCCAGACCAGGTAGACCGTCGAACCGGGGCGGTACTCCCAGCGCAGGACCGCGCTCGCGCGCAGCGAGACGAAGCTGAAGGCGTGCTCGTTCGGGTCGAGCTCGGTGGGCAAGAAGTCGTAGGTGCGGGGGGCGGCCAGCTGGCGGACGCTGTCGTAGTGGACCGACGAGACCAGCGGCTGGCCGAAGAACTCGAGCGACAGCTTGGGGGTAAAGATGCAGTTGAGGCGGATGTTGCCCGACAGGGTCTTCTGGTCCAGCTCGCCGAACAGGTAGCGGTTGCCGTAGGTGACGGTGTTCATCGGGTCGGCGACGGTGTCGAGGTACTGGGCCGGGTTCTGCTCGCGCGAGAACGACGGCGCGACGTTGAGGGTCAGCCGGTCCATGGGCCGCAGCTCGAGGTAGGGCTCCACGTTGTAGCTGCGCATGGCGCCGCCGGCGTAGCGCTGCATGCCGCCCCGCACGCCCACCTGCCAGCGCTTGCGGCGGTCGGTCTCGAGGTTGCCGCCCAGCTCGTAGCCGGAGGGGTTGAGCATCAGCGGGCCGCCGCGGGTGCCGCGGTTGCTGATGGAGGGAGGGTTGTAGGCGCCGTTGAGGTTGAGGGACCAGAAGTTCAGGAACTGGCTCTCGAAGATCCCGAACACGCCCTTCCAGAGATTGTTGCCCTGGAAGTCCCAGCTGGAAAACAGCGCGCCCACCACGTCGGCTCGGCGGAAGATCCGGCCCGGATCCGGCCAGAGATAGCCGCCGCCGACGTGGCTGTTGATCACGTCGGAGGTGGAGCCGAAGCCCAGGTCGTTGATCTCGAAGCCCGGTGACAGGATGCCCACCGCGGAGTTGAACAGCACGTTGCCGCTCTGCTTGTTCAGCGTGAAGCGCCCGCCGAAGCCGCTGAGCGCGGTGGCGCCGGGATCGACCTCCACGTGGTCGGCGTCGGGGCGCTGGAAGTAGTGGACGCTGTTCTGCTGCAGATTCGTCATGCGCCCGGGCGTGCCGGTCACGCGCGTGCCCGCGGCCCAGCCGGTGACCACCCAGGTCTTGGAGGAGTCCAGGAAGGTCCAGCCGTCGGCGCCCAGCAAGGTGGCGGTGCGGTTCAGGTCGTCGCTCAAGGTGCCCGGGTTCAGGTCGCGGGCCACCACCGTCGACAACAACCCCAGCCCCTGGCGCCCGCCGTTCATCTCGTTCTGCACCCGGGTGGCGCTGTAATACGTCAGTGGCTCCACCTCCATGCGCGAGGTGGCGCCGCCGACGGAGACGCGGCCGTATTCGCGCTGGGTGAAGGCGTGCAGGGTGCCGACGTTCCAGCTGCCCAGCTTGCCGGTCAGCTTGGCCGCGCCCAGGATGTCGGCGGCCTGGGGCAGGTCGGCGTAGTCGTTGTCGGGCAAGGTGGCCTGGGGCGCGCGGCCGATGCGGCGGCTGTAGACCAGGCTGGGGTTCATCCAGTTGAACCCCCAGAAGTTGCGCGAGCCGCCCTGGCCGAAGCCCTGGAACAGGTCGGCGCCCTCGATGAAGAAGGGACGCCGCTCGGGATAGAACACCTCCCGGTCCGACAGGTTCACCACCGCCGGATCCACCTCCACCTGGCCGAAGTCCGGGTACACGGTGGCGTCGAGGGTCAGGTGGCTGCCGAGGCCTACCTTGAGGTCGGCGCCCACCCGCGGGGTGGTGCCCCAGCCGCTGCGGAAGGGATCGGCGGCCTCGCCCGGCGTGTCCAGCCGGAAGCTGGCGTAGGGCAGGACCTCGATCCGGCGGGGCACGGTGATGGCGCCCAGCGCCTGCATCTCGGGGAAACGCGAGACAAAGCCGCTGCCGCGGCGGGGGGTGTAGACCAGCTGGTCGTGCTCGTTCTTGCGGGCGATCACCCGTTCGAAGTTGATGCCCCAGCCCGACCGGGCCGTCTCCTTGAAGCGCAGCTGCGAAAACGGGATGCGCATCTCGACGGTCCAGCCCTGCTGGTCGCGGGTGACCTCGCTCTCCCACACGCCGTCCCAGCTGTCGTCGCGCCAGTCGTCGTTCATCAAGGTGCCGTCGTACTGGGTGCCGGCCACGTTGACGCCGAAGTAGACCCCGCTGCGGCGGTCGCGGTGCGGATCCAGGAACACGGTGAACGAATCGGCGCTGACCTGGCGGTCGCGCCGGGCCAGCTGCGAGCGGATCGCCTCGGCGTTCTGGTCGTAAAGGCGCGCGGCCACGTACAGCGCGTCGCCGTCGAAGGCCACCCGCACGTCGCTGCGCTCGGAGGGGGCCACGCCCTCGGTGGGGTCGCTCTGGGTCAGCCCGGGGACGGGCGGGGTGCTGGCCCAGATGGCCTCGTTCAGCTGGCCGTCGACGACGATCTTCTCGGCGCAGCGGGAGGCCTGGATCTGCAGCGGGTCCCGGGCCAGCGCCGGCGGACCCGAGCTGAGCACCGGCGGCTGGTTGGCGAGCAGCAGCGCCGCCAGCGCGCCTGCGAAGGATGACGTCATCACCCGGGGGTCAGGCCCGCCGCCGGACCTGGATGCTGCCGTTGACGGACTTCACGTTCAGCACCCGCCCGCCCGCGCCGATGGTGCCCGACACCTTCTTGGGGCCCCACTTGCCCTTCACCTCCAGACCGAAGTCCGATTCGATGCTGCCGTTGACGGTCGCGCCCTTGACCTCGGTGCTGGCCGAGGCGGGCAGCTCGACGGTGACCGAGCCGTTGACCGTCTCGACCTCCAGCTCGCCGGTCCAGTCGGTGCGTCCCATGCGGGCGGTGACGCTGCCGTTGACGGTCTTGGCGCGCACCTGCCCGTTCGAGCTGCTGTCGATCGATCCGTTGACGGTGGTCAGGTCGGCATCGCCGGTCAGCGACGAGGCGTTGATGCCGCCGTTGACGGTGCGCCCCTCGAAGCGCAGCCCGGCCGGCAGCTTGACCGTGAAGGCGGCGGTGACGTCGAAACCGTTGACGACGTTCATGCGGCCGCCGCCCGGCTTGCACTCGTTGGGGGGCGCGCCGGGCGGGGCCGGGTAGACCGCGCAGATGGTGACCCCGCGGGCGTGCTTGACCACCTCTATCTTCAGGTCGGCCGGGTTGGCCTCGCCGCGGGCCTTCTTGACCACCGACACCTCGACCTCGGATCCGGAGGCCGGCTCGGCCGAGATGGCGCCGTTGACGTTGCGGATCTCCACCGCGCCGCCGGGGGCTACCTTCTCCTTCCAGGTGAAGTCCGCGGCGGCGGCCGGACGCGGCGCCAGAGCGGCGAAGGCGAGCATCGGGGCGATCCAGAGGGGTCGGATGGTCTTCATGGTTCTCCTCGCGTGAGGGCGACGGCCGGGCCCGGTCCAGGTTACCGGGATCGTGCTTTCCGTGATCGCCGGAGTCGTCCGGTTTCACAGCAACGAACGACGCAGTCGAATGTTACGTGGGCGTCGTCACTGGACGGCCCGGCGCACCGCAGCCTCGGTGGTGTCCCTCAGACGCAGCGGACCGTCTCGGAGGCACGGCCGCGTCCCCCGGCCGGCGGCGCCCACGCCATCGACCGGCGGCGGGGCGGACCGACCCCTGCATTCGCGCTTCTTTTTTCCACGGGCTCTCCTACGATGCGCCCATGGCATTTCTCGATCGGGCCCTCCGCAAAGTAGGGTTGCGCACCGACGTCCAGGTCGCCGTGGGTCAACCGGCGCCCGATTTCACCCTGACCGACAGCGACGGTCAGCCGGTCACGCTCAGCGAGGCAGTCCGGCTGGGGCCGGTGATGCTCGCGTTCTTTCCGCGCGCCTTCACCAGCGGCTGCACCCACGAGCTTCGCACTTACACCGACGAGCAGCAGCGGCTGGCCGGCAAGGGCGCGCAGCTGTTCGCCATCTCGGTCGACGACGGCGAGACCCTGGCGCGGTTCCGCAAGTCGCTGGGCGCGCCGTTTCGCTTCCTGTCCGACCCGGGCGGGCAGGTGGCCGCGCGCTACGGCGGCGTCACCAGCGGCCAGGCCAACCGCATCACCGTGACCGTGGGTCCCGACCGGCTGATCACGCGCATCACCGCGGGTCTGCCGGCCATCTTCCCCCGCGGCGACATCGACGCCTGCCGCCCGTCCGCGACCCCGCGCTGATCCTTGGCAGCGGCCGCGCCGGGACCCATGGTCTCGACGTGGGCGTTCGCACGGACATCAGCGAAGATCCCAAGGGTGACCCGAGCAAGGTCCTGCCCGATCAGCCCATCCCCGGCCGCCGCCAGCGCGAGGGCATCGAGCCGCTGTTGCCCCGCACCGGCGCGCGCCGGCCATCGACCGTGCGTCCCGACGCCCAGACCCCCGGCGACCGCCGCGGTCTGCACGAGCGCAAGACGAAGAAATAGCGGGGTCGTCGGGCAAAGCCAGCGGGCGGTCGCGGCGGCGGGCGGGCGTGGCGGCCGCGGGGCGCGCGATCGAAGTCGGCTGCCGCGCGTGTATGGGAAGCGGCGTCCGCACCGCGCGTAGATCGCTGCGCAGAAAACGCGCAGGAAAGTGCGCGTGATGGCCGCAAGTGGTCGATATCCCGCGAATGTCTGCCTCGGCCCGGAGCTTGCTGCGTGGCCGGCCGTGACCCTCTTCGCTTGCTGCGTGGCCCGACCGTGAAGTACGTCGATCTCGAGACCGCCCGCCAGGCGCGCGGGATACGGCTGGCCGTGATCGCCTCGGTGCCCAGCGCCTGGGCGGAGGCGGCCAAGGGCATCTTCCACGTCAAGGGCATCGAGGCCCTGGTGGTCCGCTACCGATTCCGGGATCCGGAGGTGCCGGCCTGGACCGGCGTGCACAACGCGCCCGCCGTCCTGTTCGACGACGAGCCGGCGCGCAGCAACTGGGCCGACATCCTGGCCCTGGCCGAGCGGCTGCAGCCCGCGCCGTCGCTGCTGCCCGCAGATCGGGATCAGCGGCTACGGGCCCTGGGCCTGGCCCACGAGATCTGCGGCGAGGGCGGGCTGCTGTGGAGCGCCCGATTGCTGCTGATCGATCTGTCGCTGCGTTCGGGCGGCGAGCGGGGCTTTTCCGCGCCCATCGCCGGATACCTGGCTGGCAAGTACGGGCACGCGCCCGATCGCGTCGCCCGCGCCCGGGAACGGGTGACCGAGGTTCTCGCCACCATGGCGGCGCAGCTGGATGCGAGCGGCGGACCCTATCTGTTCGGGGACGCCCTGAGCGCGGCGGACATCTACAGCGCCACCGCATTCATCGCCGTGGCGCCGCTGCCGGTCGAGCAGTGCTCCTTGCCGCCCCCGATCGAGCGGATGTTCGCGCCGCTCGCGGAGGAGCTGGCCGGACAGGTGCCGCCGGCCCTCCTGGCCCACCGTGACCGGATCTACCGGCAGCACCTCGAGCTGCCAGTGGTGCTGTGAACGACGCTCACTGCTTCTTGAGGTAGCTGGTCACGCTGGGCTGGTGGGCGGTGCGCATGGCGATGCACAGGTCCATCTGTTCCAGGACCTGGGCCAGCTCGCGCGGGCCGCCGGGGGCCCTGGCGGCGCGCTCCTTGTAGAAGGCCTCCACGTCGGCCCGGTGCTCGGCGTCGCAGAAGCTGCCGCCGATGCCGGCCAGGCGCAGGCCGAAGGCGCGCGGCAGGCGGGCGACCAGCTCGTCGTTGTGTTCCTTGACGAACTCGTAGGCGGTCTGGCGCGTGCGGCGGTCCGAGGCGGCGCCGAACACCAGGGTCAGCGATTCGCGCGCGTCGAACTGGTCCGACAGAGCGATCCGCAGGTTCTTTGCCACCAGCTCCTTGTCGATGAAGCCGCCCATGGCCCGCAGCAGCTGGGTGCGGTCGCGCCGGTCCTTCTCGGCCCTGGCGGCGGCGTACAGCTTTTCCCACAGGGCGCGGTCCCCGCTGCGCCCGGCCGCATCCATCACCGTGCCCACCAGCTCGGGGGCGATGGCCTTGCGGTCGGTGATCCAGCGTTCGGCCAGACGGTGGGCATCGGCGATCAGCGCGGCGTCCTCGCCGTCCTCGGCCACCAGGGCGGTCAGGCCGGGCCGCAGCAGGCGGGTCTCGTCGCTCTCGTCGGGCCGGGGCTGCCAGCCCAGCTTGCGGGCCCGGCTGCCGAAGTTGCTGCCGATCACCTTGCGGTACTGCGGGCGCAGCGATTCGGGCACGTAGTGGTCCGACAGGCCGCCCACCAGGCTGGCGGCACTGGCCAGGATGTGGCGGTTCTCGTCGCGGGCCAGGGCGGGCACCAGGGCCAGGGCCTCGCCGTACAGCATGCGGCCGCTGCGCACCAGCGCGCCCACGTCGCCGATCAGGCCGGCCCGCTCGGCGACAGTCAGCGACTTGCCTCCGTCGTGCAGCAGCCGCGTGAGCAGGTCGCCCTTGTATTGCACGCGGTAGTAGCCGGCCCCATCGGCGTTGGCCAGCACCCAGCGCGGGCACCCCTTGGCCCCCGCCAGCACCAGCTCGCCCTTCGGCGCGGTCAGCAAGGTGCAGGCGCGGCCCTCGGGGAAGCGCGCGCACACCGGCACGTGCCACAGTTCATTGTTGCCGTTGCCGCCTTCGTTCCGGCGCGTTTCCGATCCGCCCGGCGACCCCAGGGGCAGATAACGCTGCTGGGTCAGCTGCAGGCGGGCGGGGGTGTCCTTGGCGCAGCTGAGCTCGGCGGTCACCAGCGGGAAGCCAGGCTGGTCGAGGAAGGTGGAGAAGGCGGCCGCGAACACCTCGGGCTGGCCCGCCACCGTGCCCACGGCCTGCAGGAAGTCCGAGGCGCGCGCGTTGCCGTAGGCGTGCTGGCGCAGGTAGCGGCGCACGCCCTCACGGAAGCGGTCCTCGCCCACGAAGGACTCGAACATCGAGATGATCGACGAGCCCTTGGTGTAGGTGATGCCGTCGAAGGCGTTCTCGATGTCGTGGGCGGTCTCGATCGGCTGGCGGATGCGGCGGGCGGACATCAGAGCGTCGTTGCCCATCACCCCGCTGCGCGATTGCACCTTGGTCACCTGCCCGTCCCACTCGGGGTGCCACTGGTCGACGATCTTGGCGGCGATCCAGCTGGCGAAGGCCTCGTTCAGCCACAGGTCGTCCCACCAGGCGGTGGTCACCAGATCGCCGAACCAGATGTGGCCGATCTCGTGGGTGGCCACGCTCAGGTAGCCGCGCTCGAGGCGGATGTTCCGCTCGTCGGGCTTGGGCAACATGATGGCGCTGCCGAAGGTGATGAGACCGGGGTTTTCCATCGCGCCGCCCTTCTGGGGGACGGCGATGTGGTCCAGCTTCTCGAACGGGTAGGGGATGTCGAAATAGGCCTCCAGCCGGCCCAGCACCTCGCCGGTCGTCCTGGCGGCGTAGGCCGCCTCGCCGGTCTTGCCGCGCGGGACGATGATCCGGATGGGGGTGGGCTTGCGGCCGGCCTTGCCGGCGTCGACCACCTCCAGCGGGCCCACCGCGAAGGCGACCAGGTAGCTGGGCAGCGGTTTGGTCTCGGCGAAGACGACCGATTTCAGCTCGCCGTCGCGGCTCTCGGAGACCTGGGGCGTGTTGGCGAAGGCCAGGTCGCTGGGGGGCACGTCCAGGGTCAGCTGCCAGGGGATCTTGAACGACGGCTCGTCGAAGCAGGGGAAGGCGCGGCGGGCGTCGGTGGCCTCGAACTGGGTGAAGACGTACCAGTCGCTGCCTTCCTGCTGGCGGTAGACGCCGCTGTCATCGCGGGCGGGTAACTTGCCGGAAAAGGCGATCTTCAAGGTGAAGTGTCCGGGGCCCACCGGGCGCTGGGAAGTCAGGCCCAGGAACTCGTCCGGCTGGTGGGCGGCAAGCGGGATGTGCTGGTCGCCGGCCACCAGCTCGGCCTGGCCGATGGTCAGGCCGGCCGCGTGCAGCCAGATCACCTCGGTGGAGGCGCGCAGGTCGAGCTCGATGTCGGTCGAGCCGCTGAACGCTTCCTGCGTGGGCACGAGGCGCAGGCGGACCGCCTGCTTGCGCGGCAGCGCCACCTCGGGCAGGCGCAGCTTCGGCGGCAGCGGTCCGGCACCCGGCTCTTGCGCGCCGGTCGTCTCGTTGCTGGGTGAGGCGATGGGCGCGGTCTGACCGGCGCACCCGAGGGCCGCGGTGATCCAGACGATGGCAACGAACCCCTTGGACATGCTGGCTCCTTGGCGGGCGGGTTGGTAGGGCATGGGCCGCAGGGCGTTCATAACCCGCGGCTGCTTTCCGTCAACCAGCGGGTGATGGCCACCCGGAAAAGATTCCTCGCGGCAGACGGGAAAAAGTTCCCGCCGGGGTGCGAATCGGCTGCGGCACGGACTGGCTGCGGCACAATGGACGCATGGGACTTCCGGATGGCTGGCACACCCTCACCCCGCGCATCGTCGCCCCGGACGTGGACGGGCTGGTCGGTTTCCTGAGGGCGGCGTTCGACGCCAGCGGGGACGTCCCGGAGGATCGTCCGGCGGTGATCCGGATCGGTGACTCGCTGCTGATGATCAGCGGGGTGGGTCCGCGGCCGGCCACGGGCGCATTCCTGTACGTGTACGTCGACGACGCAGACGCCACCTACCGCCGCGCCGTGCAGGCGGGGGCGCGCAGCCTGGAAGCGCCGCTCGACACGCCGTACGGTGATCGCCGCGCAATGGTCGAGGACCGCTGGGGCAACGTATGGCAGATCGCAACGTACCGGCCCCCGCAGTGATGGTCTTGTAGCGGTTCGCGGGCGGCGGGGTCGATGTGGTGGTCGCGTCGCGGGTCGAGCGTGTGATGGCGCTGGCTGTGCGGTTGCGGTTCCGGAGTCCAGACTGAAGGCAGGTGCGCGCGGCCCGTCGCGGGCGCTGCTGCATCCGTGTCATGGGGCCCCCGCAATCGACGCCGCCGTTTTCGCCCCCGCCGGTCCGCCGGCGGTGGACGCTGGCGCTGGTCGGCTCGGGCGCGCTGCACGCGCTGCTGCTGGCCTTCTTGTGGTCCCGAGGTCCTCTCGAGCCGAGCGCGCCGGCCGAGAGGGTGATCAGCTTCAATCTGGTGCCGGCCCGGCCCCCTCCCGCGGTCGAGCCGCGGCCAGCGCCCGAGGCCCCGAGGGCGCCGCCGCGCGAACGGAGGCCCGCGCAACGAGCGGAGGAGCCGTCCAGTCAACCACCGGCCGACCGGACGCAAGCGCCGTCGGTCGACCGCGCGTCCGGGTCCATCAACCTGGTGCCTTCGGCCGAGCAGCTGTCGCGGGCCGGGGTGCCGCTGGCGGTCGCGCCGGTGCGCGAGCGGGCGGCACCGGGACCCTCGCGCTGGCAGCGGGGGCTGGCGGACTTGCAGCGGCGGCAGGCGGGGCGGGCGGCGATCGAGGCGCGCAAGGCGCCGCCCGAGACTTTCGATCTGCTGCGCGACATGGAGAAGATCTACGAGCCGTCGCACGAGCTGATCCTCGCGCTGGTCAAGAAACACCCGGGGTGGCAGCACAACGTCGACCGCTGGCTGGGACGTTATCTGCAGGGCTTCGGCAGAAAGCCGGACCTGCGTCCCGGTGAGCCGTTCGATCGCACGGCTGCGTTCGTGCGTGGCGTGAACCAGGCCGCGCTGAAGTGGGGCGCGCGGGTCTGCGTCACGTTCCGGCCCGGGGCCGAGCCGCTGGTGGAGGTGGACGTCAGCTCCGGGTTGCGCGCGCTGGACCAGATCGCCGTCCAGACGGTCACGCGCGCGGCCCAGCGGCGGCAGGGCCTGGTGCCGCAGACGCGCGCCTGCTACCTGTTCGACGCCACCTTGACCCGCATCCCCCCCGTGCCGGTGCTGGCCTGCGGGATCGGCGCCCACGGCCCCGAGTGCATCTACCCGCTCAAGGAGATCGCCTCCACCCACGTGACCCTCGACGGCATCGAGCCCGTCGAGCCCCTCGGCACGCCCGCGCCGCCCGGGCTGGCTCCCGCCGCGGCGCCCTGAGATCAGCCGCCCGAGACCTGGCGTTGCGGGAAGGCGAGTGCGGGCGGCGTTGCTCGGTCCTCTGGCTGGACGGCGGCCAGCTCGCGCTGGGCGTCGGCGAGGCGGTCCAGCCAGTAGAAGGGATCCGCGGCCACCGCGGGTTGCACGGACTCGTCCGCCGGCACCACCTCGTCGACCGCGGCGGGCGCGGCAGCAGCGCCGGCGTCCAGCGTCCGCGCGAGCGCCTGAGCC
>JBKPRZ010000687.1:0-4461 GCA_046734815.1 Myxococcota bacterium | reverse complement strand
TCTCGACCGCGCGGGCGATGACCTCGAACCGGCAGGGGCGCGACAGCACCTGGCTGACCCCCAGCGCCTGGGCAGCGGCATTGATGACCGGGCTGGACATCCCCTGGCGGCTGCACAGCAGCACCGGCGGGCGGCGCGCCTCGGCGGACAGCCCCACCAGCAGCTCGACGTTGTCGACCTCGTTGCAGTCCAGGGTGGTGATCAGCAGATCGGGCCCCAGGTCGCGCATCAACCGCAGGGCATAGCGGGCATCCATCAGCTGCAGAACGCGGTACCCCTTCTGTTCGAGAAAGTGCTGCAGCAGGATGCCGAAGCTCTCGTCGGCGTCGACGATCACCACGACGGGCGCGGGTTGCTCGAGATCTTTACGGTCCATTCGGAAGAGGCTCCTTGTCAGGCTTGGTTAGCGGGCTCGGTCAGTGCAAAGTCGGTGGGGAGGGGGCCAGGTCCTCGTCGGGCCGGACCTGGGCGGCGCTGCCGGCGGGCGCCAGCACCTGCCAGGCGATGGCCATCGCCGGGAACAGGGCGGCCATCTCCGCCGCCAGGCGGGCCGTGGGGCGGGGTGCGGCCAGCACCAGGGCACGGGGGCCGGCCTGCTGCACGCGGATGCCGTGCAAGGCCGCCATCCGCGGCGGCAAGAGCCCGGTGCGTCCTTCGTGCGCGGGCGCTTCCTCACGAAGCAGCAGACCCAGGCCCAGGGTGCGGGCGCGCAGGCGGGCGGCGTCCATCGCCGTCAGCCGGCCGAGGTTCTCGAGGTGATCCAGCGGCGACTGGCCCGCACGCCGGGCGCGGGCGGCGATGAGCATCAGGTCGGCGGCCAGCGCCGGCTCCTCGGCCAGCACCCGCAGCTCGGCACCGTCCAGACCGCTGCCCGCCTGACCGACGGCCACCGGCCAGGCGGCCGTCCCGGCGGCGGCCAGCGCCACACGCACGTCCAGGACGGGCGCCAGCACCGTCTCGACCGACATCTCCAGCCGTTCCTCACAGCGGCGCAGGACCAGCGGGTGCAGCGGTGAAGCCGCGGCCAGCACGGCAGGCCGGCCCGGCAGTCGGTCGCGCAGCGGGGCGATGCCGTAGAAGGCGCACAGGCCGTAACCCAGCCGCCGCAGCAGCTCGACGTCGACCTCCTCGGGGCGCACCGGACGGTAGCCCAGCGGCGCCGTCGGGTTGCGCAGAGCACGGGCGATCACCGCGGGGGCCACCAGCCCCTTGCGCACCAGAAGCTCGCCCAGCCGCTCGCCGGTGCTCCGCTGCTCTTCCAGCAACGCCGGCAGCAGATCGGAGGCCAGGTGCCCCTCGGCGACCAGCGTCTCGCCCAGCGGTCGGCCGTCGGGCGCGTCGGGCTCGACCAGCCGCCGGTAGGCCTGCCGTCGGGCGCGGGCGATGGCCGCCGGGCTGGCCAGCTGGGGCACCACCCGACAGCCCAGACGCTCCTCGCACAGCCGCCGCACCTCGGGCGTGGGATCGGCGGCGAAGGCGACGTGGGCGCTGCCGGCGGCGTCCATCGACAGAGGCAACGCTTCCAGCGCTTCGGCGTCGCTCTCGGGCAGCCGCTCCAGCAGCGCGCGCGGCACCTGCCGCGGGTCGGGCTCGACCGCCGACATCTCGAGCTGCTCGCCCAGCGCGCGGGCCACCTCGTTGGCCGGCACCACGCCGGTGAGGGTCAACACCTCGCCCAGCGGCAGGCTGGTGGCCTTCTGCAGCTCCAGCGCGCGATCCAGGTCCTCGGCCGAGAGCGCCTGGCGGTCGAGCAAGAACTCGCCCAGACGCCGGCGCTCGGCCCGCAGCACCTCGTGGCTGGGGAAGGCGTGCGCGGTCTTCAGCCAGCGCAGCGGCTTGCCGGTCAGCTTGTGCCCGGTGTACATCTTCGCCGCCCGCCCGGTGGCGAACAGGCTGATCAGGTTGCCCAGGAACAGGCGCGGCAGGCTCAACGCCCCGTGCGCCGCCCCGTACAGGCGCCGCACGAAGCCGAACTTCATGACCGTGCGCCAGACCAGAAAGAACAGGTTGCAGGACAGGATCAGCCCCAGCAGCGAGCCGCCCGGCGCGATCCGGTCCAGCGACCAGGGCGCCGCTCCCACCGCCGAGGCCACGCTGCGCGCGCCGACGTAAGCCATCAGCAGGTAGGCGCCCAGCAGCAGCGCGTTCACCGCCAGTGCCTTGCGATCCCGGTAGAGGTTGTAAAGGACCGCCAGCGGCCCCTTCCAGCCCAGCTGCTCCCAGGTCTGCAGGGCGATGCCCAGCACCCAGCGCGAGCGCTGGCGCACCGAGGCCGTCCAGCCATCGGGGAAGTACTCCCGGGTGGCGATGTACTCCTCGTCCCAGCGCTCGCGCGCGCCGCCGAACAGCCCCGGCGGCCGATCCACCTTCCGCTCCACCGTGCGCAGGGCGAAGTGCACCTTCTTGCCCGCCAGCCGGAACTTGAGGCCGATCTCGTAGTCCTCGGTGAGACTGTCGGGGTTGAACGGCTTCTGCCCGTGCTTGGCAGCGATCTCCTCGAAGGCGTCGCGGGCAAAGGCGCTGCCCACGCCCGCCGACGGCACCATGCCGCCGATGGCCTCGCGCACCTGCATGTCCTTGAGGTGCGCCTCGGCGAACTCGTCGATGTAGGTCGCGCCCACCAGCTTCGACTTGGGAAGCGGCAGCGAGAACACCGGCGTCTGCACGAAGTCGTGGGCCGGGATCAGCAGGCTGTAAAGTCGCAACGCCAGCGGATGGATCAGATCCTCCGAGTCGTGCATCAGCAGGATGTCGTAGCGGCGTCCGGTGCGTTTCTCGTCGAGGACGATGCCCTGGTAGATCCAGTTCAGGCAGTCGGCCTTGCAGGTGGGGCCGGGGTGCGGCACCACGATCTTGTGGACGTTGCGCGCGCGGCGGGCGACGCCGTCGACCTTCTTCTGGGTGTCGGGGTCGTTGCAGTAGGTGCCGACGAAGATGTCGAACTGGGTGGGGTCGTAGTCCAGGCTGCGCAGGTTGTGATCGAGCATCTGCTCGATGACGTCGGCCTCCTGCCAGGCCGCCACCATGATGGCGATCCGCCGCTTGGGGGCGGCGCGCAGCTCGGCCAGCGAGACCGTGCGGCGGCTGCGGCGGTGCAGGCCGCGCAGGAAGTAGTTGGCGTCGAAGAACAGCTCCTCGGCACCGTTGGCGAGGATCCCCAGGCCCACCGGGTAGGCGAGCAGACGGGCGGCGTTGTCCAGTTGCTCGAGCAACATGATCAGAACTCCACCTGGGTGGCGGCCATCAGCCGGAGGTCGAGGTAGCGCAGTTCGCCCGGGAGGGGATCCAGGCCGGCGCGGCCGAAGTAGCGGCCGGCGCTGATCCCGGCGGTCAGGTCGATCGGCATCGGGCCCAGCAGGCGCCAGCGCTGAGCCACGCCGGCGTCGGCGAAGTTGTTGTAGTAGTCGGCGTTGCGATCCCCGGAGGCGCGCAGCTGCAGCAGCGCCTGCCAGGCCACCGGGCCGGTGACCAGGTAGGTGGCGCCCAGGTGGGCGCGGAGAAAGCCGATCACGTTGTGCTGGAAGCGGCTGACGTAGACCGCCTCGCCGTAGGCATCGGCGCAGAAATCCAGACGCAGGGCTGCCCCCGCGGTGTCGGGGCGGCAGCCGGCGGTCTCCAGGCCGAAGAAGCCGCCGCCACGCAGATCCAGCTCCTGGCGGCGCCGCCCGTCGTCCAGCAGGTTCAAGGCCGGGCCGCCCTGCACGAACAGCCCCACCCGGCGCCGGGCCAGTCGCAGCATCAAGCCGCCGCCCGCCAGCGCGTAGTCGTCCGCGTAGACGCTGGGCACGCCGGCGCTGTTGCGCCCGCGCGAGGCCACGTCGCGGGTGGCCTGCATGTAGCCGTAGAACTGCAGGTCGAGGGCGAAGCTGGGCTGGACGAAGGCCCGCACCCGGACGGTGGGGACCAGGTCCGTCAGCGCATTCGCCCCCGCTTCCCGACGCCAGCCGTAGGCGTCGGCGTAGAAGTCCGCGGTCACCGCTCGCGGAAGCACCGCCAGCTCGCGCCGGGCCTGCGCGGCCAGCACGTAGTCCGGCCCGGCCGTGGCGGCGGTGAACTGCTCGCGCGCGTCACCGAACGATCCGCGCGCGCTCTCCAGGTACCCCAGCTCCAGAGCGACGCGCTGCGCGTCGGCCCCCGCCGCCCGCGCCCGGCGAAAGGACTCCGCCGCGCCGCCGAGATCACCGGTGGCCTTTCGGCGGTAAGCTTCCGCCAGGAAGTTCACGGGCCGAGTCACCCCTGCTGTCGGAGCCACGGTGTCGGTGGCCCGCGCCACGCCAGCCGTCGAGAGTCCCGCCCCCAGCAACCCCACCGCCAAATATTTGGCGGCTGCCGTAACGTAATATCGCATACCTGCCCTCATGTACTGAATGTAGGGCGGGTGTCGGTCAACGTGCCGTCCCTTTTATCGGACGTAAGTTGGCGTACCTATTTCAAGAATAGTTTCATTCGAAAAAAGCGTGA
>JBKPRZ010000686.1:0-6282 GCA_046734815.1 Myxococcota bacterium | reverse complement strand
GACGTGGACCTCGAGCGACGAACGTTCAGCGCCGACCCCTGGGAAGCGGGCAGCACCACCGCGCTGACCAGCTACCACCACTTCCTGTTCCTCTCGCGCCAGAGCACCTCCGATCCCTTCACCTTCACCGCCGAGGTCGTGAACCTCGAGTTCTTCGAGGCGGGCTTCCGGGTGCCCGGGCTCCGCCGCGGCGCCCGCCTGCACCTGCGCGCCGGCAAGCTGCTGGTCCCCTTCGGCACCGAGCCGCTGTTTCACCAGAGCTACGGCGGCCACCAGGGCTTCGACCAGCGCGTGTTGCCGGCGGTGTGGGCCTCCGAGGGGCTGGCGGCCAGCGGGCAGCTGGACGCCGCGGCGGTCACCCTGACCGGGGATCTGTACGCCGTGCGCGGCCACGGACTGCGCACCGCCGACGCCGTCCTGGACCTGCAGGGCGATCTGTCGCCCACCGACGAGGTCCGCCCCGCTTACGGCTTGCGCGCCGGCCTGGCCTCCGGGCCGCTGAACGCGACCTATTCCGCCTACTTCAACCCGCTGGGCTTCGACCGCCGGCTGTTCATGCAGGCGGTGGACCTGTCGCTGTGGCGCTGGCGGATCGCACCCGGTCTGGACCGGCTGGTGCTGGGCGCCGGGCTCCTGCGCGCCGACGTGTCGGGCGCGGGATCGCCCGACGACTATTACCACTTCGCCAGCTACTGGCTGGCCCGCGTGTACGCCCTCGACTGGCTGTACATCCAGTACCGCCAGGGCCTGCGCACCTTCGACAACAAGCGCAACCTCAGCTACGACGCTCGCCGCGCCACCAGCAAGGACGGCTCGACCCACAACTGGGCGGTGGGCGCGCGCTACCGCGGGCTGTCGGTGACCGCCAGCTATTACCTGAACTTCGAGAAGGTGGACGAGGTGCGCGACGACCTTCTGCGCCTGGCGGTGGCCTATGAGTTCTAGGCGCCTGGCCCTGCTGCTGCTGTTGCTGATCTCCGGCTGCGCCGACCTCGAGCGCGGCGAGCCCTCGCCACCCGCCCCGGACGCCGGCGCGACCACCGACGGCGCCGTGACCGCCACCGACGGCGGCACCACCGTGTCCTTCGCCCGGGACGTCTACCCCATCCTTGTCGACCGCTGCGCGCGTTGCCACAGCAGCAGCGGCGAGGCCAGCGACACCAGCTTCATCCTCGGGAACGATCCGGCGCGCGACCTGGCCTCGGTCCGCAAGCTGGTCGATCCCGACGACCCCGCCGGTAGCCGCCTGCTGGTCAAGGCGGCCGGCACCGGCCACGGCGGCGGCGCCATCCTGGCCCCGAGCTCCGCCGAATATCAGACCATCCTGCAGTGGATCAGCCAAGGGAGCCCGCCATGATCAAAAGGTCGACAAGATCGATCGTCGTCGTTGCTTCGGGGTTGCTGACCGCGGCCGCCGCCGGCTGCGCCGAGCCCGAGAAGGAAACGGTGATCATCTACGTCCCCGCCGACGGCGGCCTGGCCGACGCCGCCGCCGGCGAGGGTGGCCCCACCGGAGACGGCGGCCCCGACGCGCCCGGGTCCACCGCCGTGCCCTCGGCGGAGGTGCCCTATTACCAGGCCTGGATCGGCTCGGCCCACGCCGACCGCACCGCTCCCGCCTTCACCAACTGGAACAAGGAGGGCATGGTGCCCACCACCTGCGCCCGCTGCCACAGCTCGGAGGGCTTCGTGGACTACCTGGGCGGCGACAACAGCGTGCCCGGCGTGGTGGACCACCCCGCCCCCACCGAATCGGTGGTCCGCTGCGCCACCTGCCACAACGCGGCCGCGCAGAACCTGACCTCCGTGACCTTTCCCTCCGGCGCCACCATCGACGGACTGGGCCACGAGGCGATCTGCATGACCTGCCACCAGGGCCGGGCCTCCGGCGCCGACGTCGACAAGGTGGTGATGGCCAGCGGCGTGACCAACGAGGACACCGCCTCGCCGATGATCACCTTCACCAACATCCACTATTACCCCGCCGCCGCCACCCTGTACGCCGGCCGCGCCAAGGGCGGCTACCAGTACAGCGACAAGCTTTACGACACCCGCTTTCGCCACGTGGACGGGTTCAACACCTGCATCGGCTGCCACGACCCGCACTCGGCGCGCCCGCGGGTGGAGGCCTGCTCCGGCTGCCACGCCGGGGTCAAGGAGCTGACCGACCTGCGCAACGTCCGGATGATGTCCTCCGCCAACCGCGACTACGACGGCGACGGCGACGTCAGCGAGGGCATCTATTACGAGCTCACCGGCCTCAAGGACAAGCTGCTGGCGGCCCTCCAGCGATACGGGGTGGAGAAGAACGCCCCCGTCTGCTACGACGCCCACACCTATCCCTACTGGTTCCGGGACAGCAACGGCGACGGCGCCTGCAGCGCCGACGAGGCCACCTCCGCCAACGGCTACAAGAGCTGGACCGCCCGCCTGGCCAAAGCCGCCTTCAACTACCAGATGTCCAGCAAGGACCCGGGCGCCTTCGCCCACAACGCCAAATACATCATGGAGCTGCTGTTCGACTCGATCGCCGAGGTGAACGAAGCGCTGGTGGTGAAGATCGACATGACCCGGGCGGTGCGCGGCGACCGTGGCCACTTCGACGGCGCCAGCGAGGCGGCCCGGCACTGGGACAGCGAGGGCGAGGTGGACGCCACCTGCTCGCGCTGCCACGGCGGCCAGAGCGGCTTCCGCTTTTACATCGAGCACGGGGTGAGCATCGAGGTGCCCGAGACCGCCAACGGGCTGGAGTGCGGCACCTGCCACACCAGCTTCGGGACGACCTTCGACCTGTTGCAGGTCATGAGCACCACCTTCCCGGGCGGCACCACCAGCATGCTGGCGGGCAACGACAACCTGTGCAGCAACTGCCACAGCGGCCGGGTGGGCAAGGCCGACATCGACAAGGCGGTGGCCGCCAACAAGCTCGGCTTCCAGAACGTGCACTACCTGCCCGCCGCCGCCACCCGGCAGGGCGTCCTGGCCCACGTGGGCTACGAGTTCGACGGCAAGAGCTACGCCGGCGCGCTCAAGCACACCGGCGGCGTGCAGTGCACCTCCTGCCACGACCCGGTGGCCAGCCAGCACAGCTTCCTGATCCAGGACGCATGGTCCAGCCGCTGCCGCAGCTGCCACGCCGACGCCAACGGGCGGCCCGAGGCCATCCGCCTGACCCACCTCCTCGACTACGACGGCGACGCCAACGTCAGCGAGTCGCTGTCAGCCGAGCTGGCCGGCCTGGGTGACCGGCTGCTGCTGGCCATGTCCGCCAGCGCGGCCGGCGGGCTGTGCTACGCCGACACGACCTATCCCTACTTCTTCAAGGACAGCGATGGCGACCACAAACCGCAGTGCGCGGCGGCCGAGGCCACCACCGCGAACCGCTTCGCCGCCTGGACCGCGCCGCTGATGAAGGCGGCGCACAACTACCAGCTCACGCACAAGGATCCCGGCTCCTGGGCCCACAACTTCGACTACGCCGCCGAGCTGCTGATCGACAGCATCGAGGCGATGGGCGGCAGCGCGGCCGGCCTCAGCCGGCCCTGACCCGCCGCCGCCCGGCGGCCGACCGCCACGCTCAGCAGATGTTCCGCCTGAGCGTGGCGTCGTCGCTCATGTGCAGCAGCCAGCGCTCCTCCTCCTCCATGTCTTTCAGCAGGGCGTTGAGCAGGCTCTGGAAGGAGAAGGCCACCGTCTGCGGATCGCCCTGGGAAGAGGCCAGACGCAGCAACAGTTCGAACTCGCGGCGCTGCTTGCCGTGCTCCTGCTTCATCAGCTCGGCCCGGGGCGGGTCCATCTGATCGCCCGACTGCAGCATTGGCAGCACGCTGGCCTCCTCGAAGGCCAGGTGCTCGCTGAAGCGCTCGCGCAGCGACTCGATCAGGTTGGGCAGCTCGTTGAGGCAGGGGCGATCGCCCCTGGATGCGGCCCCCGCCAGGACCGCGCCGGTCCGGAGCAGGCCGCGCAGCTCCTGGTGCTGCGCCAGGATCAGGGCGCGGGCGGTGCGGAAAGCCGAAGGCTTGATGGGTGACATGGAACAGACCTCCTACAGCAATGCGAGTAGCAGCCGCGATGCCAAGCGCGACCGCGACAGGACGCACCGTCGGCGGTCCGGGACCGCAGGCTGTGCGCGCAACGCACCGGTCGGCGCAATCTGTTCGCGATCCGTCGATCCCTGATCGCGCACCTGCGCCCCGGCTTCCGGCATGGCGGTTGCGAACGCTGGTGTGGGGAAGGAGACGTCATGCGAACCATTCTCTGCGCCAGCGACCTCAGCGAGGGATCCGACCAGGCGGTCACCCAGGCCGCCCGCTACTGCGACCAGCCCGGCACCCGGCTGCTGGTGGTGTACGTCCAGCCGACTCTCAATCCGCTGGCGATGAACGGGTTCGTCGCCCCCGTGATCTCCGCGGAGGAGATGGAGGCGCTGCGGGAGCGCGGCCAGCAGGCCCTGCGCGCCCAGATCGAGCGGACGCGCGTGCGTTGCGCGGACCTGCAGGTGGAGGTGGTGACCACCGAGCGCCCCACCTACGCGGAGATCGTCCAGCGGGCCGAGTCGGCCGCCGCGGAGCTGCTGGTGATCGGCCACCAGGGCGCCAGCCGCCTGGCCCGGGTGGTGCTGGGTTCGGTCGCCGACAAGGTGGTCCGCCACGCCCACTGTCCGGTGCTGGTGGCGCGGCCGTCACCGGCCAGTGGCGTGATCCTGGCGGCGATCGACTTCTCGCCTCCCTCCCGCGCGGCGCTGATCGCGGCCGACCGCGAAGCGGCCCGGCGCGCCGGCCCGACCCGGCTGACGGTGGCACACTGCCTGGACCTGCCGCCCGAGCTGATGGGCTTCGGGTACGCCCCGCTGGTCCCCGCGCCGGCCGGGATGCCCGACTCGCGCCCGGCCATGCGCGAGGCCGCCGAGAAGCGCCTGCAGGCCGAGCTGCGCGAGACCGGCGTGCAGGCCAGCACCCGCGTTGTGGACGAGCTTCCGTCCGCCGCCGGGATCGTTCGCCTGGCCGAGTCGATGTCGGCCGAGCTGCTGGTGGTGGGCACCGCCGGCAAGACCGGCCTGCGCCGCGTGCTCCTGGGCAGCACCGCCGAATCGGTGGTCCACCGCGCGCCCTGCTCGGTGCTGGTGGTGCGCAGCGATCAGCGGTCGCGCTGACCGGGACAGCTGGCCATGCCGCTGACCGGGTGGGGTGTGGTCTCGCCCGGGCAGGCCAGCAGGCAGCTGGCCGCCGAGCCGCAGGAGACCGCGCAGGGCCCCTGGCACTGGACGGTGCAGCGTGAGCCCGAGCCGCACCTGACGGTGCTGTCCTCGCCGGTGGTCACGAAGCAGCGCGCGTCCGACTCGCACTCGACAAGGCAGGACGGGCCGCAGCTGCCCGCGCAGGTGTCACCCTCGTGGCACTCCAGCTCGCAGCCGTCGCGCCCGCAATGCTCGGTCACGAACCCGCAGCGGTCGTTGGGACAGCCCTCCGCCGCCGTGGCGCCGTCGGCGCTGTGGTCGTCGAAGCGGATCTGCCCGCGGCAGGCGATCACCGCCAGGACCGCCGCCAGCAGCGGCGCGGCCCGCCGGGGCCGGGTCATCGATCTCGCTCGCGGATCGCCGCCGTCAGCCGGTCCCGCTGGGACCGGGCGCCGGGGGCCAGCGACCCGCGCGGGAACCGCCGCAGCAGCTCGTCGATCCGGCGCAGCGCCCCCCGCAGGTCGCCGGCGTTCTCCCGGGCCAGCGCCTCCGTGAACAGATCGTTCTGCTCCGACAGCGTCGACTCCGGCTCCGGCGCCGGCGCGACGGGCGGGGCGGCCCGCTGGACCACGCGTGCGACCGGGCGGTAGCGCACGCGAGCGGTGTGCACCGGCCCCGGCGCTGGCGCCGCCGGCGGCCGCGAGCTCCAGGTCTGTCCCGCGCGCACCAGCCACTCGCGCCCGCCGTGGCGGACCGCCACCGCGCCCTGGAACACACGCAGGTCGGTGGCGCTGTCGCTGACCAGCTCGAAGGAGGTGCCCCGCACCTCCACTTCGCTGTCGGCGGTCTGGATCAGGAAGCGCTGGCCCGGCTGAAGGTGGGCCACGTCGGCGCGCAGGCGCCCGCCGCGCAGGCTGTAACGCTGGATCGGGCCCAGTTCCAGCAGCTCCAGCTCGCCGGAGGCGGCCAGGGCCAGCCGCGTGCCGGTCGACAGCGCCACCTGCACGGGCGCGTCGGTGGCGGCGACCCGGTCGCCCGCCCGCAGCACCCGGGGCGCCCGCCCGCCCGAGGTCCCACCGGTCTGCACCACGGTGGCCTGGATGGCC
>JBKPRZ010000685.1:0-15599 GCA_046734815.1 Myxococcota bacterium | reverse complement strand
GCGCTGTCGCTGGCGGTGGCGCTGGCGCAGGGACCGGCCGGGCCGGCGGCGGACGCGGCCCTGCCGCGCGGCCTGCGCGCCGACCTGCGCCCCTACCAGCACCAGGGCGTGGCCTGGCTGGCCCACCTGCGGGCGCTGGGCGCCAACGGCGTGCTGGCCGACGACATGGGCCTGGGCAAGACCCTGCAGGTGATCGCCCACCTGGCCGCCGAGAAGGAGGCCGGCCGGCTGCAGCAGCCCGCGCTGGTGGTCGCGCCCACCAGCCTGGTGGGCAACTGGCGCCGCGAGCTCGGGCGCTTTGCCCCCGGGCTGGCGGTCCTGACCCTGCACGGCCCCAAGCGCCACGCCCTGCAACGCCGGATGGTCCACGCCGATGTCGTCATCACCACCTACGCCGCTGTGGTCCGCGACGAGAAGAAACTGGCCCGCCAGCCGTTCTCCCTGCTGGTGCTGGACGAGGCGCAGGCGATCAAGAACGCGCGCAGTCAGGCCCACCAGGCCGCCTGCCGGCTGCAGGCCAGCCACCGGATCTGTCTCAGCGGCACGCCGGTCGAGAACAGCGTGCGCGAGCTGTGGGCGCTGTTCGATTTTCTCAACCCCGGCCTGCTGGGCGACAGCGAGTGGTTCGACCACCGCTTCACCCGCCCGATCGAGCGCGAGGCCAACGCCGGCCGCCTCGAGCAGCTGCGCCGCCAGATCGCCCCCTTCATCCTGCGCCGGACCAAGGAGGAGGTGGCCACCGAGCTGCCCGCCAAGACCGAGATCATTCGCCCGGTCGAGCTGAAGGGCGCGCAGCGCGACCTGTACGAGGGCCTGCGGCTGGCCGGTCACGCCGAGGTCCGGCGGGCCATCGCCGACCGCGGGATCGGCGCCTCCACCGTCACCATCCTGGGCGCGCTGATGAAGCTGCGGCAGGCCTGCTGCGATCCGCGCCTGCTGCCCGGCGAGGCGGCCCGCGACGTCCCCGAATCAGCCAAGTACCAGCTGCTGCTCGAGCTGCTGGCGCAGCAGCGCGCCGCCGGGCGGCGGGTGCTGGTGTTCTCGCAGTTCGCCACCATGCTGGGGCTGATCGGCGAGGGGCTGCGGCGCCAGGGTAGCCCCTTCGTGGTGCTCACCGGCGCGACGCAGAACCGACAGAAACCGATCGACGACTTCCAGTCCGGCCGCTGTGACGTGTTCCTGATCAGCCTCAAGGCGGGCGGTACCGGTCTGAACCTCACACGCGCCGACACCGTCATCCACTATGACCCCTGGTGGAACCCGGCGGTGCAGGCGCAGGCCACCGATCGCGCGCACCGCATCGGTCAGACACAACCGGTTTTCGTATACAATCTGATCGTTGCCGGCAGTGTCGAGGAACGGATGCTCGCCCTGCAGCGCCGCAAGCGCGCGCTGGCCGCGGGTCTGCTGGGACGCAACCAGACCGGATCCCTCGCCCTTGGACCCGCCGACGTCGACCGGCTGTTTGCGCCGATGGGTCAATGAGGCATAAAGAGGGGCACATGCAGCGTGGGATCATTCTCTTTGGTTACCCGGGCAGCGGCAAAGGGACGCAGGGGCGCATCCTGTCCGTGCTGCCGGGCTTTCACCACATCGCCATGGGCGACATCCTGCGGGCGGTGACCCCGGGCACGCCCATGCACGACCGGGTGCAGAGCTACCTGCGGGCGGGCAACCTGGTGCCGGACGAGCTGGTGATGGAGCTGTTTGCCGGCTACGTCGAGAGCCTGAAGCCCGCGCCCGAAGACTTCCTGCTGATCGACGGCCTGCCCCGCAACGCCAAGCAGGCCGAGCTGCTGAAGAAGATGATCAACGTGATCCGCATCTTCAAGCTGTCGGTCTACGACGAGAACCTGGTCATCGATCGCATGCGCAAGCGCGCCCGCGCCCAGGGCCGGGCCGACGACGCCTCGGACGAGGTGATCCAGCACCGCCTGCAGGTCTACCGGGCCGAGACCGAGTCCTGCATTCGATCCTTTCCCGGCACCATCTTGACCCGCATCCACGCCAACCAGCCGATCTTCGATGTCCACTTCGACATCATCCACGCGCTGGCCAAGATGCGGGACATCCACTTCAAGTAGTGGTGCCTCTTCAGTGGTGTGACGGGCCGCGCCCGCGTTGAATTTGCACCGTCGGTGCTGACGGTTCATCAGAAGTAACCGGGTCGGGGGCGCCCGGCAGCGCAGTGGTTGCGCTGGCGAGCCGGTTGCATTTATCGCGGCCATGGTCCGCGATCACCTGATTTTTCGCCGCCCGAGCGGCGCGACTGCCGCGGCGATCGGTGTGGCCCTCTGCCTAGGTGTTACCGGAACCGTACGGGCCCAACCGACGACGACGGAGCTGCCGTTCAAGCTCGAGCCGCCCAGCGCGGCGAACGAAGCGCAGCTGCGCGACCGACCGCGCCACACCGGGCGAGCGGTGGTCGAGACGGCGGCGGTGCTGACCGGCGGTCTGATCTGGTACTGGCGGGACCTCGACTTCAACACGCGCGACTGGGACCTGCAGTGGGACAGGCAGAGCTGGAAGCGCAAGCTGACAAGCCTGGACGCCGTCCGATTCGATCAGAACCTGTTCCAGACCAACGCCGTCAGCCACACCCGCGCGGGCGTGGCGCACTACCAGATCCTGCGCGGCAACGGCTTTGGCGCGGGCGCCTCGGCGCTGGGCACCTTCGCGACCTCGGCGGTCTGGGAATACCTGGTCGAGTTCAAGGAGCTGGTGTCGCTGAACGACCTGATCGTCAACAGCGTGTCCGGCTTCGCCATCGGTGAACCGTTCTACCAGCTGGGGGAGTTCTTCCTGCGCAGCTCACCCTCGCTGTTCACGCGCGGGATGGCCGGTGCGCTGTCGCCGGTGGCCACCGTCAACGACTGGATGGACCACCGCCAGCCCGGCCAGCGCCGGGATCGCGGCTGGGGCTTCGACCGCGACGCCTGGCACCGCTTCGCCCTCACCGGCGGCCTGGGCGCGCGCACCTTCGACCAGGACAGCGACCGCAACGAGATCAGCCTGGGGCTGAGCGCCGAGCTGGTGAGCTTGCCGCAGTACCTGCGGCCGGGCAGCCTTCGCACCTGGATCCGCCCCGGCGCCTTCAGCGCCGTCTCGGCCGATCTCGAGCTGTCCGATCGGGGGGGCACCGGCGGCGCCTTCCGCAGCCGTACCAGCATCGCCGGCCACTATGCCCAGCGCTACCAGCGCACCGGCGACGGCGACGTGCGCGGCTGGGGCCGCCTGCTGGCCCTGGGCAGCTCCTTCGAGTACGAATCGGTGGACCGGCCCGGCGGGCAGGAC
This sequence comes from Myxococcota bacterium, assembly GCA_046734815.1. Taxonomy (GTDB): domain Bacteria; phylum Myxococcota_A; class Polyangia; order Fen-1088; family Fen-1088; genus CAVYGB01. The sequence continues at coordinate 12,305 of JBKPRZ010000685.1, read as the reverse complement.
TACCTGGCGGTGATGGACGTCCTTGGCCCACAGGCCGAGCTGACCGCCGCCCTCGGCGGCCTGCGCGTGCGCTGGCTGAACGAGGCCTACGGCAACTTCGGGATGGTCAAGTCGCTGGCCATGGAGGGCCGTGTGCCGCTGATGCAGGGCCCCGTGTATCACCCGGCCGACAGCGGCGGCACCATCCCGGGCGTGCTGGGGGCGCGCGGCTACTACTACGGGCTCGGGCTGACCGCCGCCAGCCGCCTGCTGCTCGAGTACCGCCGCCTGGACACCGGCGTCGAGGTGCGCGGCCAGCGGTTCTCGTCCATCTCGGGGTTCGACCGCTTCCAGGAGGAGATCCGCAGCGAGCTGCACCTTTCCGACCGCCGCGCCTCGGCCCGCACCTGGGTGGGCCTGCGCCCCGCCGACAACTGGCGCCTGCAGGCCTCGATCGACTGGCGCTGGCGCGACGGTCAGGCCAACGACCTGTCCAGCGAGCACCTGGACAGCCGCTTCTCGACCACGATGGCGTTCATATTCTGACCGCCGCCGGTCAGCCGCGGTCCGGGGCGGGGGGGCCGCGGGTGATGGTGTTGCGGGGCAGGCCCTCGGCCACCTCGATCAGCTCGCCGGGCAGGCTGAGCAGGATGTTGGCCAGCTCGCCGCCGGTGATGTGGCGGTCGAGCACCTTGAACAGCGCGGTCACGATGTCGTCGGCGGCAGCATCGGTCCGGGGGGCGTATTTCTCCCGCACCAGCGCCAGGAAGTCCGCCCGCCGCCGGATGCGCAGCGGTTTGCCGCGCGGATGCCAGCCCTCGAAGAACAGCCCGCGCACGATGAGCGGCAGCTGGGCGGACAGCTGGGCCGCCTCGTCGACCGACAGCCGGTCTCGCAGGGCGTGGAGCCCCGCCCTGAGCGCGTGCAACGCCTTGCGCGAGTCCCTCGTGCCCATCGCCGCCCCCATGTCCTTCACCCACGAAAGGGCGTGCTGATTGGCCCGGTCGAACAGCCGCATGCCGCACCTCCGACGCCAGCAAGATAGCGCCGGCGCGGAGGTCCGTCGAACGAACTCGGGAGTTTCCCTACGTTAGAGCGGGACCCTCAGCCAACGCGATCAGTGGCCGGGAGCCTAGCGGCAGTTGGCGGGGTTCAGGCAGGTCAGGCAGCGGATGTTCTGCTTGGTGCCTTCGATCGGGGTCTGGCCATGTCTGTCGATGTCGATCTGATAGCCGGACTGGGTGCAGGACTGCGAGGGCGTCACCACCCAGCAGGGCTGGGTGTCGCCCGGCTTGCACCGCTGCAGGACCACCTCTTCGTAGCGGTTGTTGCCCAGCGGCCGCTTCTCGGTGACGTTGCAGTCGGGATCGATGCCCGGGGTGGCGGGGTTGGTGTCCACCAGCGGCGCGGTCACGCAGGGATCGCCGACCGTCACCCGGATCTTCTGGGCGATGGCGCGCATGGCCTCGCGGAAGTCGTTCTGGCAGATGCTGAAGATGCTGTGGTTGTCGAAGGACTCGACGAACTTCTTGACCCGGATGCCGGGGATGGCGCTGCCGTTGGCCGACTGGCAGACCGGGCGCGAGGCCAGGTTGGGCACGCCGGCGATCTGGTAGCGGGCCACGTCCTCCTGACCGGGCAGCGGCCAGCCGAAGATGCCCGCGGCGATGATCAGGCTGGGGTCTTTCTTCACCCCCAGCACGTCCGCGACCAGCTGGCTGACCGGGACCAGCCCGCCGTCCTCGGCGGCCGCACACTCGGACAGCGGCCGGTCCACCGGGGCCATGCCGGTGTTGTGCATGCCGCCGCAGTTGTGGGCCTCCAGCGCGCAGATCAGGCTGAAGTCCTGGCCCGGCTTGGTGGTGGCGAACAGGGCGCTGTCCGGGGGCGCGCTGCAGTCGTCCTCGTCGGTCATTATGACGAAGGCCAGGTAGGCATCGGGGCGGATGAAGCCGGCGTTCTCGGGCGCCAGCAGGGCCGCGCGCAGCGCGCCCACCGAGTGTTCGTAGCCGCAGCCACCGGTGCCGAAGGTGGACATGCAGGAGAACACGTTGCGGATGTTGCCCTGGAAGTTGGGGTTCACCGTGCGCAGGAAGCGGCCGCGGGTGATGTCCACGCCGCAGCGGGTGCAAAAGTCGTTGCCCCGCACGTTGCAGAACACCCCCCGGTCGCCCCCGGGCACGTTGCAACCCTGGTTGGGGCTGCCCGCGCCGGCGCCGAGGTCACTGGTGACCGACGCGATCTGGAAGTCGGCGCCCTGCAGCCCGGCCAGCTCGTCCATGAACAGCGGGAAGTTGCGGGCGAGGTTCGCCTGCTCCTCCATCATCGAGCCGGAATTGTCGACCACGAAGACGATGTCGACGTTCCGGATCGGATTTATTTCCCGGTACTGGGCCAGCTCGCCAGTGGGATCGGGCGAGGGCAGCTGGAGCGGGTGCGAGTTGCACGCCCAGAGCAAGAACACCAGCGCGGGCGTCGTAACCCCCATGGCCAGCCACCGCAAGAAACGCTTGGAACGCGAGGCGCGAGCTCCTCTAGGACGTCCTCGCACAGTTGGGGCCGGGCAAGGATGCTGCAGCATGCGCGGTACTTTACGATAAGAGGCCAGGTGGGGAAAGATGATGAGCGCCCCGACGCGGGGCGCGCGAAGCGTTATGGGGTTGCTGCCGGTGCTGCCGACGTTCTTATCGTTCTTTTTCGGCACGTTGCTGATCGACGCGGGCACGACGGTGCCCGCCGGACGCACCGTCACCCTGGTGGCGGTCCCGCCGCCGACCGTCACCATCCCGGCCGGGCGGTTCACCATGGGCGCCAGCGCCGACGACGTCAAACACGCGCGCGCGCTGTGCGCGGACGAGCTGCGCGGCGGGGGCGCGCTGGTGCTGGAGCTTTCGCCCCGCTGCGGGGCGCGGTTCGAGACCGAATCGCCGCTGGCCCAGGTGTACCTGCCCGCCTTCGCCATCGACCGCACCGAGGTGGCCGAGGCGGCCTACGCGGGATGCGTGCGGGCGGGCGGCTGCCGGGCTACCACCGAGGTGGGCCCGTTCGGCGACAGCAACCTGCCGATCGAGAAGGTCTCGTTTGCCGAAGCGCAGGCCTTCTGCCGGTGGCGCGGCGGCCGGCTGCCCACCGAGGCCGAATGGGAGAAGGCGGCCCGCGGCCCCAGCGACCGGATGTGGCCCTGGGGCAACGACTGGCTGGACCGCCGGGCCAACCACGGCCGCGCCGAGCGGCTGGCGCCGTCGACCGGCCAGGCCAGCCTGGACACGGTGGACGCCGCGGACGGGTACGCCGGGCGGGCGCCGGTCGGGTCCTTTCCGGCGGGGGCCAGCAGCTTCGGCGTGCTGGACCTGGGCGGCAACGTCTGGGAGTGGACCAGCACCTGGTTCTCGCGCGAGCCGCCGCAGGCCACCGCCCGCTACGATCCGCGCGGCCCCGCCTCGGGCAGCGAGCGCACCATCCGCGGGGGCGGCTACCGCTCGCCGCCGTCGGACCTGCGGGTCACGCGGCGGCTGGGGCTGCACCCGGACGAGCGGCTGGCCGGGGTGGGGTTTCGCTGCGCCTACGACCGCCGCTGAACGCGCGCGTTCAGTTCTTCTGGCGCTGCGGGGGCATGCCGGGCAGGGGCAAGGTCCGGCGGCGCTTCTGCCCGTCGGCGTCCAGCGGGCGGCTGGTCTCGCGCTTGCGCCGGGGCGGGCGGACGTAGACGAAGGCCTTCTTGCGGGGCAGATCGGGGATCGGCGCGGGCACCCCGCGCTGGGCGGCGGCGGCCTGGGCCAGCACCTCCGGCGGCAGGGGCGGCGGCGGAGGCGGGACGGCGGCCACCAGCTCGTCGTGCAGCAGCTCGCTGAGCGCGGGCGGGCGATCCAGCAGCTCACCCACCGCCTGGCGGAACAGGCGCGCCTCGTCGCTGTCGGCCATCGTCATCGGATCGGTGATGGTGGCAATCTCGGGCAGCCGGCAGCCCGAGCGCAGCCAGCCCAGCAGGGTCACCGGGAGCGACAGGTAATCCAGGGCGGTCTTCACCGCCGACTGCCAGATGCCCAGCTGACCGAAGTCCTGCATCTGGTTGCCGAACAGGAAGGCGCCGAAGTGATCCAGGCTGGCGGTGGCGTGGATGGCCAGATCGGGATCCACCGCGTGCACGCGGCGGAGCACCTCGGACACCGGCTCGCCCTCGGGCGTGCGCACCGCGGGCTCCATCAGCCCCAGCTGGTTGGCCCGGGCCAGGTGCCGACGCACGGTCCGGCTGACCAGGGTCTTCATCAGGGCGAAGGCCTCGTTGACCGAGGCCGGCTGGGCGGTGGCGACCACGATCCGCTGATCGCCCAGCTCCAGCAGACCGGCGGCGTCGTAACCCAGGCCCGCGCCCACGTCGATCACCACCAGCTCGGCGTCCAGCGCCCGCGCCCGTTCGTAAAGGCGCAGCCGCGCGGCCGGCCCCACCGATTCGGGGCGCACCTGCTGGCGCCCGCCCGCCACCAGGCGCAAGTTGGGATGGCGCGTGGCCGACAGCGCGCTTGCCGACTGGTCCTCGCGCCCGATCAGCGCCGACAGCCCGACGGTCGGGATGCCCGCGCCCAGGATGAGGTGCTGGCTGGCGGAGGCGACGTCGGCGTCGATCAGCAGCACCTGGCGGCCCAGCTGCGCGGCGGCCCAGGCCAGCTGCGCGGCCACGGTGCTCTTGCCGACGCCGCCTCGCCCTCCGCCAACCGCAATGACTCGCGGTCGTCCTGCGGGCGCCTGTGCTGCCTCGGTCAAGCCGCGGCTCCTTCTCCTTCCCGTGCCATCGTCGGGGCCCCCGACGAACTTTAGGAACTCGGGGCGCCCCGTTGTTTCAGTCTTCGCGCGGGTCGTCGAGCATGCGGCGGATGCTCAGCTGCACGTCAGAACGAAAAACGCGGATCAGGCTGCGCGCCTCCGAGGCGCTGGCGCCCAGATCCATCGAGAGACGCTGGCGCACGCGTTCGAGCACCTGGCCGCGGATGCTGACCAGCCAGCGCGCCACCGTGGCCCGGTGCACGCGAAACAGCACCCCCAGCGCGTCGATGTTCATCCCGTCGAGAAAATGCAGGCGCAGCAAGGTCTTGTCCCGCGGGGTCAGGGTGGCCAGCGCGTCCCGCAGGGCGCTGTCGAAAGCCTCGCGGTGGGTGCCAGCGTCGATCGTCACCTCGCGCCCCACCTCGGGGACGATCATCGCCTCCAGCGCCTCGCTGTCGCCCTGCTTGTGCTCCGAGCCGAGCTTCAGATCCAGCGCCAGCCGGAAGGCGCAGATGCGCACCCAGGCGCCCAGCGGCCCCATGCCGCGGTAGTCGGCGATCAGCGGCGGCGGTCCTACCAGCAGCTTGATGCGCAGCTGCTGCCTCAGCTCGTCGTGGTGGTGGGGCCGCAGCTGCAGGCGCGTCAGCAGGCGCGGCACCGGCTCGAGAAAGCTGTGCTCGAAGGCCAGCAGCGCGGCGGGATCGCCGACCAGACAGCTGGCGGCCAGGTACAGGTCGGCGCCGCGCGTGCGCAGGTCATCGGGCTCGACCGCCAGGCGCGACAGGTGCTCGGCGAAGGCGGGCTGCGGCAAGGCGACGGATGGCCAGGCGGCGCGGCCGGCGGCAAAGGCCTGCTCCAGCAGCTGCGCCCACGCGTCGGCCTCCGGGAGTATTCTCATGTCGCGTTGCCACCGCCCATCCCTCCCAGTGTACGTGCCTGCCCCAGCGAGGAGGAACTGTTTGCCTACGTCGTGGGTCGCGCGCCCCGGCACCAGGACCCCGAACGGATCCTCGGGCACCTCGACGGCTGCGAGACCTGCCGCCGCCTGATCGCCGAGGCCTCGCGCGCGGCCCAGGGCGGCAGCCCCACCCCGCCCAGCACGCCCAGCGCCGGCATGCGCACGTTCGCCGACGGCCAGCTGCTGGTCGACCGCTACCACATCCTGCGGTTCCTCGCCCGCGGCGGCATGGGCGAGGTGTACCTGGCCGAGGACCTGCTGCTGGAAGAGAAGGTGGCGCTGAAGACCCTGGCCTCGACCGCGCTGGACGACCCGCGCGCGGCGGTGCGCTTCAAGGCCGAGGCCCGCCTGGCCCGCCGGGTGACCCACCCGAACATCTGCCGCATCCTCGAGTTCGGGGTCCAGGTGTGCAGCCGTGCCGACGGGCTGCCCGAGTCTATCCCCTTTCTGACGATGGAGTTTCTGATCGGCGAGACGCTGGCCCAGCGGCTCGCCCGGCGCGGGCGGCTGCCCGGGCGGGAAGCGGTGCCGCTGCTGCGCCAGGTGATCGCCGGGCTGCAGGCCATCCACGCCAACGGCATCGTCCACCGCGACCTCAAGAGCGAAAACGTGTTCCTGGTGCCCGACCCGCGCGTGCGCGAGCGGGTGGTGGTGATGGACTTCGGCCTGGCCCGGGCCGTCGACGGCAGCGTGGTCTCGACCTGGCCGCTGGCGCGCGTGTTCGCCGGGACCATCGACACCATGGCGCCCGAGCAGCTGGAGGGGCGCACCTTCGGCCCGGCGGTGGACATCTTCGCCTTCGGCGTCCTGGCCTTCGAGGTGGTGGCCGGGCGCCGCCCCTTCGTGAACGTGCCGCCGCTGCAGCGGCTGCGCCAGCGCTCGCCCGCGCCCTCGCTGTACGCGCCCGACCTGCACCCGCAGTGGGACGCCATCATCGGCCGCTGCCTCGAGCTCGAGGCGGGCGCGCGCTTTGCCTGCCTGGAAGACCTGGACGCCGCCCTGCTGAACGCCCAGCCGCAGCTGGGCTGAGCGGGCCTCAGGCGGCGGGCGGGTACTTGGCCAGCATCCGGCGCAGCGAGCGGCGGTCGAGACGCAGCCGGCGGGCGGCCTCGGACAGCGTTCCGGAAACGGCGAACACCTGATTTATGAATTCCCAGATGGTGCGATCGAGACTGGGCCAGGCGGCGTCGTTGGCGGGGTTGCCGAGGCCGCCCGCTTCCCGGGTCCAGCGTTGGGCGGCAATGCCTTCTTGGAGGAAGTGGGGGATCTCCTTGGGCTGGATCGGTTTGGCCACGTAAGCGTCGAATCCCGTGCGCACCGCCCGCACGGCGGTCGCGACCGACGGGTAGTCGGTCAGGATCCAGATGCGCGCGCCGGGGCTGGCCTCGCGCAGCTCCTCGACCAGATCGTAGGCCCAGCGGCCCTTGACCCGCAGCTCGGTGACCACCAGCGCGGCCGGGCGCTGGCGCAGCGACTCGCGCGCGGCGGGCAGGTCGGCCGCCACCGCCACCGTCCAGCCGGCGGCGGCGAAGGTGCGCGCGGACCGGTCGGCGGAGGTGTCGTCCTCGTCGAGGATCAGGACGTGCTGCTCGGATGGTGCGGTGGCCATGGCGAGATCTCCGCGGTTCAGCGGGCCGGGGGGGCCTTGGCCAGCATCCGGCGCAGCGAACGCCGGTCCAGCCGCAGCCGCCGGGCCGCTTCCGACATGGAGCCCGAGGCCACGAACACCTGGTTCAGGTACTCCCAGATGGTGCGGTCCAGGCTGTCCCAGGTCAGGTCGGCGGTGGCGCCCACGTCGATCGGCTGGGTCTCGCGGAGGGCGCTGAGGATCAACGAGGCGGACACCGGCTTGGTCAGGTAGGCGTTGACGCCGCGGCGGGTGGCCTCGGTCGCGGTGGCGATCGACGGGCTGAGGGTGACGACGGCGATCAGGCAGCGCGGGTTGGCGCGCCGGAGCTCGGGGATGGCGTCGAGCACCGCGCGATCGGCGACCGGCAGGTCGAACACGATCAGATCCGGCAGCATGGTGCGCACCACGCCCATGGCGGCGGACAGGGTCGACTCGATCCAGACGTCCAGGCCACGCCCGCGAAAAGAGGTCCCCAGGCTGGCCAGGAACGATTCGTCCTGGTCGACGATCAGCACCGAGCGAATCTCCGTGGTCAGCGAATCCCGATCGGTCGTCATGTTCCCCCTCTGCATGTGGCCCGAAGAAATGACGGACGCGGATGGCGGTTGTCGCACGCAATGTTGATGTAGACTGCTTTTTGGTGCGTCGCGTTGTCAGCGCCCTGAAAATCGTCCTGTTTCTCGCGGCCCTGGCTGCCGGTGCGGCGCACGCGCAGACCCGCTGGGACCTGCCGTCGGCGTATCCGGCAAGCAGCTTTCACACCCAGAACCTGGTCCAGTTCGCGGCCGACGTGGCGCGGGCCACGGATGGCCGGCTGATCATCACCGTCCATCCGGGCGCGTCGCTGTTCAAGGCGCCGGAGATCAAGCGGGCGGTGCAGGGCGGGCAGGTCGCCGCGGGCGAGGTGCTGCTGGTCAACTTCGAGAACGGCCATCCGCTGTACGGTCTGGATGGAATCCCGTTTTTGGCCAGCGGCTACGCGCAGGCGTTCCGCCTGTACCAGGCCTCGCGCCCGGGCCTGGAGGCGCAGCTGGCAGCCGAGGGGATGGCGCTGCTGTACACGGTGCCGTGGCCGCCGCAGGGCATCTACACCAGGCGGCCGATCGAGCGCCTGGCCGATCTGCGCGGGCTCAAGTGGCGCGCCTACAGCCCGGCGACGGCGCGCATGGCCCGGCTGGTGGGCGCCCTGCCGGTGACGGTGCAGGCGGCGGAGCTGTCGCAGGCGCTCGCCACCGGGGTGGTCGACTCGTATCTGTCGTCGGGGTCGTCGGGATACGACAGCAAGACCTACGAGCACCTGCGCTACTGGTACGACACCGAGGCCTCGCTGCCCAAGAACGCGGTCATCGTCGGGCGGCGCGCGCTGGACGCGCTGGCGCCCGAGGTGCGCGCGGGGCTGCTGGCGGCGGCGCGGGCGGCCGAGACGCGCGGGTGGAAGCTGTCGGAGGCGCGCAACGACTGGTACAAGAAGGCGCTGGCCGACAAGGGGATGAAGGTGCAGGCGCCCTCGGCGCAGCTGCAGGCCGGGCTGCGGCAGGTGGGCGAGCGCATGGCCGCCGAGTGGCTGCAGAAGGCGGGCCCGACCGGGCAGGCCATCCTGACCACCTACCGCGGGACGACGCCATGAGGGCGCTGCGCCGGGCGATCGACGCGGCCTGCGCGGCGGCGGCCGGGCTGGCGGCGGCCTGCGTGCTGGCGATCTTCGTGGCGATGATCGCGCAGTCGCTGCTGCGCCGGGCGGGCGTGCCGATCGGCGGCATCACCGACCTGGTGGGCTGGTTGACCGCCGGGGCGGGCGCGCTGGCCCTGGCCCACAGCTACCGCCAGGGCGATTTCGTGCGCGTGGGGCTGCTGACCGAACGTTTGCCGCCGCGGGCGCGCCGATGGCTGGAGGTGGCGGCGCTGGCGGTGGCGGCCGCCTTCGTCGGATACCTGGCGGCCTGGGCGGTGGCCTACACGCACGAGAGCTGGCGGATCCACGACATGCCCACCGGCCAGCTGGCGGTGCCGCTGTGGATCCCTCAGTCGGCGCTGGCGCTGGGCGCGCTGCTGCTGCTGCTGGCGGTGATCGAGGACCTGGCGGTGGCGCTGCGGGGCGGGGTGCCTTCGTACGCGCGCGCGGCGGAGGAACGGCGCCAGCGCGGTGAGATCGGCGAGGCGCCGTGACCGGCACCATGACCGGCAACCTGATGGTCCAGGCGGCGCTGCTGCTGGCGCTGCTGTTCGTGCTGCTGGGGGCGGGGGTGTGGATCGCGATGGCGCTGGCCATCGTCGGCTGGGTGGGGCAGGCGCTGTTCGTGGCCACGGTGCCGGGCAAGAACCTGGTGTCCTCCTTCTGGGGGGCGGGTGATTCCTGGGAGCTGGCCGCCCTGCCGCTGTTCATCTGGATGGGGGAGATCCTGTTCCGCACCCGGCTGTCGCAGCAGATGTTCGAGGGGCTGACGCCCTGGCTGCGGCGGGTGCCGGGGCGGTTGATGCACGTGACGGTGCTGGGCTGCGGGATCTTCGGGTCGGTGTCGGGCTCGTCGGCGGCGACCTGCGCGACCATCAGCAAGGTGGCGCTGCCCGAGCTGCTGCGGCGGGGCTACGACGAGAAGCTGGCGCTGGGGTCGCTGGCCACCGCCGGCACCCTGGGGATCCTGATCCCGCCCTCGATCACGATGATGGTCTACGCGGTGGCGGCCGACGCCTCCATCCTGCGCATCTTCCTGGCCGGGATCGTGCCGGGGGCGGTGTTGATGTTGCTGTTCTCGGCGTACATCGGCTGGTGGTCCTTGCGGCACCCCGACCGGGTGCCGCCGGCGGGGCCGCCGGTGTCGTTGCGCGAGAAGCTGCACCGGTCGCGCGCGCTGCTGCCGGTGGCGGCGCTGATCGGGCTGATCGTCTGGGTGATGGTGGCGGGCTGGGCCACCGCCACCGAATGTGCGGCGTTCGGCGTGCTGGGGTCGCTGGTGATCGCCGCCGTCAGCCGCTGCCTGACCTGGGCCTCGTTCCGCAGCAGCCTGATGGCGGCCACCCGCCTGTCCTGCATGATCCTGTTCATCCTTGGTGGAGCGTCCTGCCTGACCCGGACCATGGCCTTCACCGGCATCCCCCGGCACCTGGCCGAGCGGGTGGACGCGCTGGGGCTGCACCCGTTCGCGCTGATCGCGGTGCTGACGGTGTTCTTCATCGTGCTGGGCACCGCGCTGGATGGGATCTCGATGATCGTGTTGACCTCGGCGGTGGTGCTGCCGATGGTGCAGAAGGCGGGCTTCGACCTGATCTGGTTCGGGATCTTCCTGGTGCTGCTGGTCGAGATCGCCGAGGTGACGCCGCCGGTGGGGTTCAACCTGTTCGTGCTGCAGAACATGACCGGCAAGGACAGCCACGTCATCGCCCGCGCCGCCCTGCCCTTCTTCGGCCTGCTGGTGGTGTGCATCGCCCTCATCACGTTGTGCCCCGCGCTGGTCACCGGTCTGCCGCGGCTGCTGATGGGTTGAGCGCATGGAGGCCGCGGTCATCGGCGCCGGGGTCATCGGCGTGACCACCGCCCACTGCCTGCAGCGCGAGGGTCTGCGGGTCACGGTGTTCGAGCGCCACGGCGCCGCCGCCCAGGAGACCAGCGCCGCCAACGCCGGGCTGATCGCGCCCGCCTACGTCACGCCCTGGGCCCAGCCGGGCATGCCGGCCAAGGTGCTGTCCTATCTACTGTCCGCTGACGCGCCCGTGCGCATCCGCCCGCGGCTGGACCTGCAGCAGTGGCGCTGGCTGGCCCGCGCCGTGCGCGAGTGCCGGCTGGATCGCTTCCGCCGCAACAAGGCGCGCATGCAGCGCCTGGCCCTGTACAGCCGGTCGCTGCTGCACGAGGTGCGCGCCCGCCTGGGCATCGACGACCACCAGAGCCGCGGGTGCCTGCAGCTGTATCGCGACCAGCGCGAGCTCGAGCGGGCGGCGCCGGCGCGGGCGCTGCTGGCCGAGGGACCTTTCCCGCACCAGCTGCTGACGCCCGAGCGCTGCCGCGCCCTGGAGCCGGCCCTGCGCCCGGACGCCCCGCTGGCCGGCGGCCTGTTCATGCCGGAGGACGAGGCCGGCGACTGCGCGGCCTTCACCGCCCGCTTGCAGCAGATCTGCGCCGCCGACGGGGTACGCTTCCGCTTCGGGACCGCGGTGACGGCGCTGGCCTGCGCCGGCGACCGCATCACCGTGCACACCGCCGCCGGACCGCAGGCGCCGGACGTGGTGGTGGTCGCCGCCGGGGTGGACAGCGCGCGCCTGCTGCGACCGCTGGGGCTGTCGCTGCCGCTGTATCCGGTGAAGGGGTACTCGGTCACCGTGCCGCTGCTGCGTCCCGACCGCGCCCCGGCGGTGGCGATCATGGACGAGGCCTACAAGGTGGCCATCACCCGGATGGGTGATCGGCTGCGGGTGGCCGGCACCGCCGAGATCGGCGGTCGCGCCCTGACCGCCCGCCCGGCGCTCACGCGCAGCCTGATCCGGATCGCGCGCCACTGGTTCCCCGAGGCCGGCGACTATCCGCGGGCCGCCAGCTGGGTCGGCGCCCGCCCGATGTTGCCCGACGGACCGCCGCTGCTGGGTGCCGGCCCCTGGCGCAACCTGTTCCTGAACCTGGGCCACGGTTCCAGCGGCTGGGCGATGGCCTGCGGGTCCGCCCAGATCGTCGCCGACCTGATCGCCGGCCGGCCGCCGGCCATCGATCTCGAGGGGCTGACCCTGGCCCGCTACGCCTGAGCCCGGCTCACTTCTTCGGCGGCGTCGCCCAGGGCGCGTCGCGATCGATGGTGCGCGGGCGCGCGGGCGCGCTGGAGGCGGGCACCGCTCCGTAGGGATTCTCGCGGTCCAGCGCCGGCTTGTTGCGGGCGCCCAGAGCGGGGGTGCCCTCGTCGGCCCACCGCCTGCGCGCCGCCGACGGCTTCGGCCGCACCGGCTTGGCTCGCCGGACCGCGCCCGATCGAGCGACCACGCGCTTCTCCGGCC
>JBKPRZ010000684.1:0-6868 GCA_046734815.1 Myxococcota bacterium | reverse complement strand
GACGCCAGCCCCAACCACCACGAGCTGGCCCTGCAGTTCGCCTTCTCCGACAACTTCTACCTCGAACCGACCGTCTCCTCCGACGGCCATCGCTGGCTGGTCAACACCCCCACCACCGAGTTCGAGGAGACCCACTGGCCGGCCTCTTACGGCGGCCGCCGCCGCGACGCCGGTGACAACCTGGAGACCATCGAGAGCTGGTTCGGGCGCCTGGGCTTCACCGACGCCAACAGCTCGGCCGAGCCCGACGATTACCCGCAACACGGCGGGCTGTTCATGCACCTGCACCGGCACGGCAAGAGCATCATCAACTTCGGCGAGGGCTACGAGTTCGCCATCGTCGACGAGGACGCCGGCACCGAGCCCACCGGCATCCGCCACCACGTCAACGTGCCGATGGAGAAGGTCCTGCGCGACAACAGCGATCATCTGTTCCCGCAGTACAACACCACCATCCCCGACTCGCCCTTGCCCGAGAACCCCGACCGCTTCAACCGCTTCGGCCGGTTCGCCCAGGTCTTCGAGAACGAATACGTCAAGGACGGCGAGTGCCAGCTGCCCGCCTTCACCTACCTGCTGTACCCCAACGACCACGGCGGCGGCGCCAACGACATCAACGGCCCGGCCGGTCCGCCCTGGGACTTCCGCCGCTTCGTCCAGGACAACGACGCCGCCCTGGGCCTGACCGTCGATCTGATCTCGAAAAGCCCGTGCTGGAAGGACACCGTCATCTTCGTCACCGAGGACGACACCCAGAGCGGCCTGGACCACGTCGACGGCTACCGCAGCCTGTTTCTGGCCATCGGCCCCTGGGTCAAGCGCGAATACGTCAGCAAGACGCACATCAGCCTGGCCAGCGTGTTCAAGACCATCGACCTGATCTTCGGGCTGCCGCCGCTGAACCTCTACGACGCCGCCGCCACCGACCTGCGCGATCTCTTCACCGCCGTCCCCAACCTGTCTCCCTACCAGGCCCAGGAGATTCCCTACGTGCGCCAGGCCAAACGCAGCTGGGAACGCCTCACCCGCGGCGTCGACTTCGGTGAGATGGACGGCGACGAGCTGGCCGTGCGCAACGCCATCCTCGAGAGCGAGGGCCTGCCCCGCAAGCGCCCGATCGTCTTCCGCCCCACGCGCTAGAGGCGCGACTCGACCAGCTGGCGCAGCCGCGCGGGCAGGGCGGAGTCCGAGAGGATCTCGCCGTGGCAGGGGATGAGGACGGTGGGGGCCTCGCGGGACAGCTGGTCGAGCAGCCAGGTGCGGTAGGCGGCGCGATCGCGGATCAACCAGCGGTAGCTGCTGCCGATGCGCAGGCCGGGGCTGATGCCCAGGGCCGACAGCAGCAACCCCATCGGCGTGCGCGGGGTGCGGGCAATGTTGAAGAAGCCGTCGCCCACCACCCAGGCGCGTCCCGCCGGCGTCAGCAGCGACAGCCACATCTCGCCCGCGCGGGTGGCCGGCGGCACCAGCACCGCGGCATCGGCGGGCAGGCGCGCGCGCAGCGCTGACTCGTCTCCGACCGGGTGGCCGCACCGGCGGCGCAGCCGCGGCGCCGCCGTCGCCGACGACACGATGGCTGCACCGGCATGGGCCGACGCGTATTCGGGCAGGCCCAGGTTGTGGAAGTGGTTGGGCGCCACCAGCAGCGCGGGCCGGCCGAGCGCGGCCAGCTGGGCGTGCGCCGCGCGCGGCAGCCCGCGGATCGGGCTGTACACCGCCAGCTGGCCATCGCGCAGGCGCACCGCCACCGACCGCAGCGGCACGCCGCTGACCACGCTCTCCGCCCGCCAGACCGAGTCCGCCCCCAGCACCGGCCGCCATGTCCCGCCGGTGGTTCCGGAGCCTGCGTTCGCCATCCCTCCCCTATATAAAGGAAGGGGCCTGCCGTCAGGCCCGGCCGGAGCGGCGGAGCGATCGGGTGCACAGGCGGGGCGCGTATTCCGCCAGCGACGGGTCGGCGCGCATGAGGATGCTCACCCGGCGCTGCGCCCGGTGCAGGCGGCGGCGGACGGTGCTGACCGACATGCCCGTCGCCGCGCAGATGTCCTTCTGCTCCAGGCCCTCGATCTGGTGCAGGACGAAGACCTCGCGGTCCTCGTCGCGCAGCCGGCTCACCAGCGCGAGCAGCCGCTCGATCGCCTGGCGCGATTCGGGGTCGGGGTGGCGGCTGGCCGGCGGAAGCGGCCCCTGTCCGGGAACCAGCATCTGGCCGCCGCGCACCCGCCGTCGGCGGATCTCGCCGAGCGCGATCCGGATGGCGATGCCGGTGACGAAGGCGCCGATCGAGTCGGGGCTGCGCAGGCTGCCCATGCTGCGGTGAAGCTGGAGGAATGCCTCCTGACTGAGGTCGCGCACCTCCTCGTCCGGGCCCAGCATCTTCATCAAGGTCCAGCGCACCAGCGGGCGGAACCGGCGCCAGATCGACAGCAGCGCCTGCTGGTCCTGGTCGGGCTGCCGGATCGCGCGGGTCGCGAGCGCGCCGTCGGCCGGACGGCGGGAAGTCGCGAGCGCGGGCCTGGACATGTCTCCTCATGCAGTGACGCTTTTACAGACCCGTCACTGACGCGTGGAGCTAAGCCAGCCTGGAAGGTCATGCGGTTCACACACTTACGAGATGTGGGTGTGACGCTGCGACTCCTTTCTCACTAATTAAGAAACGACGCTGCGCCCCGCTCGAAACCCGGCGCCGCGGGAGGATGTCTATGCTGCGACCGCTTTCGTACGTCGGTTGTGTCGGGGTGGCCGTGCTGGCCCTCGGCTGTACCGGCAGTATTGGTGAGGGCGCCGAGGGGACCCCGGGCGATCCGGGCAATCCCACCACCGGCCGCCCGAACCCATCCAATCCCTCGAACCCGGGTAACCCGGTTGCGCCGGGGGCCTTGCCCTCCGACGCGGATACCATGCCCGGTGTCGCGCCGCTGCGGCGGCTGACCCGCTTCGAATACGAGAACACGGTCCGCGATCTGCTGGGGCTGGCGTCGTTGCCCGCGATGCGGCTGCAGGCGTTCAGCGCCGACCAGGAATCCGCCTCCTCCGGCTACCTGCGCGGCGGCGCCGTCACCGCGGCTCCGGATGCGCGCGTGCTGATGCTGGCCGCCGAGGATGTGGCGACCCTGGCGGTGCAGAAGAACCCGGGCCTGCTGCCCTGTAACCCGCTGCCCACCGCCCAGGCCGAGCAGGACGCCTGTGCCGACAAGTTCATCGCCGGCTTCGGCCGCCGCGCGTACCGCCGGCCGCTGCAGCAGAACGAGCTCGAGGACCTGCGCACCCTGTACCGGGCCCAGCGCCAGGACGACATCGGCGCCGGCTTCCCGCAGGCGATCGCCAACGTGATCGCGGCGATGTTGCAGTCGCCGTATTTCCTCTACCACTGGGAGCTCGGGCCCGAAAAAGCGATCAAGGACGGCGCGCTGGTGCGCTTCAACCAGCAGGAGGTCGCCTCCCGCCTGTCTTATCTATTTTGGGCGTCGATGCCCGACGACAAGCTGTTCGCCGCCGCCGACGGGGGCAAGCTGGGCAACGCCGATCAGATCGCCGCCGAGGCGCGCCGGCTGCTGAACGACCCGAAGGCCAAGGACGCGCTGGCCGACTTCCACCTGAACTGGCTGAACATGGCCGGCCTGGCCGACATGCCGAAGGACCCGTCGGTCACCGACTACTCGCCCGAGGTGGCCCAGGCGATGCTCAAGGAGACCCGCGAGTTCGTGGGCAGCATCTTCCAGGGCGCCAAGGCCGACGGCAAGCTCGAGACCCTGCTGACCTCGAACGCGTCGTTCGTGAACGCGCCGCTGGCCAAGATCTACGGGGTCAAGAACGTCACCACGCCGGACTTCCAGGCGGTGACGTACGACGCCGCCCAGCGCTCCGGTCTGTTCACCCAGGCGACCTTCCTCACCGTGAAGGCCGACGCGGTGGACTCGCACCCGATCAAGCGCGGTGACGCGGTCCTGGGCCGCTTGCTCTGCCAGCAGCTGGAGGTGCCCGCCAACATCATGGTGCCGCCGCTGCCCGAGCCCAAGCCGGGCCAGACCACGCGCGAGCGCATCAGCGTGCACAGCGAGGCGGCTTGCGCCACCTGCCACAAGCTGATCGATCCGCTGGGCTTCGCCTTCGAGAACTACGACACCATCGGCCGCTACCGCACCACCGAGGAAGGCAAGCAGGTCGACTCGGCTGGCATGTTCCCGCTGGGCTCGGGGCCGCTGGTATTCAAGAACGCGGTCGAGCTGATGCCCCAGCTGGCCAAGAGCCAGGAGGCGCGCGACTGCCAGGTGACGCAGTGGTGGCGCTACGCGCTCCGCCGCCAGGAGCTCGATTCCGAGGAACCGTCGATGAAGGTGGTGCGGGAGGCGTTCAAGCTGTCCGGCTACGACCTGCGTGAGCTGCTGGTCGCGTTCACCAGGACCCGGACCTTCTCTCACCGTCTGCCGTCCCCCGATGAGGTGCTGCAATGAAGAAGATGACGGACTGGTCAGTCGCCCGCCGTGACGTGCTCAAGGGTCTGGGCGTCGGCACGGCCTGCTTGCCGCTGCTGCGCGCCCGACCGGCGCGGGCGGCCGCCCCGGGCAAGCGGCGCTTCGTCCTGTTTGCGACGTCGGAAGGCTACCGGATGAAGGACTGGGCCCCGGCCACCGGGCCGCTGGCCAGTCAGACCTTGCCCTTCTCCACCGCTCCGCTCGAGCCGCACAAGAAGGACGTCATCATCCTGCCCGACCTGTCCAACCCGGGCTTCACCGGGACGGGCGGCGGCGGCGGGCACGGCTCGTACGGCAGCATCTACTGGGGCCTCGAGCCGGGCGTCAAGGGCAGCTACAAGGAGCCCAAGAGCAAGACCGTCGATCAGGTGGTGGGCGCCGGCCTGCCGATGGCCGAGGGCGGCCGGGTCACCTTGCCGCTGCACGTGCAGCTGGACCGGGCGCCCCAGTCCAGCTCGGCGCCGGGCTCCAGCCGCTGCTTCTGGCTGGGCAAGGGCCAGCCGATCAACCCGATCGGCGACCCCTACGCCACGTACATGGAGATCTTCGGCGGAGCGCCGGTCGGCGGTGGCGCCAACGGCGGCGCCGAGGACCCGGCCATCAAGAAGCTGATGACCCAGCGCAAGAGCATCCTCGACTACGTCGGCAAGAACCTGGACGCGTTCAAGGCGCGTCTGGGCGGCGAGGATCGCACTTCGATCGACGCGCACTTCAATTCGGTGCGCGACCTCGAGCGCCAGCTGCAGTCGGCCGGCGCGAACTCCGCCTGTGGCGGGTCGCCGGGCAAGATGATCGACCTCAAGGACGGGTTGCAGTACCCGAACATCCTCAAGGCGCACATGGCCCTGGTGATCCAGTCGCTCAAGTGCGGGGTCACCAACGTGGCGACGATCCAGCTGAGCGACTCGTCGGGCAACAACATCAACTTCGCCTTCGTGCCCGGCATCCCCGAGAAGGGCACCGGCTACAAGACGGCGTTCCGCAACTACCACGACGTCGGGCACAACCCGATGTTGAACGGCGTCGATCACAAGCGGATCGTCGACCGCTGGATGATGCAGCAGCTGGCCGACTTCATGACCGACATGAAGGGGGTGCAGGAAGCGGAGGGTACGCTGCTCGACAACAGCGTCATCCTGTTCGGTAACCACATGCAGGACGGCTCGAACCACGAGGAGAACAAGATCCCGTGGATCCTGGCCGGCAGCTGCGGTGGCTACTTCAACACCGGTCAGTGCGCGCCCAGCACGGGCAAGCCGCTCAACGGCGTCATGACCGACATCGTTCAGGCTTGCGGCGTCGCGAACTCGCCGTTCGGCGACACGTGGCCGGGCCTGCGCAAAGCGTAAGCAAAAAAAGCAATAAAAGTCCCCGCACGCCCAAACAAGAGGTGGGTAACGGAGCGACTGGTGTGTCACTGATCCTGGGTCATGGATCGGCCCCGTTCCGAGCCCCCGGAGGCGTCACAACTCGAACGCGCCCGTCGCGGCGAGGTGGACGCCTTCGCGGAGCTCGTGCGGGCGCACCACCCCAGCGTCCGGGTGTTCCTGGCCAGCCACCTCCGCGACCCGGACGTGGTCGATGACCTGGTACAGGATGTCTTCTTGCGCGCGTTCGACCGGCTGGCGACGTTGCGCGATGGAACCGCCTTCCGCGCCTGGTTGCTGGGCATCGCCCGTAACCGGGCGCTGGAGCACCTGCGCGAGCGGCTCAAGTCCGGACTGGCCACGCCCGATGCCCTGGACGCGCTGCTCGATCGCACGCAACTTGCCATCCTGGAGGGAGAGGACGATGAGGCGCGGCGCGGACTGGAGCTGGAGGCACTCCGCCACTGCATCCGCCGCCTGCCCCCGGTGGGCGCCCGGCTCATCCGCGAGCATTACTTCAAGGGCCGCCCCATCGCCGCGCTGGCGGCGGAGGAGCACAAGAACGAGGGGACCTTGCGCATGAGCTTGCTGCGCCTGCGCGAGGCCCTGCGCGACTGCGTCCGCCGTCGGGTGGAGGCGCCCAATGAATCCTGAGGGGGGGCGGTGAGACGGTGAGGGACGACGAACGGCGGCGGATCGAGGAGCTGTGGACGCGGTTCCTCGCCTGCGAGGCGCTGTCCGATCGCGAGCGGCGCACCCTGGCCCAGGCGCTGGAGGGCGACGAGGTGATCCGCCGGCGGCTGATGCACGACCTGCAGATGCAGGGAGCGCTGCGGGCGGCGGGCGAGATCGAGCGTGGTCAGGAGAAGGTGGTCGCCACCGTCCGGGCGCTGGTGACCGCGGCGGGCCGCACCGAGGAGGTGGTGGCGGCCGTGCGGCGGCAGATCGAGACCAAGCAGGCCGAGGCCGCCGTGCGGGCGGCGGCGGCCCGCGCCTCCGGCGGCACGCCCGGGCCCACGCGTCCGC
>JBKPRZ010000683.1:0-3483 GCA_046734815.1 Myxococcota bacterium | reverse complement strand
GGAGCGTGGTGGCCACGACCCCTACCTGCAGCAGCACCACCCCGCCCGCGATCCACAGCCCCTTCATCAGCCAGCTGGTCTGGCCCGGGAGGTTGAACTTCGGAAGCATGACATCGCGCTTCATCAACGGGTACCTCTGGGCTTGCGCCCTGACAGTGATATGGCCCACCCCCGATCGAAGCAAGGGGCGGTAGGGCCGGAACGCCTCCGTGGTAACCAGCCCTCCCACCTCGACGGTGCGGGGATTCGAACGCCGGTTTCCGCTGTTGTCTTTTCCGTTAAGGTGGACTCGCTGAATGGAATACGTCGATCTGCACGCGCACTTTCTACCGGGGCTGGACGATGGCGCTCCCGACAGCCCCACCGCCCTGGAGATGATCGGCGCAGTGACGGCCCTCGGCTTCGGAACCGTGCATGCTACGCCGCATCAGCGACACGGAATGTTTCTACCTTCGGCCGAACAGATCCAGCGAGTTTTCGCCGAGCTGCAGGTGAAGGTCAAGGCCAACGCCCCGTCGGTAACGTTCGCTCTCGGCGCCGAGAATTTCTGGGACGAGATCTTCCTCGGCCGCATCCGCGACGGCGGCCTTCCCAGCTACGACCGCGGGCCCGCCTTCCTGTTCGAGGTCAATCCCGCGATGTTGCCGCCGCGGCTCGAGCAGACCCTGTTCGAGATCCGGTTGTCGGGCAAGCTGCCGGTGATGGCCCACCCCGAACGCTACCGCGCCATCCAGGGTGATCTGTCGCGGGCCGAGGAGATCGCCCGCAGCGCGGCCCTGCTGGTGGACCTGGGCGCGCTCGATGGGGCCCACGGCCGGCCGGCCATGAAGACCGCCCGACGGCTGATCGAGGAGGGGCTGGCCCACGCCGCCGCCACCGACATCCACACGCCCGAGGACCAGCGGCCCATCGGCGCCGGGATGGCCTGGATCCGCAAGCGCCTGGGCAACGCCGAGCTGGATCGGTTGCTGGGCGAGAACCCGCGCCGTATCCTCGCCGGCGAGCTGCCTTGAAGCCGCCTCCGTGAAACTGCTGCTGAAGCTTCTGGTCGCCCTCGCGGTGGGCGCCGTCTGCGTGTTCCTGGTCCTGCGGGGCATCGACCTTTCCGCCACCGCCCGCGCGCTGGAGTCGGTCCCGGGCACGGTGGTCGGCGTGTACCTGGTGATCCTGGCCATCACCCACCTGCTGCGCTGCTGGCGCTGGGCCTATCTGCTGCGTCCCATCGGCGTGACCCTGCCCTGGCGACAGCTACTGACCATCTCGTCCATCGGCTTCATGGCCATCCAGGCGCTGCCGGTGCGGCTGGGCGAGTTCGTGCGCCCGTATTTCGTGGTGCGCACCGGCCAGTCGCGCATGAGCGCGGTGCTGGGTACGGTGGCGGTCGAGCGGGTGGTAGATGGGCTGCTGATCTCGATCATCTTCTTCGGCACCTACCTGGCCTCGCGCGGGGCCAGCTGGTCGCCAGAGCTGGCGGCGGCGGCCTGGATCTCGCTGCTGCTGTTCGTGGCCGCGCTGCTGTTCCTGGCCGGGGCTCTCCGCTGGCCCGAGGCCACCATCCGCATCAGCCTGGCGCTGGCGCTGTTGCCCTGGCTGGCGCCACGCCTGGCCGCCAAGCTGCGCGACAAGCTGCGCGCGCTCATCCAGGGCTTTCAGGTCTTGCACCAGCCGCGGAACCTGCTCCCCTTTGTGGTGCAGTCGTTGTTTTACTGGGGGACAAACGGTCTGGGGATGTGGTTGCTGGCGCAGGGGATGGGGCTGCAGGTGAGCCCGCTGGGTGCATATGCGGCGATGTCGTTCACCGGGGTCTTGATCTCACTGCCCAACTCGCCCGGTCTGGTGGGGCAGTTCCACCTCGGGGTGGTCGCCGCGCTGGGCGCCTACCTGCCCCACACCGTGGAGGCGCGCTCGAGCGCGCTGGCCTACGCCACCCTGCTGCACGGGATCCAGCTGCTCTGGTACACGCTGGTGGGTCTGGCCTGTCTGCCCTTCGCTCCCGGCACGCACTCGCTGCGCGAGGCGGTGGTGGAATCGAACCGCGCGGCCGGGGAGCTGGAAGCCGCCGGCCCGGAGGGACGATGACCCGGCGGCGGCTGCTGGCGGCGGCGACCCTGGGCGCGCTGGGCGCGGTCGGCCTGCTGGCCGGACGCTCGGCGCTGGCCCGCACCAGCACCGTGTTGCCCTATCCGCCCGCCGACGTGTGGCCGACCGCGATCCGCTTCCTGCGCATCGACCGGGGCGCCACCGTGCGCGAGAAGGACCCTGACTCTGGCTACGTCCTGTTCGAGGTGGCCGAAGGCACCCGGACCTACAAGGGTTCGCTCGAGCTGGTGCGCGCCGTCGATGGCGAGGGCCGGGAATCCACCCGGGTGGTGGCCAGCCTGCCCGACCTGCCCCGCCACTTCGAGACGGCGCTGATCGACAAGCTGGGCCTCAAGCTGCAGGAGGAATACGGCAGCCCGGCTCCCCCGCCGCCGCGCCCCTCTCCCGACGAGGACAAGGGGTCCAGCAAGCGTCGGCGTCCGGACGGCGGCAGCCCGCCGCGTGCGCCCACCGGCGACCTGCCCCGACCCGAGCAACGGTGATCGCCCGGCGGTCAGCCGAGCTCGATCAGGGTGGCGCCCTCTTCCACCGACTGGCCGGGGGCCACCACCACCCGGGCCACGCGCCCGTCTGACGGCGACTCGACTGGCATCTCCATCTTCATCGATTCGAGGATGACGACGGTCTGACCCGCGGTCACGGCGTCTCCGACCGCGACCTCCACCTTCCAGACCGTGCCGGCGATGTGGGCCTTGACCGACGTAGGCATGCGCCCGGCAGAGTAGGTATTGTCGTGCGCGTGGTCAAGATCCGTACGAAAGCGCTGATCCTGCTGGCGCTGGTGGGGCTGCTCGCGCCCGCGACCGCCCGGGCTCACCCCGAGATCGTCCCCACCCTGGTCAACCGCTACATCGCCCTGACCGTGTTCGAGACCCGGGCCGACGTGCTCGTCTCGTTGCTGTACGGACAGCTGCCGGGAGGCGAGCGCCGCCGCCAGATCGACCTCGACCACGACGGCCGCATCGACACGCGCGAGCTGTCCCGCGAACGGCTGAGCTGGGGCCGGGACCCGGGGCGGCTGGTGCGGCTATCCCTGGATGGCGCTGCGGTGCCGCTGGTTGCCGCCAGCGTGCTGGATCTGAACGGCGATCCGACGGTCGGCCCCCGGCCGCTGCTGGTCGAGCTGCGCGCCTCCTTCGACCTTCCCGACGGCGAGCGACGTCTGCGGGTGGAGGCGGGGCCGGAGCTGCCGCGGCTGGGGGAAACCGAGATCGCCATCGACGTGGTGGCCGGCTGGGACCTGCTGTCCAGCGCGGAGGCGAACGGCCGGGCCACGGATCCACCGCGGCGGATCTTCCCGTTCCCGGCCGGCTCGGCGGGCAAGGGGCCCATCGCGGCCAGCTTCGTGCTGCGCGCCCGCCCCGGAGCCGCGCCGGCGGCACC
>JBKPRZ010000682.1:0-12467 GCA_046734815.1 Myxococcota bacterium | reverse complement strand
GGCTGGATCCGTTCCGCGAGTCGCTGGAGCTGGTCAAGGAGGGGCACCAGCAGGCCCTGGCGGTGGATGATCTGCTGTTCGCTGTGGGCGCGGCGGTCACGCGGGTGATGTTCCTGTTTCACCAGGGAGCCGACCTGTCGCGGCTGCTGAGCGAGGTCGATCGGGAGATGGCTCTGGCCAGCCAATCGAAGATCCACATGGACCTCGAGCGGCTGATCATCTACCGCTGGGCCATCCAGCGGCTGCAAGATCTGCCGGGCACGCGCGCCGAGGCAGATGCGCAGCCGCTGCAGGACCACGAGCACGTCCGGCTCACGGTGGCCTACCTGCTGGGGGATCTGGAGCGGGCGCGCAGTCTGTCCGCGTACTTCGGCGAGCGACTGGCCATGGTCACCCGTTCGGTCGAGCTGGTGGACTACAGCGTGTTCAGCGCGCTGACCCTGGCCGCTCACCACCCCTCGGCGTCGGCGGCGGAACGCCCCGCCCTGCTGCAGGCCATCGCCGCGCACGAGGCGCGGCTGGCCGGGTGGGCGGCGCTGTGCCCCGAGAACTACCGCCACAAGCAGCTGCTGGTGGCGGCGGAGAAGGCGGCGCTGGAAGGCCAGGCGCTGGAGGCCGAGACGCTGTACGAGCAGGCCATCGACGCGGCGGCGCGCGGCGAGTTCCTGCTGGACGAGGCCCTGGCCAGCGAGCTGGCCGGCCGGTTCCAGCGGCGGCTGGGCCGTCGGCGCACGGCCGCCTGGCTGCTCGGCTCGGCGGCGGAGCTGTACCGGCGCTGGGGCGCGCGCGCCAAGGTGCAGGCGCTGCAGGCCGAGTTCCCCGATGTCGCCGGCCTGGATGCCGCCGGCCGCGTCGCCCCGCTGGCCTCGACCGGCGAGGAGGCGGGCAGCGCCCTCGACCGCATGAGCGTGCTGCGTGCGGCCGAGACCATCTCCAGCGAGGTGGCGCTCGACCGGCTGCTGAACACCCTGATGCGTGTCTGCCTGACCACCGCGGGGGCGGTGCGTGGCGCCCTGGTGATCGAGGAAGATGATCGCCCCTTCATCCGCGCCATCGGGTCCCCGGCCGAGCCGGTCTCGCTGCAGCACACGGCCCTCGGCGATTCCGACCAGCTGCCAGTGGCGATCATCGAGCAGGTGCGCAAGACGCGCGAGCCGCTGGTCCTGACCGACGCCGGCCACCACCCTGGTTTCGCCGCCGATCCCTATGTCGCTGCGCGGGGGGCGCGATCGATCCTGGCCCTGCCGATCGTCCGTCTGGGCAAGCTGGTGGGCGTGCTGTACCTGGAGAACCACCTGGCCACCCACGCCTTCGTGCCCGAGCGGATCGGCGTGCTGCAGCTGCTGTCTTCCCAGATCGCCATCTCGCTGGACAACAGCCTGCTGTTCGAGAAGCTGACCCGCGAGGTGCAGGAGCGGCAGCGCGCCGAGACGCGCGTGCGCTTCCTGGCCGAGTCGAGCACCCTGCTGGCCCAGTCGCTCGACTTCGAGACCACCCTCACCAAGATCGCGCGGCTGGCCCTGCCCTTTTTGGCCGACTGGTGCTCGATCGACCTGCACGAGCACGGAGACGTGCGCCGGGTGATCGCCGCCCACTGGGATCCCGCCAAGGAGAAGCTGCTGCTCGAAGCCCGCGGCCGGCTGATGCGGCAGAGCGCCCACTCCCCGGTCGTGGCGGCGGTCCGCTCGGGCGAGATGCACATCGAGAACGACGTCTCGGACGACCGGGTGGCCCAGCTGATCCCCGACCCGGAGGCCCGCGCGATGCTGTTGCAGGTGGGCTGCCGCAGCGGCATGACCGTGCCCTTCGGCGTCGGCGGACAGATTTTCGGCGCGATCTCCTTCGTGTCGGGAGACGCCAACCGCCGCTACGACCGGGACGACCACGCCCTGGCCGAGTCGCTGGCCCACCGGGCGGCGCTGGCCATCGAGAGCGCGCGCCTGTACCAGGAGGCGCGCGAAGCGGTGCGGCTGCGCGACGAGTTCCTGTCGGTGGCCTCGCACGAGCTGAACACCCCCATCGCGGCGTTGACCCTCAGCCTGCGCAGCATGCAGGACACCCTGGCCTCCGGCAGCGCCAGCCGCTACGACCTGGACGGGCTGCTGCGGCTGTCCGATCGTCAGTGCCGGCGACTGCGCCGGCTGATCGCGGATCTGCTGGACATCAGCCGGCTCGAGCGGGGGCTGTTGCGGCTGGAAACGGCGGAGATGGACCTGTCGGCGCTGGCGCGCGAAGCGGTGTCGACCATGGCCAGCGCGCTCGAGCGCAGCGGCTGCGCCCTGTCGGTGCAGGCCCCCGCCCCGGTGCTGGGCCGCTGGGACCCGCTGCGCCTGGAGCAGGTGGTCGTGAACCTGCTGTCCAACGCGGCCAAGTTCGGCGCCGGCAAACCGATCGAGGTGCGGGTCGAGCGCAGCGGCGAGGTGGCCCTGCTGTCGGTGCGCGACCACGGCATCGGCGTCGATCCGGCCACCAAGGACCGGATCTTCTCCCGCTTCGCCCGGGCGGTCTCGCCCGATCATTATGGAGGGCTGGGGCTGGGGCTCTACATCAGCCGTCAACTGGTCCAGGCCCACGGCGGCACCATCGCCGTGCAGAGCCAGCCCGGCACCGGCGCAACCTTCACCGTCACCTTGCCGGCGGGCTGATCCGGGGCTGCCCCTGAGAGTTTCGCCCCGGACGGGCGCGCCGCCGCCAGCGGACGCACCTTGCCCGTCGACCCGGAAGGTCCGCCGGACGGGCCAAGGAGGTTTCGATGCCCACGCGTTCGAATGAGTCCCCGCCGGGAATGGAGCCCGATGACGAGCTCCGGGAGGCGCGCACCGTCGGCCCGGACGAAGGTCGGCTGGAGTACGTCTCGGCCCAGGGGACTGACGTCCCCGCCGGCACCGTTGTCTCCTCCACCGAGATCCCGATGCACGAGCCGGCCTGCGCCGGCGAGGTGATGACCGAGCGGGTGGCGACCGCTGTGCCCGAGACCGATCTGGTGAAGGTGGCGGCGCTGATGCGCGATCAGAACGTCGGCATCGTGCCGATCGTGGACGACGAGCGGCGGGTGCTGGGCGTGATCACCGACCGGGACATCGTGGTGCGCGTGGACGCCAACGCCGCCTCGCCCGCCGACGTGAAGGCGGGCGAGGTGATGACCCTCGACCCGGTGACGGTGCGTCCGGAGGACGACCTGCACGACGTGATCGATCGGATGGGAGAGGAGGGTCTGCAGCGCGTGCTGGTCGTCGACGACGCCGCCCGTCTGGTGGGCATCATCTCGATCAGCGACCTGGCCCAGCGCACCGACCTGCCCGAGCGGGTGCAGGACACCCTCGATCAGATCGCCCGGCACCGGACGTAGAGCTCAGAGCGTGTCGGGGGGGCGGCGGGCGTCGTGGACGATCTCGCCGCCCACCACCGTCAGGATACAGCGCGACTTCAGGATCTCGGGCTCGGGGACCGACATGACGTCGGTGGCGAAGACGCTGAGGTCGGCCAGCTTGCCCACCTCCAGGCTGCCGCGCTGCTGTTCCTGGAAGGCGGCGTAGGCCGCGCCCCGGGTGAACATCTCCAGCGCCTGCGGGCGGGTCAGCACCTGCTCGGCGTGCCAGCCCTCGCCCCGGTTGCCCTTTAGGTCACGGCGGGCGACGGCGGCGTAGAGCTCGATCAGCGGCTCGCCCCGCTCGACCGGCGCGTCGGTGCCGCCGGCGAGCGCGGCCCCCGACTTCAGCAGCGTCTGCCAGGCGTAGGCGCCGTCCAGGCGGGCCAGCCCCAGCCGCCGCGGGGCAAAGTGCAGGTCACCGATGGCGTGCGACGGCTGCATCGAGGCGATCACCTTCAGCCGCGCGAACCGGGGCAGGTCCTCGGGGCTGACGATCTGCGCGTGCTCCACCCGCCAGCGCGGCTCGGCGACGGCGCGCTGGGCGGGCGGCACCGCCGCGAAGGCCTGCTCGTACAGGTCCAGGATCTCGCGGTTGGCCCGGTCGCCGATGGCGTGCACCTCCAGCTGGATGCCCCGCCGCAGCGCCGCCTCGAACAGCGGCCGCAGCACCTCGCGCTTCTGCGTGATCAGGCCCGTGCCGTCGGCGTCGGAGTAGGGAGCCAGCAGCGCCGCCCCCCGCGATCCCAGCGCGCCGTCGATTGTCACCTTGATGGTGCGCACGGTGAGGCGCCCGCCCAGCTCGTCCACGCTGGCGCCCTTCTTCACCAGCGCGTCGGCGTCCGCCGAGGGCCCGCGGATGGCGTCGTAGATCCGCAGCTTGATCTTCCCGGCGCGGTACAGCCGCCGCAGCCGCTCGACCTCCGCCCAGGAGTTGCCGGCGATCTGGCCCTGGGTCCAGCCCAGTGACAGCATCCGCCGCGCGCCCAGGATCAGCGCCTGGTCCTGCTCCTCCGAGGTGGGGGCGGGCACGTGCCGGGTCACCAGCGCCTGGGCGGCGTCCAGCAACATGCCGGCGGGCTCGCCGGTCTTCTTGTCCTTGAGGATCTCGCCGCCGAACGGGCTGGCGGTCGAGCGATCGATGCCGGCGATGGCCAGCGCCGCGCTGTTGGCCACCCCGCCGTGCCCGTCGGCACGGGTGATGTAGACCGGGTTCTTGGGCGCCACCTTGTCCAGGTCCTGGCGCGTGGGGAACACCGGCGGCTTCCAGAACGTCTCCAGCCAGCCCCGCCCGGTGATCCAGGCGCCCGGGCGGGCACCCGCCACGCGCGCCTTCACCCGCGCCAGCAGCTCGTCCAGGCTGGCGCTGCCCTCCAGGTTCAGGGACATCTCCCGCTCGCCCACTCCCGACAGGTGCACGTGCGCATCGGCCAGGCCGGGCAGCGCGGTTCCTCCGCCCAGGTCCACCACCCGCGCGCCCCCGGCGACCTTCTTCGCCTCGGCGTTGCTGCCCACGAAGACGATCCGGTCCCCGCGCACCGCGATCGCCTCGGCGCGCGGCTGGGCGGGATTACCGGTGTGGACGATCCCGTTGATGAACACGACGTCCGCCCCGGGAGCGGCGCCCGCGGGCGCGACCACCGACAGCAGCACCACGAGCGAGACGAGCAACGCCAAGGTGCGAGACATGGCGGGCATTAAATCACGAGCTGCGAATTATTTACGCGCAGCGGATTGGTTTGTAAGGCTACTACCCGTTTCGATCCGGAAACTGCGGCCTTGACCGTACCTTTGACTGGGCGTATCAGCGATCCGGGAGGGCTCACCCCAATGATGACGAGGACCACACATCCAGGCCGGGTCCACCTTCTGGTGCTCCTGGCCTGCTCCGGTTCAGTGGCCGCCTGCAGCGAGATCGAGCCGACGCTCGAGACCAGCGAGAGTCTTCGGCAGACTCGTACCTATTACATCGCCGCCGACGAGGTCCTGTGGGACTACGCACCCGCCGGCATGAACCTGATCACGGGGCTTCCGTTCGACGAGGCGGCCAACGTCTTCGTCGCCCAGGGGCCGAACCGCATCGGCAGCAAATACAAGAAGGCCACGTATCGCGAATACACCGATGAGAGCTTCAGCGAGGTGAAGCCGCGGCCCAAGCAGTGGGAGCACCTCGGCTTCCTCGGACCGGTGGTGCGCGCCACCGTCGGCGACACCATCCAGTTCGTATTCAAGAACAACACCACCCGCCCTGTCAGCGTGCATCCGCACGGGGTCTTCTACAACAAGGCCAACGAGGGCGCGCCTTACGCCGACGGCACCGGCCCCGGCTCGCAGGGAGACGATGCCGTCCCGCCGGGTGAGATCTACAAGTACCGCTGGGCGGTGCCCGATCGCGCGGGGCCCGGCCCTGCCGACGACAGCTCGGTGTTCTGGATGTATCACTCGCACACCGACGAGGTGGCCGACAGCTACGCCGGCCTGATCGGCCCGATGATCATCACCGCCAAGGGCAAGGCCCGCGCCGACGGCTCGCCCAAGGACGTGGACCGCGAGTTCGTCACCATGTTCGAGGTGGCCGACGAGAACCAGAGCCCGTACCTGGCCGAGAACATCGACATGTTCACCGGGGACCCCGCCAGCGTGGACCCCGAAGACGAGGAGTTCCAGGAGAGCAACCTCATGCACTCGATCAACGGGTACGTCTTCGGCAACCTGCCCGGGCTGGAGATGAAGAAGGGCGAGATGGTGCGCTGGTACCTGATGGGCATGGGCACCGAGGTGGACCTCCATACCCCGCACTGGCACGGCAACACCCTGCTGGTCAACGGGCACCGCACCGACGTGGCCGAGCTGCTTCCGGCCACCATGATGATGGGTGACATGAAGCCGGACGACGTCGGCACCTGGCTGTACCACTGCCACGTCAACGACCACATCCTGGCTGGCATGCTGGCCACCTACGAGGTGAGGCCGTAGTCCACCGGGCGGCGCTGGCCGGCGGCCTGATCCTGGCGGCGGGTGGCCTTCACCCGCTGCCAGCCCTGGGCTACGCGCGCACCAGCACGCCGTCCGGGCAGGCGCAGCGCTGGGACAGCAGCTGCGTCCCCTTCGCGGTCCACCTGGACGAGTTGCCGGGGGCCGACCCGCTGGCCACCCGCGCGGCCGCCGCCGCCGCCGCGAGCGCCTGGACCGCCGACGAGATCGACTGCACCGGGCTGCGGATCGCGCTCGAGTTCCGCAGCGGGCCGGGCCCGGCCTCGGCCAACGACGGCGTGAACACGATCGGTGCGCGGCTGGACGCCTGGTGCTCCGACGGCGGCGGCCACGGCGGCGCCGCCCCCATCACCACCCCGGGCTGCCGGAGCGACCCGTCGGAGCTGGCCTGGACCGCGGTCTTCGCCGCCGCCGGTAGCGGGCGCATCCTGGGCGCCGACGTACAGCTGAACGCGGTCAGCTTCCACTGGGGCGATCCGCAGGGCGTGCACGTGCAGGGCCACGCGGTCGACCTGCAGGCGGCGCTGATGCACGAGATCGGCCACGCGCTGGGGCTGGCCCATCCCTGCCGCGACCTGGACGAGCCCGAAGCCCTCGACGACCAGGGCCAGCCGCTGCCCGACTGCTACGACGCTCCGGACGACGTGAAGGCGTCGGTGATGTTCCCCGAGGTGCAGCGGGGCTCTGCCGTGCACGCGCTGTCGGCCGACGACCGCCGGGCGATCTGCGAGATGTACCCGCCGGTCGAAGCGCCGACTCCCGTCTGCGCCGGGGCGGTGCGCACCGCCGGCGGCGGCTGCAGCGCCTCCGGTCCGCCTGCCCCTGCCGCATTGCCTGCGCTGGCGGCTGCGGTGACGGCGATGCGGCTGGCACGACGCCGCCGAAGCCGGCATTGTTCCGGGCGGTAGCGCCGGACATGAACCTCATCCAGCGGCTGGGGCCGCCCCTGTACGCCGCCCTGCATTCCTACAACACGTTCTGGGAGCTGCTGCTGACGCCGCGGGTGCGGCGGACGGCGCGCGCGGATCTGGCTCGCCTGCAGCAGCGCCTGCCCGCCCTGGCCGACTACCAGGCCGCCGCGGGCGACGTCGCGCGGACCATCGAGGCGGACTACCGCGACTACACCACCCACGTCTCGCCGGGATCGATCGCGGTGTCGTTCGAGCTGGCCGTGTTCGTCAGCGTGTTGTGCCGGGCCGTCCGGCCCCGCGCCATCCTGGACCTGGGGTCGGGCTTCAGCTCGTTCGCCTTCCGCACCTATGCCCGATCCGCGGACCCGCGCCCGGCCGTGTACTCCATCGACGATGCGCCGGACTGGCTGGACCAGACCCGCCACTTCCTCGACCGGCGCGGGCTGGCCACCGATCACCTGCTCACCTGGAACGACTTCATCGCCGGCGATCGGCCCGCCTTCGACGTCGTGCTGCACGACATCGACACCCTGAAGACGCGCCTGCGGCGGCTGGACCAGGTGCTGGACCTGTGCCGCCCAGGCGGTCTGATCGTGATCGACGACATGCACGTGCCCGGCTACCGGCGCGCGGTCCTGACCCAGCTGGACCGCCGCGGGGCCACCTACTTCAGCCTGCGCGCGCTGACCCGGAAGCGGATGCGGTACTCGTACCTGGTGGTCCGCTAGCCCGAGGCACGCATGAGTGAAGCGTCGTCCCCACGCTGGCTGGACCGACCCGCGCTGGCGCTGCTGTCGACGAAGCTGCGCTCCTCGCCGGCCGTGCTCGAGCACGCCCTGCTGAGCCTGCTGTTCCTGCTGGGCCGCTGGCTGCTGGACCTGGCCGGCCTGCGCTTCAATTTCGTGCGCGACTGGATGTTCCTGGCCGACCCGGCCGACCTGCGCGATCGGCTCCTGGAAACAGTCTATTACTCGCACGCCTACCCCCCCGGGCTGAATCTCCTGACCGGCTGGCTGCTCAAGGTGGGTGAGCCCCGCGTGCTGAACGCGGCTCATGCCCTGTACCAGCTGCTGGGGCTGGTGTTCGTCAATTCGCTGTTCTACCTGTACCGATCGATCGGGCTGTCCGCGCTGAGCGCCCTCGTCGTCACCACCGCCTTCTCGCTGATCCCGCAGGTGATCTACTTCGAGCACCTGCACCTCTACACGTACCCGACCGCCGCCCTGCTGTGCGCTTCGGCGGCTCTGTTCCAGGCCGCCGTGGGTCGCCCCTCCTTCACCCGCTGGCTCTGGTTCTTCCTGGTGTGCGCCGCCATCGGCTGGCTGCGGAGCATCTTCCACCTGGTCTGGTTCGTGGCCATGCTGGCGCTGGCGCTGCTGTTTTCGCCACGGAAATCGCGGCCCAAGGTGCTGGCTGCGGCGGCGGGTCCGGGCGCGCTGCTGCTGGGCCTGTACCTGAAGAATCTGATCCTGTTCGGCGTCTTCGGCGCGCTGACCGCGGGACCGGTGGCCCTGACGACTGCCACGATCAAACGCCTGTCTCAGGACGAGCGCCAGGCCTGGGTGCGGGAGGGCAAGGTCTCGCCCTTCGCCGCGATCCACCCCTACGCGGGACCAGAAGCCTACCTCCCGTACTTCGCCAGCTCCCAGAATCCGCGCTGGCCGCCGCTGCTCAACCGACTGGACCGGCCCACCGTCGGCCAGCCCAACTACAACCACTGGTTCTTCCTGTCCGTGAATCCCCGCCGCAGACAGGACGCCCTCACGTACGTCAAGGCGCGGCCGGGCGACTACGCGCGCACGGTGGTCAAGAACACCGGTCAATTCTTCAGCGCGACCTCGCGCTGGCACCCCGCCGACGCCTCGGGCGGCTCGCCCCACCAGCGCCAGCGGCAGGTGCTG
Organism: Myxococcota bacterium; assembly: GCA_046734815.1. Taxonomy (GTDB): domain Bacteria; phylum Myxococcota_A; class Polyangia; order Fen-1088; family Fen-1088; genus CAVYGB01. The sequence goes on along the minus strand of JBKPRZ010000682.1, from coordinate 3,294 downwards.
GGCGGTTACGAGCGCCGCTACAACGCCGTCGTGCACGAGCTGGTCTTCGCCCCCGTGGGCCTCTATCTGCTGCTGGCCGCAGCCCTGTTCTGGTTCATCTATCTGGCGGCGCGCCGGCGGCTCCTGGCCGGCCAGCTCCCGCACGATCCCTGGACGCGGATGCTCGCGTTCAGCTGGTTGCAGATCCTGTTCGTGACCGTCACGTGCATACTGACCTGTTACGGCGAAGCGCCCCGCTTCCGCTTCAACATCGAGGCTTTCATCTGGCTGGTCGGCGGGCTGGTGGCGGTCAAGCTCCGCCGCTCTCAGCGCGACAGGATGCCGAGCAACGTCTCGCGGAACGTCTCCATGCCGGGGGGCGCGGCCAGCGCGGGCGGGCGCAGGCCGTCGCTGTAACCCAGGACCCGGAAGGCGTCCACCAGCGGACGCTGCCGCGTGATCACGTGGACGGGCACGGCCGCCGACCCACTCTTGCCGGTGATGTCCGCGACCGGCTGGTGGTCGCCCAGCGCTATGACCAGCGCATCACCGAGGTCGAAGCGGGTCAGATAGTCCGCCAGCACGCGGAGGTCGTAGACGATCGAACGGGCGTAGGCCTCGGGGTGGTGATGGAGGTTGCTCCAGTTGGTGGCAAAACGCACCGGCGGGAGCCGCGCGAAGATCGAGCCGTCCCCCACCTGCGACCAGTCCTCGATGTATTCCGGCTGGCGGTCCCAGGGCGCGTGGCTGGACTCCAGCGCGTATTGCACGAACAGGGGTCCCTCGACGCTGCCCACCTCGCGGCGGTGGATCACGTCGATCACGAACTGATCGGGCATGGCATCGAACGCGAACAGCGGTCCGCGGTAGCCGAGGTCCCAGGACGAATAGACCCGCTCGAAGTCGTACACCCAGCGGAACATCCCCCGCTGGGTGTTGCCCGGCATAACCAGCACCGTGCGGTAGCCGTGGTCGCGGAACACGCGGGCCATGGTCCGCGGCCGCAGCGCCTGCACCAGCTCGTCGTTGATGCGGTTGTCGGCCCGGATCCCGGTGGCCAGCGCCTGGTGGGCCAGCTGCGATCGCCCGCCGTAGGTGGGCGAGGCCAGCAGGCTGGAGGCGACCAGGAACCCGTGCTCCTCCAGCTGCGCATCCAGCCGCCGGTAGACCGGCTCGATCTCGCGCCAGTGCTCGGGCCGGTCGATCACCGTGGCCCCGTACGATTCGATGAAGAACAGCAGGACGTCGGTCTGCCCCGCGCGCGCCAGATCGCGCGGAGCCGCCTGCAGCCGCGCCGCCGTCCGCCGCACCCGCAGGTCCTCGGCGCGCCGGTATTCATCCAGCCGGCCGATCCTCCGGATCTCGTCGGCCACCCGGAACACCAGCGTCGGCGCGAACACACCCGCCCGCAGGTCACCGGTCGGGTCCGCCGGCAGCAGCGGCGACATCAACACCGCGAAGGCCACCACCGCGCCGAACAGCCGCCGGTGTTGCTGGGCCGCGAACGCGCGCTCGGCCGTGCGCAGCGCCCAGGCCGCCATCGCCGCGAACCCGAACGCGCACCCCGCCAGCAGCAGCACCACCCCCAGCAAGATCGGCCAGGCCACCGTCGTCCGCAGCAGGTGGACCATCGCCCCCGCCGTCGGCATGTCCAGCCCCAGGTCGATGGGCCGGTTGAAGTACCGCCACACCACCCCGTCCGCCACCCGGAACGCCCGCACCAGCACCACCACCGCCGCCAGCCCCCACACCGCCGCCGCCGGCACCCGCCACCCTCGCCACACCACCACCGCCACCCCCGCCAGCAGCACCGTCACATCCACCGACGGCAAGAAATAGAGCGCCGGCGGCTGCAGGTCCGGAAATCGGACATTGAACAGAAGGTCGAGCAGCGTCCAGGCAACGAACAACGAGCTGACGGGCGATCGCACGCGAACGATCAGTGTACAGGCCCGGACCCCGCGCGCGGGGGAGGAACGCCCGTCCACCTGCGGCGATCCGGCACCCGCGGCAACGCGATCTAACCCGGCGGGCCGTCCTTGGCCGCGTCGGTCGCGCCACCGACGGGTGCAGCGCCGTCACCAGCACCGCCGTCGCCGACCGGCCCGGCGATGCAGCGCTGGTTGTTCGCGCGCGGCTTGGTGCAATCGATCGTCTGTCCCTTGCGACACAGGGTCGCCGAGATCTCGCGTCCGCAGACCACGCGGCCGCTGCAGTCGACCTCGTTCGAGCTCACACACACGGGCCCGAGGTCCCCGAGCGGAGGGCACAGCACCGGAAACATCGGGTCGGTGCACGTTCGGGTTCCGCCCACTTCCGCCCTGGGCTGACACGCGTTGGCCCGATACCGGCAATCGACGGCAGACCCCATCCCGCAGGCGTAGACGGTGTCGCCCAGACCGCAGCGCTTGATGGTCGAGCAATCGACGCCGGTCGACCAGCACAGATCGGGCGCCTCGCTCATCGGACAGGCCACCGGGAACATCGGGTCGTTGCACGCCATCGGAGGCGCGTCGGCGGGTCGCCCCGCATCCTTCGAGCCGCCCGTTCCGCCCGCGCCGCCCGTTCCGCCGCTGCCGCCGCTACCACCCGCGCCACCCCCACCCGTGCCGCCGGTGCCGGTGACGCGGGCGTCCGGGCTGCCCCCGCCGGTGCCGCCGGCAGCGCTGGCGTCGGGTTCTTCGCCCAGCTTGTAGCAGCGGGTGTTGCGGCAGAGGTAGCCGTCGGGGCACAGCTGGCCGGTGGTCGCGCAGGCGGTCTTGCCGCTTTCGTAGTGGGGGGCGCAGGACAGGAGGGTCAGCAGGGCGGCGGGCGCCAGGCCGCGCGGGTGGCGCATGCTCAGAAGCGTCCCTGCAGGCTCACGCCGGTGGGGTCGATCGCGAACGACAGGCGCGAGGACGACGGGGCCTCGGCCCGCTCGGAGCCGCCCGAACGCGCCAGCAGGATGATCGCGGTGGTGATCCCGGCGGCGCCCAGGCCGTAGCCCACGAACTGCAGCTTGTTGTACAGCTTCGCCTTCTTCTCCTTGTCGGCGTTGTACTGCTGCTCGACGTCGTTGAAGGCGCTGTTGGACAGGTAGCCCAGGCCGCCGCCGGCCAGGGCCAGCGCCGCGCCGATGCCGCCGATCACGAATGCGCCGGTCTTGCTGCCGCCGGTGGGGGGCGGGTAGCCGGCGTTCATGTCGACGCCGGGCGGGCCCATCGGCGGCTGCCCCATGGCACCGGGCTGCCCGGGCGGGGGATAGCCGTTCCAGCCGGGCGGGGGCGCGGCCTGACCCGGCGGCGGCGCGCCGGCGGTGGGCGGGTACCCCGGGGG
>JBKPRZ010000681.1:0-4861 GCA_046734815.1 Myxococcota bacterium | reverse complement strand
CGCCTCGGCCAGCGCCGGCGCGACGGCGGCGCACAACGCTGCCAGCGCGCCGTCGTCCGGGTTGCGCACGACCTTCAGCGCGAAGTGCGCCGGCGCCGTCGGGCCGGACGCGCGCACCGCGAGGCGCAGGGCCTCGATGGTGCCACGCGCCTGCATCAGCAGGGTCTCCGTGCCAGCGGGTGCCGTCGCCCGGATCCGGAAGCCGTGAGCGTGGCGGAGCGACTCGTCGACGCGAAAGACGGTCACCGCGGGTGGGCCGCCCCCGGGGCCGGGACGGGCGCGGACCAGGCGTGACCGGCGCCCGAAGCTGAGCCTCCACACGGTCTGCGAGGCGGGCTCGACCCCCTCCCACACACCGACGAGCTCCCGCGCGGCCTGGATCGGTGCGGGTTGCGGCACCGTCGCCCGGGCCGCACCCATCCCCTGCGCCGCGCACAACCCGAACACGCCCGCTGCCACGAGCGAGCGCAGGCGCGGGCTACTTCTTCGGTTCGACGACGGTGATGGTCGCCGGTTTGTTGCTGTCGTAGCGGACTGTCGAGCCGTCGGGCGCATACAGGTACCTCGTTCCTGGCCCGTTCAGGTCCGTCTTCGAGAACGTATTGGCATCCGTCTGGTCGGGGTGGGTGTGCGCGTCGAAGAGCTTGTTCTTGCCCGCCGGAACCGCCGGGCACATGACGGTCTCGCGGCTCTTGGAGATGTTTGGCGCGGTGAACACGATCCGGTTTTTCTTGGCGGCCGGGTCCCATTCGGCGTACGCGCTGGCACAGACCTCGACGTCGCGCTTCTGCGTGGTCTCCCGCGGCGTCAGCCCGCTGTTCAGCTTGGTGCGGCCCCAGGCGATGGCGGCGGCGTCCTGATCCTTCTGGGCGGGCGTGCCTGCGCCGGGAGCGCCGCATCGGGGCGCGCCGGGATCCCCGCAGTAGACCGGCGGCTCCTTGGCCTTGGCGCGGGCTCTGTTCAGCTCGATCTCCTTCTCGAGGGCATCGAGCGCTCCCTGGCTTGCGGTCGGCTTGTCGTCGTCGCCGACCGTGATCTCGAGGGTGAGCTGGCCCTTGTTGCCGTCTTTCTCGGCGCGATCGAGCCGGTCGAACAGCTCGCCGTATTCCTTCTCGCCCTTGATGATCCCGTCTGCACCGGCGACCGCGACGAGGTCGGCCTTCTCGAGGCCGGCCGCCTTCAGCGCCTTCAGCGTGTTGGCGTCGACGTGTTCCGGGTTGATGAAGACGGCGCCCCCGCTCAGCTCGGCCATGAAACCCTTGCGATCGATGAACGTGCTCACGTCTGTCTCCTCGGCGCCGCGCCAGGATAACCCAGGCCGCGTGAACACGTATCGGCGCGCCTGGAAGAAGGTTGCGTCGGGCCACACGAGAGGGCGGCCTTCCCCCGCGGCGCGCTGATACACTCGGCGCGGCCGACATGACCGCGAATCGCTCGATCGTCCAGCTTCCTCGACGTCGCTCGCTGGCTGTGCTGGCGATCTGTGTCGCCCACGCGGCGGTGGGTCAGGCTGCCCCGGCGGCTGGGACCGCGGGTCCCAGAACCATTGCCATCACCACGGATCACACGGCTCTCATGCTGCTGGTGGACGCGCGTGGGGACCTGCTGCAGCTGGGGTACGGCGCCCGGCGAGCCTCGGACGAAGTCTCGGCGCTCGCCGCCCGGGATCCGTTTCATCCGGCGGCGGGCAACGGCTTCGTGGCCGAGCCCGCCCTGCAGGTGGTGCATGCCGACGGCAATACCTCGACCGACCTCTCGTATCTGCGCCATGAGACCGCTGCGCTGCCCGGGGACCGGAACGTCGTCCGCACGCGGATCACGCTGAAGGACCGATATTATCCGCTGAACGTCGATCTGGTCTTCGAGGCCTACCGTCACGAGGACGTCATCCGGCAGTGGGTCGAGATCGTCCACCAGGAAGACCAACCCGTCACCCTGACCCGATTCGCGTCGTCCGCACCGGTGGTGCACGCCGAGAGCTACTGGCTGTCGCAGTTCCAGGGCGCCTACATGCGCGAGATGGAGCTGGTCGAGGAAGAGCTCCATCCCGGGATCAAGATCCTGGATTCCAAGCTGGGCGTGCGGGCCCATCAGACCCGCTGGCCCTCGTTCCTGCTGGCCCTGGACCATCCCGCGGACGAGACCTCGGGCGAGGTGCTGGGCGGGAGCCTGGCCTGGTCAGGGAGCTTTCAGCTGGCCTTCGAGGTCGACGCCGACCATGCGCTGCGGATGCTGGCCGGGATCAACCCGTTCGGCGCTGCCTACCGGCTGGCCAGCGGTCGGGTGTTCACCACGCCGGGCATGTTGTGGACCTACAGCGATGCGGGCAAGGGTCAGCTGAGTCGCAACTTTCACCGCTGGGCCCGCCGCTACGGCATCCGCGACGCGGACAAGCCCCGCCCCATCTTGCTCAACAACTGGGAGGCCACCCACTTCGATTTCGACGAGGCCAAGATCGTCGCGCTGTTCGATGGGGCGCGCGCCCTGGGCGCCGAGCTGTTCCTGCTGGACGACGGCTGGTTCGGCAACCGCTTCCCGCGCGACGACGACCGCGCCGGACTGGGCGACTGGGCGGTCAACCGGCGCAAGCTCCCGCACGGGCTGTCGTACCTGGCCGACGCGGCCCGCGGCCGCCAGCTCGGCTTCGGCATCTGGCTCGAGCCCGAGATGGTCAATCCTTCGAGCGAGCTTTACCAGCAACATCCGGACTGGGTCATCACCCAGCCCCACCGCGAGCCGCAGCTGTCGCGCAACCAGCTGGTCCTGGATCTGACAAGACCCGAGGTGCAGGAGCACGTGTGGCAGACCATCGCCCGCACCCTGGGCGACAACCCGGGCATCCGTTACGTCAAGTGGGACGCCAACCGCTTCGTCACCCAGCCAGGCTCGTCCTTCCTGCCCGCGCCGGAACAGCAGAACCTCCTGGTGGACTACCAGTGGGCGCTCTATCGCCTGATGGAGCGGATGGCGAAGACCTTCCCCGGCGTCATGGCCATGGTGTGCGCCGGAGGCTCGGGGCGCGTGGACTACGGGGCACTCCGGCACTTTCACGGCTTCTGGCCCAGCGACAACACCGACCCGGTCCAGCGCCTGTTCATCCAGTGGGGATTTGGACACTTCTTTCCCGCCAGCGCCATCTCGGCCCATGTCACCGACATGGGACGCAAACCGATCAAGCTGGCCGTCGACGTGGCCCTGTCGGGCGCGTTCGGGATCGACCGCGACGTCACCAAGATGAGCCCCGAGGAGCGCACCACCGTCGCCGCGGCCGCCAAGCTCTACCGCGAGACGCTCTCGGACCTGGTGGGCAAGGGTGACCTCTACCGGCTTGAGTCTCCCTACCAGCACCCGCGGTCGGTGCTCAGCTACGTATCGGCCCGGCGAGACCGGGCGGCCCTCTACGTCTACCAGCTGCGCGAGACGGCCCAGGGTCCCATCCGGCCCCGGGGCATCGATCCCGGACGGCGCTACCGGGTGCGGGAGGTGAATCTGCCCGAGGGCCGGCGCTCGCGGCTGGCCATCGACGGGCAGCTGATCGGCGGAGCCGCCCTCATGGCCGACGGCTTCCGGTCGCCGCTGCGCCGACCGCTGGAAAGCGCGATAATCTTGCTCACCGCCGAGTGACGGCATCTGGGCGGCACGGTCAGGCAAAACAAGATGCTTCTCGGATCGTGGCGAACGTCGCGGCTGGCGTATGAGTTCGACCGGAACACCGGCCGTTACTCGCGGCGGCTGGTCCGGCTGGGCATCCCCCTGCCGATCTGCGGATTCGGGGCCACGGAACGGACGCTCGAGCACGGAAAGACGTTCTTCTCGATCTATCGCTGGGACTCCGGGCTGGTCTTCCAGGCCGGGATTCGCGCCTGGCGGCTGGATCGGAAAGACCTCTCCTTCACCTACCGCCCGGTCGATGGCGGCAGGCGATCCGAATTCGCCGTTCGTGAAGGGGCGAACGTCGTGTTCCAGTGCTCGTATCGCCACTGGCTCCGGACGCTCTTCTCCCGGGCCGACGCTACCGACGACCTCGTCGACTTCGAAAAGGATCACTTCCTCGCTCACGTGGCCGGGCGAGCGCTGCCAGCTGCCGACTTCGACGGCTGGCAAGACGGCGCGCTACCGAGCGAGGTGCTGGACACACCTGAAGATGGCGTTTGACCGGCTCTGACCACAGCCGTCAGCGGACCGAGGTGGCTCCTTTCCGCAGGTCGAAGCGGTCGAGGTTCATCACCTTGTCCCAGGCCGATACGAAATCGCGGACGAACTTCTCCTGGGCGTCGGAGGAGGCGTAGACCTCGGCGATGGCGCGGAGCTGGGAGTGTGAGCCGAAGACCAGGTCCACGGCGGTGGCGGTCCACTTGACCTGGCTGGCGCCGCGGGCGCGGGCCTCGTAGACGCCGTTGCCGGAGGCGGCGGGCTGCCACTCGATGTCGTCGTCCAGGAGGTTGACGAAGAAGTCGTTGGTCAGGACGCCGGGGCGGGCGGTGAACACGCCGTGGGGGGACTGGCCGATGTTGGCGCCCAGGGCGCGCATGCCGCCGATCAGGACCGTCATCTCCGGGGCGGTCAAGGTCAGCAGGTTGGCGCGTTCGAGCATCAGGGTCTCGGGGGACAGACGCTGGTCGGGGCCGTGGTAGTTGCGGAAGCCGTCGGCTTTCGGTTCCAGCACGGCGAAGGCCTTCGCGTCGGTCTGCTCCTGCGCGGCGTCGGTGCGGCCGGGGGCGAAGGGGACGGTGATCGCGTGGCCGCCGTCGCGGGCGGCCTTCTCGACCGCCGCGCACCCGGCCAGGACGATCAGGTCGGCCAGCGAGATCTTCTTGCCGCCGGACTGGGCGGCGTTGAAGGCCTGCTGGACCTTCTCCAG
>JBKPRZ010000680.1:0-3960 GCA_046734815.1 Myxococcota bacterium | reverse complement strand
GGGCACGGCCGGTTCGGCGGCGGCGCCGGTGGGGCCGGTCGGCTCGGCGGGCGCGGCGGCGGCGGGCACGGCGGCGGGCGGAGTTACCGGGGACACCGGGGGCGGGTTGGCGGCGCAACCGAGCAGCAGGAGGCCGCCGAGAATCATCGATCGCCTGCGCAGCGACATGGCGACGCAGCTTACTGCACAACGGGGTGCCCCGCGCATGGACTCCCGCGCGGGCGGACGCAGATCAAGAACCATGGCCAGCGGGATCCGACGGACGCCCATCTCGGGCTTTCCCCCGGCACCGGTTCCGGCACACCCGGCGTCCATCGACAAGCTGGCGGCCGCGGCGCGCGGGTGTCAGGCCTGCCCGCTGTACCGGGAGGCCACCCAGACCGTGTTCGGCGTGGGGCCCGCGCCGGCGCCGCTGATGCTTGTGGGCGAGCAGCCGGGTGACGAGGAGGACCGGCGCGGGCTGCCCTTCGTCGGTCCGGCCGGCGTGCTGCTGGACAAGCTGCTGGTCGACGCGGGCATCAGCCGCGACGAGGTGTACGTGACCAACGCGGTCAAGCACTTCAAGTTCGTCCTGCAGGGCAAGCGGCGCCTGCACCAGAAGCCGCGCGGCCTGGAGATCACCGCCTGCCAGCCCTGGCTGACGGCCGAGCTGCAGCTGGTGCGGCCCACCGTGCTGATGGCGCTGGGTGCGACCGCGGCCCAGGCGCTGTTCGGCTCGCGGATCAGCGTGCAGCGCGACCGCGGCCGCCCGGTCGACAGCCGTCTGGCCCCCGTCTGCCTGGTCAGCTACCACCCGTCGGCGGCTCTGCGCGGGCCGAGCCCCGAGGACCGCGCCCAGCTGCGCGCCGCCCTCACCGAGGACCTGCGCCGGGCCGCGGCCGCCGTCGCCGGCCACCACCCCGCCCCCCCGACCGTGTGAGCCTCACTTGACGTCGGCGGCGAAGCGCTTGGCCTCCGCCTCGATCTCCTCCGGCTTGGCCTGCTTCGACAGCAGCAAGATGCGGTAGGCGAAGCGTGCCGGGTGGGCGCCGTCGACGACGAAGTTCATCGTCTCCTTGCCCTTGCTGAACACCTTCTGCCCCAGCGGGTTGGCCGCGAACAGGCCGTAGCCGCGCGCGTGCCAGTAGGTCGGATAGCCCGGGTTCTTCGGGTGGTCGAGGATCGCGATGGTGACCGGCTCGGCGCCCAGCTTCCCGGTCAACATCATCCAGCGCGCGCGGGTGCCCCACACGTCGTCGCCGGTCTTGCCCTCGCTGCTGCGGTAAGACCCGGTGGCGGTGGTGTTCTTGTCCCCCGGGTGCTCCAGCGCGCGCGCCAGGCGCAGCGCCAGCATGCCCTCCTTGTTGTCGGGAAACGGCACCGGCCCGCCGGTGGCGGTCAAGGTGGCGATACGGTCGATGGCCAGCCGGCCCGGGTCGGCAAAGAACGTGAACCGCGTCTTCTCGCGCAGGGCCGGCTTGCCGTCGGGCATAACCCAGTCGGCGGTGACGGCCAGCTCGCCCTTGCCGGCGCCGCTGGTCGCCTGGTCGACGCTGCGGTGGACGATCGAGCCCTGCTTGGGGCCGGGCGGCTGGTTGCGGAGGGCGGCCGAGTTGCCCCAGAAGTCCGCGCCGTTGACGTCGCCATAGTTGAACCACAGGCCGGTGTGGTGCGGGTGGTCCTTGCTCTCGTCTGCCTGCGGCTCGAGCGGAAAGCCGCGGGTGACCAGCTGGCCGCTCTCGGTGCGGATCGGAAACAGGATCGGCTTGGACAGGTTGGCGGTCCACAGGTACGAGGTGAATGGCTTGCCGCCGACCAGCACGTCGACCCGGTGGTCGGCGTCCTTGCGCTGCACCTGTACGGCGGGCGCCTTTCCGGCCGCCGCCGCGTTCAGGCCCGGAAGCGCGCAGAAGGCGAGCGTGAAAACGGTCCTTCGCCAGGAGGTTCGGCTCATGGTGCTGAACATACCGTGCCCGCCCCTCAGGCGTTGATCGGCTTTATGAGGGGGAGCTTGCAGAGCGGCCGCGCGGACTTAATTTAGGCGGCGCCATGAGAAGCATCCTGATCGTTGCCCGGACCGCGCCCTGGCGGGAGGCCCTGGTCGCCCGGCTGGAACACGAGGGGTATTCGGTCACCACCGCGAACGACGCCGAGCAGGCGCGTGCGGCGCTGGCCGCTGCCGTGCCGGGAGCGGCGCTGATCGACTGCGACCTGCCGCGGAAGTCCACCCGCCGTCTGCTGACCCTGCTCGAGCGCGACCCGCACCTGCAGATCGTCCGCCGCTTGCTGGTGGTGCGTGCGCTGGAAGCCGACGCCGCCCCGCAGATCGGACCGGTGTTCGCCAAGCCGGTCGACGTCGGGCACGTCGCGCGGGCGCTGCGCGCGCTGTACCCGGATCCCGACCGCCGGTCGCCCATCGCCCGGACGCGGCCGCCCGGACAGATCGAGCTCGCCATCCAGGCGGCGCTGGCGATCTGACCGCGCCCTGCCGACTGCCCCCGAGCGCCCGGGTCAGGCCCGATGGCGGTGGCAGCCGTGCAACCGATTGGCGCCAGAACCGTCTTTTTTCCCTGACTGCTGCCTCCCGCCGGGATTGCGTCCTTATATTGTCCGCGACTGCCGGCGGTCACTTCGTCGGCGCCAACGCAACCTTTTCGGGTCAGCCGTGAGCAATCTGGCCACTTCGATCGGGACGCCGGGGCCCGCGCCGTCGGGCCGCCAGGTGGGGCCGTACCAGCTGCTGGGGTCGCTGGGACGCGGCGGCATGGCCGAGGTCTTCAAGGCCGAGCACCGGCACCTGGGGCAGATCCGCGCGTTGAAGCTGCTGCTGCCCGAGATCGCGGCGCGGCCCGAGATCGTGGGGCGGCTCCTGACCGAGGCGCGCGCGATGGCGCGCCTGCGCCACCCGGCCATCACCGAGGTGTACGACTGCGACTTCATCGAGGGCAGCACCGCGTTCATCGCGATGGAGTACCTGAGCGGCGAGCCGCTCCGCTGCTGGCTGGAGCGGGTGGGCAAGCTGGCGTTCAACCCGGTGCTGGCGGGCGCGATCATCGGGACCATCGCCGAGGGGCTGGCCTTCGCGCACGCCGAGGGGGTGGTGCACCGGGACCTCAAGCCCGAGAACGTCGTGCTGGTGACCGACCCGGCGGGCGGTGACGCGTTCGGCGTGAAGATCCTCGATTTCGGGGTGGCCAAGCTGCTGCGCGAGACGCCGCTGACCACCACCCGCAACGGCTGTGTCATCGGCACGCCGCTGTACATGGCGCCCGAGCAGTGGCGGCCCAACAGCGCCATCGATCACCGGGCCGACATCTACGCGCTGGGGTGCTTGCTGTTCGAGCTTCTGACCGGGCGGCCGCCCTTCGACGGGCCGGACGACGTGGCGATCATGAACGCCCACCAGAAGGAGGCTCCGCCCGACGTGCTGGCGCTGGAGCCGGACCTGCCCGCCGGCTTTCAGCCGTTGCTGGCCACCATGCTGGCCAAGTCCGCCGACGAGCGGCAGCAGACGGTCGACGAGGTGCTGGCCGAGCTGGAGCTGGCGATGGGCGTCGACCGCGCGCGCTGGGGCGAGCTGCTGCGCACGCCGCCGGGGTTCCCGGTGGTCACGCGCGAGGCGGTGGGGATGGCGGAGACCCAGCAGGCGGTGGTGGTGCGCAGCCCGCCCGTGGTGCCGACGCCGGTGGTCGACGCGGTCCCGCGCCGGCGGAAGCGCCGCAACCGCAACCGCATGGCGCTGCTGGCCTCGGTGGGCCTGGTGATGACCGCGCTCCTGGCCGGCGCCGTGCTGCTGATGACCCGCGACGGGGCGGCCAACTCGGTGGGCCCGGCACACGCGCAGGGTCCCGTGGTGACACCGCTGCCCGCCCCGACCGCGGCCGCGCCGATCGCCGGTCAGGCCGTTCCCACCGGGGCGCCGATCGCCGGTCAGGCCGTCCCGGCGCCGGCGCCTATCGCCGGTCAGACCGTCCCCACCGG
>JBKPRZ010000679.1:0-19066 GCA_046734815.1 Myxococcota bacterium | reverse complement strand
GTCTTCGCGCTTCTCGGTCACGATCCGCACGCTGGCGGTCATGCCCGGGCGCAGTCGGCCGTCGGGGTTGTCGACGCGCAGGATGGCGTCGTAGGTGACCACGTTCTGCGCGACGTTGGGGTTCGAGCGGATCTGGTGGATCGTGGCCACGAACTCGCGCCCCGGGTGGGCGTCGACGGTGAAGCGCGCCTCCAGGCCCTCGCGCAGCTTGCCCACGTCGGCCTCGTCGATGGCCGCCCGCACCTCCATCTTGGACAGGTCCTGGGCGATGGTGAACAGCGTGGGCGCCGACAGCGAGGCCGCCACCGTCTGCCCGACGTCGACCGCCCGCTGCAGCACCGTCCCGTCGATGGGCGAGCGGATGGTGGTCCGCTCGAGATCCACCGCGGCCATGCCCACCGAGGCGCGCGCCTGGGCCACCTGGGCCTCGGAGGCCTGCAGCTCGACCCGGGCCAGGTCGTATTTGGCCTTCAGCTCGTCCATCTCGGCCGCGCCGATGACCTGCTTGTCCGCCAGCGCCCGGGCGCGGTCGTACTCGCGCTTGGCCGCCTCGTGGTTCACGCCGGCCCGCGCCTGGGCCGCCTGGGCGTTCTTCAGCGACGCCCGCGCCTGCTCGAGGTTGGCCTTGAACCGGGTGGGATCGATCTGGGCGATGATCTGGCCTTGCTTGACCTGGCTGTTGAAGTCGGCGCCCAGCTTGAGGATGATGCCGGACACCTGCGAGCCCACCTGCACCGTCACCACCGCGTTCAGCTGGCCGGTGGCGGTCACCGTCTGCTCGATGGTGCCGCGGTCGATGGCCGCGTACTTGAAGGTGACGTCGGTATTGCTCGACGAGCGGCGCAGGGCAAACCAGCCGATGCCCGCCCCGACCACGACCAGCAGGACGGCGGCGCGAAGGTAGCGTTGGCGATTGCGCGTCATGTCCCGGCGTTCTCTTTCTCCATTACTGGACCGACCACTTCTTCATTGGACCCCGGCATGGGGACGCAAAGTTAGCCTCTCTCCGTGGATCTTTCGGGCCCACGAGCGGGTTTTCTCCGCCGGGCGGCGACGATGCGCTCTTGTTCCCGACAGGGACGCCTTTTCCGATCACGTACATGACCACCTAACGCGAGGTTTCAGCACCGGCCCAAACCTCCCCGGAGCGTGGCAAAAAGCAACGGCTCAGCCGCCCGCATCTTACGTGGTATCGAGCACTTCTGCGCTGGACAAGCCCTCGGAAGCTGTGGCATTTGATTTGCCTCTCCCGGGCCCCCAGGAGTTTCACACGTCCGAGGTCGCGCCTGTTTCTGTCGTCGCTGCTCTCCGATCGGCGCGCCTTTCGTGACCAGGGGCCACCGCATCCGCCGCGCATAGCAAGGAGGAACCAATGAGTGTTCTCAAGGGTATGGCCGACGCCTTCCACATGGGTGGTATCGGTATGTGGCCGATCCTTTTCATCCTCATGCTCACGATCGCCATCGTCATCGAACGCGCCGTGTTCCTCCGTCGCGCGGTGGTCGACAAGGACAAGCTGATGGGCCTTCTGCGCTCGCAGATCTCCGCCGGCAACATCCAGGGCGCGATCAAGGTCTGTTCGGGCAACTCGGCCCCCATCACCCGCATCGTGCAGGCGGGCCTGATGCGCGCCAACCGCTCCGAGGAGGAGATCACGGCGGCGATGGAGGAGGCCAGCCTGCGCGAGCTGCCGGCGATCGAGAAGCGGACCGGCTACCTGGCGATGTTCAGCAACCTGGCCACCCTGGCCGGTCTGCTGGGGACCATCCACGGCCTGATCGGCGCCTTCGCCGGCGTGGCCGGCGTCGATCCGTCGCAGAAGGCGTCCCTGCTGTCCAAGGGCATCTCCGAGGCCATGCACTGCACCTTCTTCGGGCTGCTGGTCGGCATCATCGGCCTGGCCGCCTTCGCCTGGCTGAACGGCAAGACCCAGCACATCCTCGACGACGCCGCCGAGGCGAAGAAGAGCGTCGCGAACATGGTGATTTCCGCCAAGGCCGCTCTGCGCGGCTAGGCGCTGGCTGATTCCACGATCCCGAACAAAGGAGAAAGACCCGATGAATCTCTGGGAGTTCTTCAAGCTGGGTGGCATCGGCATGTGGCCCATCCTGATCCTTCTGATCATCACCGGCTACATCGCCATCGAACGCTGGCTGTACCTGTCGAAGGCCAAGATCGACGTGGACAAGCTGATGTCACTGCTCAAGTCTCAGATCGTCTCGGGCAACATCCGCGGCGCCATCAGCACCTGCGAGGCGACGCCCGCTCCTCTGACCCGCATCATCGCCGCCGGCCTGCGCCGGGTGGGCGGGCCGGAGAACGAGATCCAGCAGGCCATGGACGAGGAGGCCCTGCGCGAGCTGCCCAAGGTGGAAAAGCGCACCGGCTACCTGGCCATGCTCAGCAACCTGGCCACCCTGGCCGGTCTGCTCGGCACCATCCACGGTCTGATCGGTTCGTTCGCCGCCGTGGTGGGCGTGGACCCGTCCCTCAAAGCGACATTGCTCTCGAAGGGTATCTCCGAGGCGATGCACTGCACCTTCTTCGGGCTGCTGGTCGGCATCCTCGGGCTGGCGCTGTACGCGGTGCTCAACGGCAAGACCCAGGGCATCCTCGATGCGATCAACCAGGGTTCGGTCGAGGCGCTGAACCTGGCCACCACCGGCCGGCAGGAAGGCTGACCGCGCTTCGCGGTTGCCTTCACTGGTGGACGAAGGAGCTGATCCATGGGCGTATCGATTCAAACCGGCGGGGGCGGCGGCAAAAAGCCGCTCAACGCCGACCTGAACCTGGTTCCCTACATCGACCTTCTGACCTGCATGGTGGCGTTCCTGCTGATCACGGCGGTGTGGACCCAGCTGGCGCGGCTGCAGGCCAGCCAGAAGGGCCAGGGCCAGGCCGGCGAGGAGACGCCACCCGAGCAGCAGGTGAACATCGTCGTGGTGGTGAACCAGGACGGTTACAACCTGGTGGTCGGGCAGGACCAGACGCCGATCCCCAAGAAGGGCGATCAATACGACGCCGAGAAGCTCGGCAACGAGCTGAAGAAGGTCAAGGACGCCCACCCCGACAAGAACGACGTCAAGGTGGCCTCCGAGGACCAGATCAAGTTCGAGACACTGGTGCGGACCATGGACACGGTCCTGACAGCCCGGTTTCCGGACATATCATTGGTAGATACCGGGGCGGCAGGCATATAGGAGCGCACCATGCCCTTTCATGCACCCCATGCGCACCTGTACCAGTCGGTCAAGCTGGAGGCGGCGTCGGCCAAGCTGAACAAGCACGGCCGCAAGAGCCTGTACGAGGCGCTGAACCTGGTGGCCTACATCGACATGATGACCATGCTGGTCATCTTCCTGTTGATGTCGTTCTCGGCCAGCGGCGAGATCCTGTTCGTGCAGAAGAACATCGTTCTTCCGGACGCGCAGAACTGGACCGATCTCGAACGGGCGCCGGTCATCGCGGTGTCGACCGAGGTGGTCACTCTGGACGGCAAGCAGATGGCCACCATGGACCAGCTGATGCAGGAAAACACCTCCGGGGACTTCAAGATCCCGGAGCTGTATGACCTGCTGGTGACCTTCAAGAACAACTACAAGCTCTTGCACCCGAACGAGAACTTCAACGGCGTGGCCATCGTGCAGTCCGACCGCAACGTGGAGTTCAAGGCCCTGCGCAAGATCATGTTCACGGCCCAGGTGGCCGGCTACAACAACGTAAACTTCGCAGTCGCACAGAAGGCCAAAGGCGGCGGCGGCGGCGGTTAGCCGACGTCTCCCGTTCTCGTCCGTTCTCGATCGTCTCTCGTGGTCGGCCGCCGTCGCGCCCCTTCGTAGCGGCGCGGGCGGCCGACACCCCCATCTGTCTGGAGGGTGCACATGCTCAGCCGTGGCCGGATTCTCCTCGTCGGTCTGGTGGTAACCGCCGTCTGGGGCTGTTCGGGTGATCCCAACGATCCCCGCACCTGGGCCAAGAAGCTGGGCAACCTGCGCGAGCAGGAAGAAGCCCTCAACCACATCGCCCAGATGGACGTCGAGCGGGCGCGGCCGGTGGTGCCCGAGCTGACTCGGCTGTACCAGCAGACGCGCAGCCCGCAGCACCTGGCGGCGCTGGCCCGCTTCAAGGACCCATCGACAATCCCGGTGTTCATCGAGGCCCTGGAATACAGCGACGAGGACTTCGATCGCGCCATCATCGCCGCCCAGACCCTGGGCGAGATGAAGGCCACCGCCGCGGTGGACAAGCTGATCGAGGCGGCCGAGAAACCGCTGCCCATCAAATCGCGGGGCAACAACGCCAAGCGCGAGGCGATGCGGGCGCTGGTGAAGATCGGCGATGCCAAGGCGGTGCCGAGCCTGATGAAGATCCTGGGCACCTCGGCCGACGAGCAGGACTTCGCCCTGAACCAGCTGGCGGCCCTGGGCCTGGCCGAGCTGAAGGACCCGCGGGCGGTCCCGGCGCTGATCAAGGGCCTGTTCATGACCGGGCGGGGCGCCGACATCTTCCAGGAGTGCCGCCTGGGTCTGGTGCGGATCGGGGCGCCGGCCATCGACCCGCTGATCGATCTCCTGCAGGGCAAGAACGCCGAAGTGAAGGAGATGGCGGTCAAGTACCAGTTCGACAAGGCCTCGCCCGGCGTGATCCCCTACAAGGCGGCCTACCTGCTGGGGGACCTGCGCGCGGCCAAGGCGGTGCCGCTGCTGATCCAGCGGCTGCGCGTGCCCGCCCAGGGCAGCGAACATTCGGCGGTGCTGATCGCGCTGGGGCAGATCGCGAACCCGGAGGCGACCGATGCGCTGATGGCGGTGTCGGGCAACAGCAAGGCGGACCCGGCCCTGCGCGCGTCGGCCATGGACGCGCTGTACATGACCGGCGACAGCCGGGCGGCCTCGCAGCTGCTGGAGATCGCCCGCTCGGGGTACGTCACGGTGGGTGGCAAGAAGGCGTCCGACCTGCGCGCCAACGCGGCCATCGACTTCGCCCGCCTGGCCGGGCCCGAGCACTTCGCCGCCTTCAAGGCGCTGGCCGACAAGGAGAGCGAGGTGCAGGGGGTGTTCGGCGAGGCGCTCGACCGGGTGCAGGTGGCCAAGGAGTGCGGCAACGACCTGCGCTGCTACGGCAAGGCGCTCAACGATCCGTCGTGGACGCGGGCGGAGAAGGCCGCCTTCGCGCTGGGCTTCTCGGGGGACAAGGCGGCGGTGCCGCTGTTGCTGGGGGGTCTGCGGCCCCTGGTGACCCTGCAGCAGGAGCGCTACCCGGTCCACCAGGCGGTGCTGTTCTCGCTGGTGCGCATCGCAGACAAGAGCTGCAAGGAGTGCGAGGAGAAGCTGAACAAGCAGATCGAGCGCGACGAGAAGGCCGTGCGCCTCCCCGGCGCACGCGGCCTGCTGGCCGAGACCCGGGTGACCTTGGCGCAGATCCAGAACGCCGAGCCGGGAAGCCACAAGGCCAAACCGGCCGCCCTGGCCGAGCGAAGCGATCCCGCCCCGCCCAAGGGCAAGGCGGGCAAGGCCAAGAACGGCAAGAAGCGCCGGTAGGGGCGCGCCTTCGGCGCCGGGGAAGAGGGCGCGGCAGACCGCGCCCCCTCCCCCGAGCCCTCTCCCCGGACAGAGGGACAGAGCCAGGTGAGATGCGGGTTGAAAGGGGGGTGCCTCTCCGCCGGGCAAGCCCGGCTACGAACGCAGAAAGTGAGGCTCGACAGCGTTCGACCGCGCGTCCTCGTACGCCGCCGCGAGTGGGAGCCGGAACTACGTTCCCTCAGCTTCGACCACAGAGGCAACCGGCGCGACTACTTCTTCAGATGCTCGACCACCACCGTCGTGTGGATGCCGCCGCGGATGTTGAAATCGCCTTCCACGCGCATCTTGCGCGGCTGGATGGCGGCCACCAGGTCGTCGAGGACCTTGTTGGTCACGGCCTCGTGGAAGGCGCCTTCGTTGCGATACGACCACAGATAGAGCTTCAACGACTTCAATTCCACACACAGCTGGTCGGGCACGTATTCGATGCGGATGGTGGCGAAATCGGGCTGGCCCGTTTTGGGGCACAAACAGGTAAACTCAGGTGTTTCGAAACGGATCGTGTAATCGCGCCCCGGGTTGGGGTTGGCAAAGGTGTCGAGAGTCTTGCTTGGACGGGTGGAGGTCATGGAAAAACGGTTGGGCGGCGGCAACATTGACACGTCTTCGAGGCGCGGGCTAACGTGCCGGAACTCCCGGCGTAGCTGACATGCGTGCCTTACGGGTATCGGTCGCTCTGGGCGCCAAGCTGGCGGCAGCTCTGGCTGCCATTCTGAGTGTAATGTCCGCTGTGTTCCTCGCCGCGCCGGCCTGGGCGGCTCCGGTGCGAGGCACCGTGCAGCTGCCGGCGGAGCTGAAGACCGGGCGCAAGCTGCGCGGTTACTGGCGCCTGGAGAACGGCATCGTGGCGGTCGCACCGCCGGCCAACAAGAGCGAGACGGTGGTGGTGCTGTCCGGCGTCAAGGGCGGGCAGCCGCTGCCGGCGCGCACGGTGACGGTGGACCTGAACGGCTTCCAGGCGGTGCCCTGGACGGTGGTGGTGGGCGAAGGCTCGGTGGTCGAGTTCAAGAACTCGGACCGCGTGCCCCACGACCTGTCGCTGCCGGACCTGCCCTCGTTGATGCCGCTGGAACGATTGTCGCCGGGCGCGCTCCGGCGCCAGCGCTTCCTCACCACCGGTGGGTACGCCGTGCGCGACTCGGAGCATCCGCACCTGGTGATCTCGGTGCTGGTGGTGGCGTCGGCGTATCACGATTCGGTCGATGAGCGGGGCGGCTTCAAGATCGCGGATGTCCCCGAGGGAAAAGCCACCTTGAAGGTGTGGAGCGGAGGAGCCTGGGTGCACGAACAGGAGATCGAGGTGGGGCCGAGATCGGACGCCCTGCAGGTGAAGGTCAGCAGCACGCCCGCCAAGGCGGCGGCGGAATAACCCGGACACGAAGAAGCACCGTCCATGTTCCTATCCAAGATCTGGTTCGTGCTGGTGGGGCTGGCGGCGAGCGTGGCTGCCACCGCCGCGTTCGTGGCTCCGCGCAGCGCCGACCGCCGCATCGTCCAACTGGAGGGGCAGCGGCTGGACCGCGCCCAGTACGCCGCCGAGCAGATGCTGAAGGCCGATGCCCACAGCTGGATCGACTACGTGTCGAAGCTGAGCCGGGACGCCAATCTGGCCGAATCCCTGGACGCGGCCAGCAAGGCCTCGGGTGAGCCCAAGCTGCTGCACGAGACCGTGCACGGCCGCCTGCGCACCCTGGTGCCCGACCGGCCCGGCATCGGCCTGGTCACCGTCGGCGCGGTGGACGCGAAGGGGCGGCTGATCGCCCGGCTGGGCGAGCGCGAGCGCGAATTCGGCGAGTCGGTGGCCGGCATCGAGGTCATCTCCGATGCCTTGCGGGGCTACCTGTCCGACGACGTCTGGGGCGCGGGCGGACGGCTGCAGCGGGTGGCGGCGGTGCCGGTGCTGTCGCGCGGACGTGACCGCATCGTGGGGGCGCTGTGGGTGGGGGCCGAGACCGGCAAGCGGCTGGCCGAGGTGTGGAAGCAGAACCTGGGGGTCGACATCGCCATCCTGCTGCGCGGGCAGGTGACCTCGTCGACGGTGAACGAATCGTTCCTCAGCGCGCTGGCGGGCGGCATCGACGAGCGCAAGCAGGAGATCGCCAGCTCGAAGCGCACCCGGCCGATCACCTTGACGGTGGGGTCGGACCGCCTGCTGGCGGTGGCGGCGCCGTTCGTCGGCCAGGCCAGCGAGCAGGGGGGCTATTACGCCCTGATCGGGACCATGTCGCCGGCCACCGATCCCCTGGCCTTGCTGAAGAACACCAAGGCCGACGAGCTGAAGTGGGGCAACTTCCCCTGGCTGGGGCTGGCCCTCGGCCTGATCGTCATGCTGGGCGTCGGCCTGATGCTGCAGCGGATGGAGGTGGAGAAGCCGCTCACCCGGCTGCGCGCGGAGGTGCAGCGGCTGGCCCGGGGCGAGATCCAGAAGCTGGACGACACCGTCCACCAC
Source organism: Myxococcota bacterium (assembly GCA_046734815.1). Taxonomy (GTDB): domain Bacteria; phylum Myxococcota_A; class Polyangia; order Fen-1088; family Fen-1088; genus CAVYGB01. Next base: position 11,035 of record JBKPRZ010000679.1, on the reverse strand, counting down.
GGCAAGCTGGGCGGCATCGCCCGCGACGTGAACGCGGCCATGGAGCGTTACACCCTGGCGCCTCCGCCGCGCTCCGAGAGCGCGCGCAAGGATGTGGGCGCCATCCTGGGTCCGGCACCGATGCAGCAGCCGCCGCCCCAGCCGGCCAGCGTGTTCGATCTGCCGCAGTCCCACTTCGATCCGCTGGGCGATCCGCTGCGTCAGTCCGGCGGCTTCGCCGACCCGCGCCGGGCGCCGGGTGCGCCGCCGTCGGCCTTCGGGAGCGCGCCGCCGTCCTTCGCCAGTCCGGGATCGCCGTTCGCGCCTCCGCCGGCGCCCGAGATCCCGCTGCCGTCGCCGTCGGGGCTGATCATGGCTCCGCCGGCCCGGGAGGCGAGCCCGCCGCGCGGGTACGGCGGTCCCCCCACCCTGTCGGCAGCCGCGCAGCTGGGTGCCACGCCCGAGCGGCGGCTGATGTCGCCGCAGATGGGCGCCGGCCGGCCTCCCCCTCCGCCGCAGGACAGCCTGATGAACATGCGCCGGGCCGAGGCGGTCCTGCAGTCCGAGGCGCCGGCCCAGCCCGAGGAGGCAGGCGGTCCCACCGGCATCGGCCTGCCGGCCATGACGGCGATGGCCGCGCTGGAACGACCGCTGACGGAGGTGGAGGAGGCTCCCCGGACGGCCATGTTCTCGCCCGGGCAGGACAACGCGACCGCGGTGGCCAGCACCTCGGCGCCAGGCGAGGATGCCGAGGGCGAAGACGCGCCCGCCACCTCCATCGCGCCGGTCAACGGCGACCTGGGCGACGCCTCCGAAGATCGAGCCTACACCGCCCACATCCGCGAGGTGTTCGAGGCGTACGTGGCCACGCGCCGCCGCTGCGGCGAGACGGTCAACACGTTGACCCTGGACAAGTTCCAGGCGCGGCTCGAGACCAACCGGCAGCAGCTGGTGGCCAAATACGGCTGCCGGAGCGCGCGCTTCTCGGTCTACGTCAAGGACGGCAAGGCGGCGGTCAAGGCCACGCCGTTACGCTGACGGCTGAGGGCTCGCTGATCAGGGCGCCGGCGCCGGGGTGGGCGCGGGCGGGCCGGATCCGAACAGCAGCTGGTCGGCCTTGGACGACTCCTCGGGGGTCACGGTGGTCTCCTTGGGAGCAGTCCCGGCCAGGAACACCTCCTCGATCCCCTCCACGCCCGGCGCCGGCAGCAGCCCGGTGGACGGGTCGATGCGCACCACCTCGATCCCGGGGGGCACGGCGAAGTCCTTCACCGGGCGGTCGGCCAGGGCGCGGGCCATGAACTCGGTCCAGATGGGCACCGCCGTGCGGCCGCCCGCCTCCCCCTCGCCCAGCGGCTTGCCGTCGTCGTAGCCCAGCCAGACAGCCGCCAGCAGGTCGGGCGAGAAGCCCACGAACCAGGCGTCGCGCTTGTCGCTGGAGGTCCCGGTCTTGCCGGCCAGGGGGCGGTGCAGCCGGGCGCCGGCGGCGCGGGCGGTGCCCGCCTCGACCACGCTGCGCATGAGCGAGATGGTCAGGTAGGCGATCTCGGGCCGCATCGCCTGCACCGGCTCGTCGGCGGCGGGCAAGTCGGCGCCCTCGATGGCGCTGACCAGGCGGATCTTGCGGTACACGCCGCCGTCGATGAAGGTGGCGTAGGCGTTGGTCAGCTCCAGCGGGTTGACGCTGTTCGCGCCCAGCGCCAGCGACAGGCCCACGTCGGTGGGCATCGGGGTGGTGATGCCGGCGCGGGTGGCCAGCTCGACGACCCTGGGCACGCCCACCTCGTTGAGCAGCCGGATGGCCACCGTGTTGATCGAGTTGGCCAGGGCCGTGCGCAGGCTGACCGGGCCGCGGAACTGCTCGCGCTCGTAGTTCTGCGGCTTCCACAGGTCGTACACCTCGGGCGCGTCGTTGACCATCGAGGCGGCGGTCTTGCCCTGCATCAGCGCGGCGGCGTAGACGAACGGCTTGAAGGCCGACCCGGCCTGCCGCGAGGCGCGCTCCGAGCGATCGAAGCCGCCGGGGTGGTAGTTGTAACCGCCCACCAGGGCCAGCACCTCGTGCGACTGCGGGTCCAGCACCACCATGGCCGCCTGCGGGCCCAGCTCGAGGGCCAGCGGCTGCGGGCCGGGCGGGTCGGTGGGATGGCGGCGCTCGCCGGCCAGCCGCACGCGCACCAGATCGCCGGGCTTGAACCGGTCCACCAGCCAGGGCTTGGGGCCGCGGGTGTAGCGGGGCTCGAGCGAGAGGTCGACCATCCCCTGGCTGCCGCCGATGTCCACCCACAACCGGCCGCTCTGCCCGGGCGGATGCGCCGCCTTGGCCCCGGCGGCGGGCTCCTCGACGCGCTCGACCCGGTCGATCACGCCCTGGAAGATGTCGTAGTCGCCGATGGGGCGCAGGCCGTAGCGCAGCGGGCGCTTGCTCTTGGCAGCCTCGGCAGCGGCCTTCTTGCCGGCGTCGCCGCCGCGGCCGATCTCGCGCGCCAGGTGCAGCTCGTAGCGGTATTGCTCGAGCTTGGCGCCGTCGAGGTGGCCGGAGGGGCCGCGGTACCCCTGCCGCTGGTCCACCCCCTCCAGCCCCCGCTCCAGGCTCTCGCGCGCCAGCTTCTGCAGGTTCAGATCGAGGGTGGTCTTCACGGTGGTGCCCAGAGTGGGCAACACCTCGGCGGTGTATTTCTCGGTCAGCAGCCGCTGCACCGCCCCCACCGCCTCGGGCGCGAAACCCACGTCGGTGTGCGAGGGCGGCAGGACCTTCAGCGGCTCCTTGGCCACCTTGTCGGCGGTGGCCCGGTCGATGTAGCCGTGCTCGACCATCTGGCGCAGCACGTACACCCGCCGGCTCAGAGCCGACTCGGGGTTCTTGTACGGCGAGTGGCTTTCGGGTCGCTGCGGGACACCGGCCAGGAAGGCGGCCTCGCCCAGGGTGACGTCGTGGATCGACTTGCCGAAGTAGTGCTGGGCGGCTTCCTCGCAGCCGTAGTGCCCGCTGCCGTAGTTGATCTGGTTGACGTAGATGGTGAGGATCTCCTCCTTGGACAGCTGCCGCGACAGGCGGCGGGCCAGGATGAACTCCTGGATCTTGCGCCGGGCGGTCTTCTCCGGCGTCAGCAGCAGCAGCTTGACCACCTGCTGGGTGATGGTCGACCCGCCCTGGCCCCAGCGGCCCGGGCCGATGCGGCCGCCCAGCAGGTTCATGACCTGCGCGCGCAAGATCGCCCCGTAATCGATGCCCTCGTGCTTGTAGAAGGAGGGGTCCTCGGCGGCGATGACCGCGTCCAGAAAATGTTTGGGGATCTGCGACAGCGAAACGACCCGACGCCGTTCCGGGCTGCCCAGGGTGCCGATGAGCGCGCCGTTGCGGTCGAGCACGCGCGTCATCTGCGGTGGCCGGTAGTCGCTGAGCTTCTTCAGGTTGGGCAGCTTCGGGTCGCTGCCGTAATAGAGGAACAGACCGCTGACCAGCAGCAGGGTGGCGGCGCCGCCGATCAGCGCGCCGATGCCGGCCAGCTTCAGGCCGCGCAGCAGCCGGCGGCGCCGGTCGTGGCCGCCCGTCGGCCGACGGCGGTTGCCGCCCCGGCGGTGACGGGGCCGAGGATCTTCGTCCTCCATGTCCATGCCGATGATCTGGTCCTCCTCTGCCGGGTCGTCACCACCCTCCCTGCCCCCCGTGCTACCCATCCAGCCAGTCTACCCGGGGCGGCAGCACCCGCGCCACGCCGGGCGATCCACCCCCCGGGACGACGGACACACCTGGCACCACCAATTGCGACCTGCCGGCGGCGTCCGACTGCCTCATACTGTGGGCATCATGCGATTTGACGCGCGCATGCCCACCGAGGCGGAGGCCCTTCCCGGTCGCAACGAACGAATGCCGACGCCCGAGCAGCATTTCGTCAGCGGCGCCCGCATCACCCCACCCTTCCCCGAGAACCTGCGGATGGCGCTGTTCGGGATGGGCTGCTTCTGGGGCGCGGAGAAGAAGTTCTGGCAGACTCCGGGCGTCTACAGCACCGCCGTGGGTTACGCCGGCGGCTACACGCCGAACCCGACCTACCGGGAGGTCTGCAGCGGCCTGACTGGCCACACCGAGGTCGTGCTGGTGGTGTACGACCCGCGCCTGGTCACGTACACGCAGCTGCTGAAGGTGTTCTGGGAGAACCACGATCCGACGCAGGGCATGCGCCAGGGCAACGACGCCGGCACGCAATACCGGTCGGCGATCTACACCTTCGACGACGACCAGCTGACCGCGGCCGACAGCTCACGCGAGATGTACGAGAAGGCGCTGGGGCGGGCGGGCTACGGCGCCATCACCACCGAGATCAAGCGCGCGCCCGAGTTCTATTACGCCGAGGACTACCACCAGCAGTATCTGGCCAAGAACCCCGACGGCTACTGCGGGCTGGGCGGCACCGGGGTGGCCTGCTCGGTGGGGCCGGCGGTCGCGCGCGGCTGAGCGGCGGGACGCCGGGCGCGCAGGGCGCGCATCATCTCGTCGATGGTCATCACCTTGTCGCCGGTGGGCGCGGGGGCGGTGGTGGGGGCGTCGGTGGGCCGGGTGGCGATGGGGCGCAGCAGGCGGCCGCCCTTGAGGGCGTGGATCGGGCCCACCGTCAAGGTGGGGACATAGGTGATGATCAGAAGCCCCAGGCAGAGGACGGCCAGCGAGGGCAGGACCGCGCGGCTGACGAGCCCGAACGGTTTCTTGAAGACGCTGGCGGCGACGAACAGGTTGGTGGCGATGGGCGGGGCCAGGTAGCCGATCTCCATGTTCACGATGAACACCACGCCCAGGTGGAGGGGATCGATGCCCAGACCGACGGCGGCGGGGGCGATGACCGGGGTGAACAGCACGATGGCGCTGATCGAGTCCATGAACATGCCGGTCAGGATCAGAAAGACGTTGGTCAGCAGCAGGAACCCGACCGGGCCCAGCCCCAGCGCGCGCACCCGATCCAGCGCGGCCTCGGCCACCTCGGCCTCGACCATGAAGTCGTTGACCGCCAGCGAGAGGGCGATGACCAGCAGCAGGCCGCCCAGGCTGGTGGCGGACCGGACGACCACGCCCGGGATCTCCCGCCAGGTCAGCGAGCGGTGGATGGTGGTCTCGACGATGAGGGCGTACACCACGCTGACGGCCGAGCCCTCGGTGGGGGTGAACAGGCCGCCGTAGATGCCGCCCAGGATCAGCAGCGGGAGCGCCAGCGCCCACAGGCCCTCGCGCAGGGCGGTGCGCAGGCGGGCCCAGGAGAAGGCGGCCCCGGGGGCGACCGGGCCGGCGCGCACGATCGCGTAGACGGCCAGCAGCAGCGCGACCGTCACGGCGGCGCCCAGGCCGGCCAGGAACAGCTCGCGCACGTCCACCGCGCTGGTGCCGGTGACGCTGATGGCGTAGACCAGCATCGGGATCGACGGCGGCACCAGGCAGCCCAGGCTGCCGGCGGTGGTGACGAAGCCCAGGGCGAAGGGCTCGCGGTAGCCGGCCCGGATCATCGCCGGGAACATGATGCCGCCGATGGCGATCAGCGTGACCGGCGACGACCCGGAGAGCGCGGCGAAGATGACGCTGGCGATCAGGGCGGCGACGGCCAGACCGCCGCGCAGGCCGCCCACCAGGGCCTCGGCGACGGCGACCAGGCGGCGGGCGATGCTGCCGGCGCTCATGATGGCGCCGGAGATCACGAAGAAGGGGATGGCCAGAAAGACGTTCTTGGTGGTCAGGCTGGTCATCTTCACGATGAGCACCTGCAGGCCATCGATGCCGGCGTGGCCGGCGTACAGGGAGAAGGCCAGGGCGGCGACGGCGCCGATGACCACGAACAGCGGCACGCCCAGCAGCAGCAGAGCGATGAGGACGCCGGCGATGATCATGGGGGCGCCTGCGCCGGGGCGTCCTCGCGCACGCCGTGGACCAGGAAACGGAGGCCGGTCATGGTCAGCGGCAACGGCAGGAAGCCGAAGACCAGCCAGCGCGGGACCCGGAAGGCCTCGAACAGGCCGGCGCTGCCGTCCGAGGCGCGCCACTCGAGGTAATGCTCGCGGGCGTGGGCGGCGGCGAGCAGGGCCAGGAACAGGGTGAAGGCGGCGGCGAGGGCGCGGGCCAGACGTTCGACCGGGCGGCGCCAGCGGGGCGGCCAGATCTGACCGGCCAGCTCGAAGGCGATGTGAGCGCGTTCGCGGGCACCCAGCGAGGCGCCGGCCAGGGCGACCCAGAGCATGAAACACAGGGCCATCTGCTGCGACCAGACCAGGCCGCTGGGTACCAGGCGCACGAACAGCTGGACGGCGCCCGCCAGCGCGGCGGTGAGCGCGGCGGCCAGGACCAGGCGGCGCCCGCGCGGCTTGCTGGCGTCGCGGGCGCGGAGGGCGGCGGCGATCACCAGGAAGCTGACCAGCGCGAGCAGCGCCGGGGCGACGAAGCGGCGGGCGAGGCCCTCCAGCGCGGCGGGCGCGACCGCGACCAGCAACCGCTCGAGCCGCCCCTCCTGCGCGGCGAAGATGCGGTGGAGGGCGTCCAGGAACACCGCCGCCGCCATCACCGCCAGCAACACGACGATCAGCGCGCGCTCGGCTGCGGCGATCGCGGCGTCGATGGCCGACCAGCGCGGAAGCATCAGGAGCCCACCTAACGCGCCCGCGTGCCGACCGCCTTCTGGATCGCCGCCAGCAGCGGCCGGGCGGCCGGCACCGCGCGCACGTATTTGTCGTGGACGGGGCGGGTGGCTTTCGCGAAGGCAGCCTGCTCGGCGGCGCTGGGCTTGTACAGCGGGATCTTGGCGCTGGTGAAGTTCTGCATCAGCAGCGGGTTCATCTCGCGCACCGAGACGCGGCCCTGGGTGGTCAGACCGCCCAGGTCGGCGGTGAGCGCGGTCTGCAGGTCGGCAGGCAGGCGATCGAACTCGCGCTTCGAGGCCAGGACCACCCCGGGCTGGTGCACGTGCTCGCTGAGGGTGAAGTGCTTGATGGCCAGGTGCCAGGAGGCGGCGAAGGTGTAAAGCGGCGTGTTGTCGAAGCCGTCGACCACCCCGGTCTGCAGCGCGGGCAGCACCTCGGTGACGGCGATCGGCTGCGGCAGCGCCCCCAGCGCGCGGTACGTCTCCAGGTGCACCAGGCTCTCCTGCGAGCGCATCTTGTGCCCCTTGAGGTCGGCGGGGCCGCGCACCGGGCCCCAGCGGGTGCCGAACGAGCGGAAGCCGTTCTCGGACCAGAACAGCAGGACGAAGCCGCGTTCGGCCAGCCGCTGCTTCAGGTCGGCGGCCAGCACCTTGTCCAGGATGTGGTCCGCCTCCTCGGGCCCGCGCAGCAGGCAGGGCAGCTCGAGCACCGAGATCTCGGGGACCGAAGTGGCCAGCGCGCCGGTGGTGCCGCCCCACAGGGCGACGGCGCCGCGGCGGCACTCGGCCACGGTCTGGTTCTCGTCGCCCAGGGCGCCGCCCAGGAACGGCTTGATGCGCAGGCGGCCCTTGCTGGTGGACTCGACCTGGGCCTTGTACTGGGTGACCTGCTCGGCCCAGGGGGTGCCCTCGGGCGCGATGGTGGCCAGCTTCAGGGTGATGGGCGCGTCGGCGGCGCGTGCGGGACGCAGCCGGGCGGTGGCCAGGGCCGCGCCGGCGCCCGCGCCCAGCAGGAAGCGGCGGCGATCAGAACAGCTCATCGACCTTCGCCTTCAGCTCGCGGGCCTTGTCCTTCTCGATCCGGATCTCGGGCGTCAGGTCGGCGATGGCGTCCTCGGGCTGGGCCAGCACCTCGTCCAGCAGGCGCAGGAACAGGGCCCGGTCCTGCTTCTTGACCGCATAGGTCTCGGCCATCAGCACCTTGGTCCCCGCGTAGGACGGCGCGATCTGCAGGCTGCGCTCGAAGTGCTGCTTGCTCCTGTCCAGGTCGCGGCCGATGGGCAAGAGGGCCCAGTAGGCGCCGAAGTAGCGGTGGGGGGCGCCGTGGAAGAAGGTCTCGTCCAGCTCCATCACCCGGCCGACCACCCCGCGCACGCGGTCCTTGTTGCCCAGCAGGGCGGCGATGCCCTTGGCGCGCGACCACTTGCTGAGGTTGACGGCGTACCAGTACATGGCCGCGATGCCGTCGCGGCCGACCACCCGGATCGCGTCCTCGACCTTCTCGTCGTGCATGACCCGGGTCTTGAACTCGGAGCTCTGGGCGGCCAGCGATCGCTCGCCGGCGGCGGTGCCTTTCTCGAAGGCGGCGAGGTACTGCGCGTTGCTGGGGCCCAGGGTGCGCAGGTGGCCGTCGGCCAGCAGATAGTAGGCGCGCGACAGCCGGGCCCAGGTGGCGGCCCGGGTGGGGCCGGCGGCGACCTCCGCCTCCCACAGCGCGATGGCGCGCTCGAGGGAGGCGCGGTCACCCCGCCGCGCCCAGGCGGCCTCCGCGTCGTCCACGGCGGCCGGCGGCGCCTGCGGCGGGGGCGAGGCGGTGGGCAGCGGCGCGGCCTCCCACTGCGATTTGCGGCCGGTGCCGCACGCGGCGGCGGCCAGCAGAATCCAACCCCCGATCCAGACGATGCCCCGGTTCATCACACTCGCCCCGGGTCAGGATACCGGAGCGGGGGCGCTTCAGTCGACCAGGAGATCGGCGCCGGCCAGGGGGGCGCGGGTGTGCGCGTCCAGGACGGTCACACCCAGGCCCGCGGGCGGTGGGGCGGCCAGCTTGGCGAAGAAGTTGGGGAAGGTCTTGCGGGCGCAGGCCGGGTCGCGAATCACCAGACCTGGCACCACCAGCCCCAAGGTGGCGAAGCACATGGCCATGCGGTGGTCGCCGTAGGTGTCGATCTTCGCGCCGTGCAGCGGCCCCGGCGTGACTTCCAGGGTGTCGCCGGTCTCGATCACGCGGGCGCCGCAGCGGCCGAGCTCGGTGCGCAGGGCTGCCACCCGCTCGCACTCCTGCACACGCAGGCGGCCGAGGTCGGTGAACCGCGTGGGGCGATCGGCGAACGGAGCCAGCACGACGGCGGTCATGAGGCTGTCGCCCAGGTCGCGCTCGCGCGACAGGGTCGGCGGCAGGGGGAGGTGTTCGGGGAAGGCGGCGTCGATCTGCCAGCCCGAGGTGGGCCAGCCGTTCACGGTCACGCGCGACCCGCGGGTGGCGGGCTGGCGATCCAGCAGCCACCCCGCAGCGTGAAAGTAGCTGCCGCTGGAGGCATCGGGCTCGACGGCGAAGGCGCCGCCGCCGTGGGGGAAGACGCGGACCAGCGCGGCGGTCATGTCCACGTAGGGCAGCTCGTCGGCGTTGGCGCCGGTGATGTCGATGCTCCAGCCGCCGGTGGTCCCCGCCAGCAGGAGGGCGGAGGCGTATTGCGAGCTGTCGGCCACGCTGACGGACGTGCGTCCCGGGCGCGGGCCGGTGCCGTGGATCACCGCGGGCAGGCGCCCGCTGGGGCTGTCGATGGCGTAGCCGAGGTTGCGCAGGGCCTCGAACAGCGCGCTCTGCGGCCGCTCGTGCATGCGCGGGACGCCGGTCAGGCGATAGCTTCCGCGCCCCAGGCAGACCAGCGCGGTCAGGAAACGGGTGGCGGTTCCCGCGTTGGCGACGTGCAGCTCCAGCGGGGACTCGGCGGTGCCGGCGCGGGGGATCTCACCGCCGCGGCCGAGCACGGTGATGCGGCGGTTGAAGGCGTCACCGGGGTCGGGCTCGACGCGCACGTCGAAGCCGAGGCGGCCGAGGCAGTCGACCATCACCTGGGTGTCCTCGCTCCAGAGGGCGCCTTCCAGCGTGACCGGCCCCCGCGCGAGCGCCGCCAGCACCAGGGCGCGGTTGGTTATGCTCTTGGAGCCGGGGATGGTGACCGCGGCCTGGACCGGCCGGCTCGGGGGAACGACCTCGACCGCGGGGGGCAACGCCATGATCGGGGCAGGATACCCGACGCACCCGACACGCGTGATGTCTTGACAGGATCGCCGGCCGACGATGATTCTGACCCGCGCGATGCGCCGGGTTGCTGTCCACTTCCATATCGCGTCGAACGCCAGCACGCCGCCCGCGCGGGCCGCAAACGCTCTGCTGGCGGCCCTGTCGCTGGTCCTGGCGCTCGCACTGGGGTCGTGCGGCAGCGTGCGCACGGACGGACTGGTCGATGGATCGAGCGGAGGCATGGTCCGTACCGACGCGCGCGCGCCCGCCCCGGCGGCGGACGCCGGCACCATGAGTTACCCCCTGCCTGGCTCGGGTGCGAAGTCCCTGGCGGTGTGGACCTGCTCGGGCGGCGCGAGCGTGAGCTCGGAGAAGACGCAGGTGGGCGTATCGGTGGGAGGCGTGAGCGGCGTCGGGACCGTCGCATCGTCGGGCGGCGCCCAGGTCACCCTCGGCCACTTCAACGACACCGTCGAATAGGAGGCCCCCTTGCTCACACACTGCCCCGCCCCCTCCAGCCTCCCCATTCGATCTCCGCGGTCTGCCCCGCCGTCGTCCGGCGGGCAGAGCGATGGGTCGGCGTGCAGCCAGGTGAACGGTCGGGCCAAGGTATCGGTTCGGGTTCTCCTCCTCGTCATGGCCCTCGCCGCCAGCACGCCGGCGGCCGCCGCGGTTCCCACGCAGTTCGTGCTACAGGGCTCGCTCCGCGACAACACGGGCAAGCTGCAGTCCATGTCCGTCACGGCGTCGGTGAGCCTGTTCGACGCCGCCACCGGCGGCACGCGCGTGGCGGGTCCCTATCCCTTCAGCAACGTGCCGGTGCAGAACGGCCTGTTCACCCTGACCGTGGACGACCCGGCCATCCAGTCCAAGCTGGGCAAAGGCCCCGTGTTCATCGAGCTCACCATCGGCGCGGACGTCTACACGCGCTTTGCCGCAGCCTCGCAGATCTTCGCCCTGCGGTCCGGCCAGTCCGACAGCACCGATCGCCTGCGCGGAGTCCCGGTCTCCGCCGCCGCACCGACCGAGGGCCAGGTGCTCCGCTTCACCGCCGGCGAGTGGACGCCGTCGACGCTCGCTGGCGCCGGCGGCCCCGCCGGTCCTTCCGGCCCCCAGGGCCCCGCCGGCCCGGCCGGCCCCGCCGGATCGCAGGGCCCGCGCGGCGACGTCGGCCCGCAGGGTCCCCCCGGCC
>JBKPRZ010000678.1:0-2774 GCA_046734815.1 Myxococcota bacterium | reverse complement strand
GGGCATCGCCCGCCTGCCCGAGATCTACACCGCCGCCCCTCGTCGCACCGGCCAGCTGCGGGTGCTGTTCGAGTCCCTGACCGGGCCGCGCTCCCCCTGGCACGTGCTCTACCCGAGCGCGCGCCACCTCTCCGCCAAGCTGCGCGCGCTGCTGCAGATCCTGGAGGCACGCTATCCGCCGACGGATCGGGTCTGACCCATCTGGAGGGTTTCGCCGGGGTGACACTGTCCGGGCCGTTCGGTGTTCATCGAGATGGGCCTCGCCACTCGACAAGAAAGGAACACCACCATGAACACCCAGCCGAGATCGCACCAATCCCGCATGAATGTCCGACGGCGGCTCGTGCTTCTGGGGAGCCTGGCCGTGCTGGGCAGTCTGACGCTGTCAGCGTCCGCCCGGGCGCACGGCGGCTCCCACGGCGGCCACCCGCCGGTCCTTCACGTGGGCTACGAGTACCAGAGCTGCTACATCGACCTGCACCCCGAGCTGACCGCCGGGCAATTCACGACATTTTCCCGCCAGTTCGCCGACGCGGGCGCCTTCGTGCCCATGGCCGGCGCGCAGCCGCTGGCGCCCTGGCGCATCGGCATCGGTCTCACCTACAACCAGACCTTCGTCGACGACGCCAGACCGGAGTGGAACAACACGTTCTCGCACCCGGGAGACGACCACTGGCTGGGTCGCCCCGCGCTGCCCATCATCCAGACCCGGCTCGGCCTGCCGGGTGCGTTCGAGGCAGAGCTCATGTTGACCGGCGACCCCAACTCGAACTGGGCGCTGGCGGGCGCGGCGTTGCGAAGGTCCATCCTGTCCGAGACGACCGGGGCGCCAGCCTCCGTGACCGCTCGCCTCACCTACCTGCACCTGCTGGGGGTGGATGAGCTGGACATGGACGCGGCCTCGGTCGAAGGCCTGGTCAGCCGGACGTTCGGCCGCTTCACCCCGTACGCAGCCATCGGCGGGGCCGTCTCCAGGGGCGCCGAGCACACCACCGAGCTGGCGCTCGGCTCGACGACAGCCTTCGGCGCGCGGGCGACGGCTGGCCTCGAGGTGGCGCTCTGGCGCTTCCGCCTCGCGGCTCAGGGGATGTGGGCGTCGGTGCCGTCGGTGGGGCTGATGCTGGGAGGCGTGATCTGATCCGGTTCGGGGTGCGCGCAGGTCAGAGGATGACCTGCGCGCCGCAGCCGAAGACCAGCTCGACCTTGCCGGTCTTCTCGGAGTTGAAGCGGCGGCAGGTGGCGGGGCAGGTCAAGATGCGGGTGGGGACACCCATGGCCGGGTGGACGTCATAATACCAGCCGCCGCGCGTGGCATCGCAACGGTCGACGCGCTCGACGTACGGCACGGTCTCTGCGCCGCCGGCCCCGGTGTAACGGACGTTCACTTTCGTGAAGTCGATGGCCCCGGCGGTGGCGGCCGGGATCCGGTATTCGCAGGCCAGGGCGGCGCCGCGGATCTGCTCGAGCGCCTCCTGCAGCCGCCGGGTGAGGTCGGCGTTGGCTTCCAGCACGAACGCCTTGTTGCTGCCACCCGCCGCGGCCAGCCGGTCCATCTCCGGCTGCGACATCGCCAGCTGGTCCGGACCGAAGACTCCGATCACGTAGGTCGGGATCGAGGGGGGGCCCTGGTAGGCGGCGGCCAGATCGGCGGCGACGGTCGAGATGTCGTTCATGAGACAGCTGCCCTCGGGCAACCCGTCGCCGGCGAGGATCAGGGCGGCCCGGCGTCCGGGGTTGGCCTGCAGTCGCGCGCGGATGTGGGCCAGAGCCCCGCGCACGGCCGGGCCCATCGGCGTGTCGCCGACCGGGGCGGTGCGGTTCAAGGTGTCGAGCAGCCGCGTCTCGGCACCCGGCAGATCGGTGATCGCCACCGCGGGTCGGTCGAACAGCGTCGGGTCGCAGGCGACCGTGGGAAAGAGGAACAGGCAGGTGCGCCCCGGCGGCATGCAGGTGCCGCTGCTGCCCGGGCAGGGCTGGCCCGCGTTCATGCACGACGTCCCGTCGAGCGAACAGTTGCCGGCCGCCCTCATCTGGCAAAGCCGGCCCACCCCGGGCAGACCGGGGAAACAATCCTTGTCGGCGGTGCAGGTCCTGGGCAGGCTGCTGGGGAAGAACTGCAGCCCCACCCCCAGCCCCGCCGAGCGCGGGTCACGCACGAAGCCCGTCAGCGCCGCGCGAGCGGTATCCCACTTGCTCATCGCGCCGGCCGGCTGATCCATCGATCCCGACGCGTCCACCAGCAGCAGCAGGTCCAGGGGAACGATCTCGGCCTGATGGGCCTCCTCGGCACATGCGCGGGGCGCCCCCGACGCGTCCATTGCCACGGGGGTCTGGCCGCCGTCGGGTAGCGTGAATGCCGGCGGGGCGGCTGGTCCCGCACCGCCCGCCGCCCCGGGTGCGCCCTGACCCCCGACCGGGCCTCCGCTTTCCGGCCCCGTGGTTACCTGCGGCTCCGCGCAGCTCGCGCCCATCAACACCGCGATCCAGAGAGCCGCCGCTTCACGTCTCCGCTGCCGGTGCTCCATCCGGTGTTTTTACACCAGCGTGAAATCTATTGAAACTCGGTCAGTCCCTGGCGAGCGGTAGCGACCCCGCCGCCCGCGGATCGTCGATCTCCCGCGGGTGGCAGCGGTCGCCGGACAGCCGTCGTGAGACTCCCTGAAGGGGCCCCGTGGATGCTGGACGGAGGTATCAGCCCTTCCTGGCGGCCCAGTGCACCTTCTGAGTGCCAGTGACGGAGAAGCCGCGAATTCGCACGGTCCACACTCCGGGAG
>JBKPRZ010000677.1:0-4014 GCA_046734815.1 Myxococcota bacterium | reverse complement strand
GCTGGCCACCGCCGTTGCCCAGCCGCCGGCTGCCGCTTTCGCCCAGCCGCCCTCCGCCGCCGCGCAGCCGCCCGTGGCGGAGTCGGGCGGGCTTCCCATCGCGCTGCCCTCGACCGAGCCGGCGGGGTTGGGCGTCGCCATCGGCTACGAGAACGGGCTGTTCGGTGATGGGTTCGGGCAGGGCTTGCGGCTGCGCGTTCCGCTGGGGCGGCACTGGGGCGTGGGCCTGCGCGCGCTCTCGGTAATGGACGATCGTCTGGGCGGGGCGTTCCAGTGGTCGATCGGCGGCCGGCTGGAGATCCACGGCGCCTCGCCGGTGTTCCTGAACCTGGTGCGCCTGTACGGCGGCGGCGGCCCCCAGGTCTTCCGCGGCATGAGCGGCGACCGCAAGGGCATCACCGACTGGGGCGGCGGCGGTCAGTTCGGCTTCGAATTCTTCCAGAGCCCGCGCTTCTCCCTGTTCCTCGAGGTCGGCGGCCAGGGCGGCGCCCCCCAGCTCTCCGGCGCCACCGTCCTCGCCGGCTTCAACATCTACCCCGCCCCCCGTGAATGGCCTGCTGACAGTCGACCGCCGTGACCGGACCGCGGGTGGCGCATGTATCATCGGCGGATGCATCGGAGTCGACTTGCGGGGTTCATCATCGATTGCGACACGCGGGACTTGCCGAAGGCGGCGGCGTTCTGGAGCGCGGCTCTGGGGATGCCGCCGGTGAAAGAGGAGGGGGCTTACGTCAGTCTGGATGGATCCAGACGCGACCTGGCCATCGAGGTGCAGTCGGTGAGCCATGCCAGCCGCGTGCACCTGGACATCGAATCGGATGATGTCGAGGCCGAGGTCAAGCGGCTGGAGGCGCTGGGCGCTCGGCGCGTCCAGCAGGTCAACACGTGGTGGGTTCTGGAGGCGCCCACCGGTCAGCGATTTTGCGTGATCCGCGCCAAGACGGACCTCCGCGCCCAGCCCACCGCGACGGCGTGGGAACAGGCGTAAAACTTTCGTAAGCGCGATCGCGCGTCTAGCGCGCTCCGACGAGGGCGGCAGGGGTGCGGCGCACCCGCCGAGGGTCCTGCTCCGGTTGCCGGCGTGGCGCGGCGTAGTGGCGAGCCGCTTGTATAGGGCGGGGACCCCCGCCTAAACTCCATGCCCAAATCTCGCCACCCCCCCCAGCGGAAAGGGACCTCTTCGATGCAGCTGCGGCGCCAGCACCGGATCGCATATCAGACCAGGATCCGCCTGAAGATGGCCGAGCGCGACGACAGCGTCGTCGCCCGCGTCCAGAACCTGAGCCCTCACGGTGTCTTCGTGACCGCCTCCGACCTGCCTGAAGCGGGGACCGAGGTGCTGTGTCGGCTGGACCTCGGCGGTCAGCACCGCACTGTGCGCGGGCGCGTGGCCTGGGTACGGCGCGCGTCGGCCGCCACGCCCGACAAGAGCCCGGGCGCCGGCATCGAGTTTCTCGATCTCGACGACAAGGACGCCGAGCTGCTGAACCGCGTGGTCGAGCCCGACCCGCGCGACAGCAAGCCGGTGGACGTCTGGTTCGAGGGGATGGCCGCGCCCATCCGCTGCCAGGCGGCGGTGCTGGGCGAGGGCGTGCGGCTGGCCACCCGGCTGCCCTTCCTGCGGCTGAACTCGACGGTGCGGGTCAGCTTCGGCCCCAACGGCGGCGGCAACGAGGAAGGCACCCTGGACGCGGTGGTGCTCGAGCCCAGCAGCGAGGACGGCGTGCCCCGCCTGCAGCTGAACGTGTCCCTGCTGGGCCGCGACCCGGTCGGGGCGCCGCCGGAGATCGATCTCGACGGCGACCCCGAGCTGCAGAACGCGCCCGAGGCGGCGGCCTCCGGCGAGGCCCGCAGCGAGTCGGAAGCGGCCCCCAGCGTGCCGGTGACCGACGTCGGCACCTTGACCGCGTTCCCGTACCCGTCGGCCCCGCTGCCGCCGCCGCCGCCCGTGCTCGCCGAGGCCGCGCCGCCCGATCCGGCCAGCGCGCAGCTGCTGGGCGCCGAGGAGGTCGGCTCCGATCTCTCCAACGGCGCGGCCCACGCCCACACCATCGCCGACGACGACGACACCGCCGGAGCAGCGGAGCTCGGGGCCGAGGCGGAGGCGTCCTCCGAGGAGGCGGCCGCCCCGTCGGATGACCCCGACGCGCCGATCGAGGCGCCGGTGGAGGGCAGCTCGCCGCTGGTCTCGCACATGGTGCGGCTGGGCCCGCCGCCGCTGCCGGCCCTGCGCCACCGCCGTCAGTCGCCCGAGGCCGACAAGACCCCGACCGTGTCGGACACCTCCAGCCCCACCACCATCCCGCCCATGTCGCTGTCCTCGCCGCTGTCGATGCCGCCCCGGCGGCGCGTGAACGGCTGGGGTCTGGGCGCGGTGGTGCTGGTGGCCGTGATCGCCGTTGTGGCCATCGGCGCCCAGCGCCGCCGCAACGCCAGCTCGGCCTCGGCCCCGCCGCCGGCCGCGGGCGCCGGCTCGGTCGCCGGTGGAGGCACCGCCGCTGCGCCCGAGGTGAAGCCGCCCGCCCCGACCATCACACCGATGCCCACGCCCGTGGCCCTGCCAGCCGCGACCGGCGAGGCGAAGAAGGGCATGCTGCTGGTCGAGACCTACGCCGGCATCAACAGCTATTCGCTCCCGCTGGTGGGAAGCACCAAGGGCAAGCGGCGCAAGCTGCTCACCCAGCCGCCGGGCGTGGCGCTGACCTTGCCGCACGCGCGCCCCAAGGCCGACCCCGGCGTCTACCGCCCCGCCGGTGACCGCGTGGCGGTCGAGGTGCAGCGCAAGGGCTCGGGCAGCGAGGTGCACTTCCTGTACGACCCCAACACCAACGACGCCACGATGAAGATCGACGCCAAGAAGGTGACCCTCCAGCTAGCCCCGAAGAAGCCGTAGCGACAGCGTCCCCGCAACAGTCGCCACTAACCCGTCCTCGTCCTCGTCCTCGTCCTCGTCCTCGGGGACGCGGGCACATCGCGAGCGCCGCGCTCGAGGCGCGGGGGCGGTTCTTAAACGAGACCCGCGAGGCCGGTTTCCAGCAGTAAATACAGCGTCCGCAGGAAGGTCAGCTGCTCGTCGGCGGTCTGGAAGTGGAGCAACCACTCGCGCACCGTCCGGGTGCCGTCGAGCATGCTCCACAGCTCGCGCGGGGTGGGCCCCAGCTTGAACGCTTCGGGGCTGAGCCGCGGGGGATCGTAGGCCCGCGGGCGCAGGTCGCGCAGGACCACGAACCGCCGCTGCAGGTGCTCGAACGGCAAGATCAACACGCCCGCGCCCAGGATCTCGAACGGGTCCAGGCCCAGCGGGAAGGACTCGTGGGGGTTGCGCAGGTTGCGGTAGAAGGCCGCCCGACCCTGCGAGAAGCTGAAGGTCTCCAGCACGCGCTGGCGCACCTGTTCGGACAGCAGCCGGAAGACGTCGACCGGCTTCATGATGCCCAGGCCGATGATGGTGTCGACGATCTTGCCGCCGAAGTTCGGCAGCTGGGCCACCGCCACCTTCAGTTCCTGCGGCTTCAGGATCCCGCGCGCGGCCAGGTATTCGCCGAAGCGCTGGCCGCTGAGCTGCGACCCCAGCGATTCGGGCGCCCCCCGCACCAGATACACCTCGCTGACGTGTGAGGGGATCTCGAAGCGCAGCAGGCCGGTGGCGCCGCTCACCGCGAGGTCCGAGAACACGCGCATCGGCGTCACCGCGGTCAGCTCGGCCACGTTTTCGGGCGGCGGCATCGCCCCCGGGGCCACGGTGCTGACCGGCGGCGGCGCGGTCATCGGCAGCGAACCGGTGGTCGGCCCGGTCACCGAGCGCGGCGCCGGCGTCAGCGGCGCCTCGTACATGTCGAGGTCCACCACCGAGATGGGCTGGGTCAGCAGGTTGTCCAGCGCCGCCGCGGTCTCGGCGTCGATCTTGTATCGCTCGCGCTCGCGGTCGCGCTTCTTCTTCTTACGAGGAGCCGCCTCCTCCTCGACCATCGGCACTTCCATCGACTCGCCGCCCACCACCGGTCTGGGCAGGGG
>JBKPRZ010000676.1:0-7148 GCA_046734815.1 Myxococcota bacterium | reverse complement strand
GACCCCACCCGCCCAGCCGCCCCCGCCCGGGGCGGGCACGCCGGCCAGCCCGCCGGCAGCGCGGCCACAGGGCCTGCCCTGCGACGTGCAGGCGATCGTTGCCAGCCGCTGCGCCGGCTGCCACGGCTCGCCGCCCCTCTACGGCGCACCGATGTCGCTGCTGAACGCGGCCGCCTTCCAGGAACCGGCGACGACCAAGCAGAAGATCTGGCAGGAGGCGCGCAGCCGTCTGACCGCGGGCACCATGCCCCCCGCCGGCGCCACGCCGCTGACCGAGACCGAAAAGGCGACTCTGATCGCCTGGCTGGAGCGTGAAGCCCCGCCCGCTCCCGAGGGTGCCAGCTGCGCCACCCCGCCGCCGCGGCCGCCCTCCGAGCCGCAGCTCGACTGCCCGCCCGACCACACCTTCCTGTCGACCGGCAGCAACCCGGGCGAGGGGTTCACCGTCCCGCCCGAGGCCAACCACTACCAGTGTTTCAATCTGCCGGTGCCGTTCGAGGCCCAGGAGCAGGCGGTGGCCTGGGCGCCCGTGATCGGCGACCCCCGCGTCGTGCACCACTGGATCCTCTACGCGGTCAAGGGCACCTCGGCCAGCTGCAGCCAGCTCAAGCGGTTCATCGTCGGCTGGGCGCCCGGTGGCACCGCGCAGAAGCTGGCCTCCGACATCGGGCTCGAGCTCCCCAACAACGACGAGCGGCTGCTGCTGGAGGTCCACTACCACAACCCGCGCCTGTTCCCCAACATCAAGGACCAGACCGGCGTCGCCATGTGCACCACCAGGAAACCGCGGGCCATCGAGGCGGGCGTGATCACCCTGGGCACCACCAGCATCCGCATCCCCGCGCGCAGCACCAACGTCGAGGTGAAGGGGACCTGCGATGCCTCGTCGACCCGCCGGTTCAGCGGGCCCCTTCACTTCCTGTCGTCGTTCCCGCACATGCACGAGCGCGGCGTGCGTTTCACGACCACGATCCAGCGCGGCGGCACCAGCGTGCCGGTGGTCGAGGTCCGGCAATGGGACTTCAACCATCAGGTGGCCTATCCCCACGACCCGGCCGCCCTGGTGCTCAACCCGGGCGACAGCGCCTCGACCAGCTGCTTTTACAGCAACCCCGCCGACCGCGAGGTGCGCTTCGGCGAGAAGACCGAAGACGAGATGTGTTTCAACTTCCTCACCGTCTACCCGATCTCGGCCGCCCAGTCGCTCGACGGCCGCCCGCTGCGGCTGTGCAACGGCTTCGGGTTGCCGGGAATTCCCGGCCTGCCGGGGCTGTGAGCCGATCCCCGACCGGATGTCGTCCCACCGGTCGGTCCACCCTCAGTCCGGGTCGCGCGCCAGGCGCACGCAGGCGGCGCCGGCGTCTTCCAGCGCGGACGGATCGTTCGATTCGATCGGCGGCGGCTGGCGCGCGCCGATGATGCCCAGGAAGCAGACCGCGGTTCCGGTGTTGCCGGTCAGGCGGAAGCTCGCCGGCAAGGGGACGCGGTTGCCGCAGGGGAGCCCGCCGCCGCTGGCCACCGGAGCGGCGGCGAGGCCGTCCTGGAAGGAGACCAGGGCCCAGGCCACCGCTCGACCCGGCGGGCAGGTGACGAGCGCCTTGAAGCGGTCATTCGGCTGAAAGCCGGCGGGGTCTTCCTGGATCGCGCCCCGCCGCTCGCGCACCAGGGTCAGGACCACGTCCACGCCCTTGCTGCGCGTGCCGGGCGGCCGCGCGGGCAGGGGCAACACCAGCCAGGTGGCGGCGGCCAGCGCGGAGGCGCCGGCGAGGGCGAACCAGCGCCAGCGATGGCTGGTCAGCGCCCGGCGCTCCGCCCGGCCTGCTGCCGGCAGGGGCGGCAGCGGAGGCTGGTCAACGCCACGGATCTCGGCCAGGCAACGCGCGCACAGCGGACAGGCCTGCAGGTGCTGCTGGACGCGCGCGGCGGGCTCCGGCGGAAGCTCGCCCAGGGCGAAGCGTTCCAGCTGCAGCCAGGAGATCGGCTCGCCGGTGCAGCGCGGGTTCATGGCTGCACCTCGCTGCGCCCCAGCAGCTGCGCGATCTCGGTGCGGGCGCGGTCCAGCCGCTTGGCCACCGTGCGCCGGCTCTGCCCGTAAAGCTGCGCGATCTCCTCCAGCGTCAGGTCGTCGAAGAAGCGCAGCACCAGCACCTCGGCGGCGGCGGGATCCACCCGATCGATCACCTTGCACAGCAGATCGAAGCCCACCACCTCGTCGTCGCAGCGGGTGCGGACGGGGCCGCGCAGGGCGGGCTCGTGGCTGGCCAGCAGGCGGGCGCGGTTGCGCTGGTCGCGCAGGTGGTTCAGACAGCGGTTGGTGGTGGCGCGGTAAAGATAAGGAAGGTCCGGGCTCATCTCCGTCTCCAGCAGCTCCACGAACAACGTCTGCACCAGGTCCAGCGCCTCTTCCTGACTGCCGAGCATGCGCGTCGCCTTGCGGACCAGGGCCGGTCCATAACGGCGGTAGAGGTGGTCACGGGCCGGCATCGACGACAGGGGGTGGGCAGGCGTCCAGGGTGACGTACCGGGGATACGTCTCCACGTCGTCGGGGCCCTCCTTGACCATCCACACGCGCGAAGGCTGACCCGGGTTGCCGGGACCCGGGATCTCGCGCGGGTCATCGTCTTTGAATGCCGATCTGTACTGCGGGCCGAAATCCTCGGCCGAGTTGTCCCCACCGTGCAACGTTTCGCTGAAGTCGATGGCGCCGTCGCTGTCGCGGTCCACCTCCAGCCGCACCCTGGTGCGCTCCGGGACCGACACCGAAACATTGAAGTACAGGCACAGCCGGTTCGCGCTCACGGTCTGGTCCTGCCACAGCCGCACCCGGGGCCCGACCAGCGCCAGCGCGGGATCCAGGTCGTGCCAGACGCGCGTGGGTCGGGCCTGGCCCTCTTCCACCGACCAGCGGCACAGGCTGCCGCCGCACCAGAGCTTCTGATCCCGGACGGGTCCGCTGGGCGGCAGCGCATAGCCCAGGTCGGCTCGCGACAGGCAGGCGGGCGCCAGCAGGGTCACCAGGGACAGGACCGGGAACGACCACGAAGAGATCGGATTCCGTGACATGGCCTCCTCCATCACCAGCCGAGCCTCAGGCCGCTGGTCATATCCGTCACGTGACCGCGCTGCTCGATGGTCCGGTCGGGCGCGCCCAGGTTCTTCACCTCGCTGTAGCGCAGCTGCAGGTAAAGCTGCGTGCTCCGGTACAGCCGGACCGCCAGGCCGTTGGAGATCGACCCGTAGAATCCCCGGAACCAGGTGTGAACCACCTGCGTGGCGGCCGTGCTCTGCCCGCGCTCGTCCAGCGCGGTCGTGTAGCTGGTACGTCCCAGGGTGAGGCCCAGGCCGCCCTGCAGGTAGATCGACAGCCGCCAGAAGTGGGCCAGCGCGCGCAGCTCGGGACCCAGTCCGAACACGCGGAAGGAGAAACGCTCCTGCTCGCCGGTATCGTACCGGCGCTGAAAGCTCTGCGAGTCCATGGGCCGCAACGTCAGCCGCAGCTCGACGATCGGGCTGAAGGTGCGAACCGCGGCTGCCTCGAAGCTGACGTGGTCGTAGGTGCTGGTGACCCAGAATCCCTCGGTGTGGTGGTAGTTGGCGGTATACCCCTGCGGCGTCGAGAGCCCCAGGCCCAGGTCGGCGGCCCAGCGGGTCCGGTGGTCGGCCGCGCCCTTGCTGGCCACCGCCCCGTCCTCGACGGCGGTGCAGGCCGCCGCATCGACGGTGGTGACCTGTCCGTCGCGCAGCTGGAAACGGCACTCGCGCACGTCGTCCTGGTGCCGCCAGACCGCCCGGTATTCGCCGGGAGCGAGCGCCAGCCGCATGGCCTCGCCCGCCGCCTTGTGCAGCTCCGCGATCACCGAGCCGCCGGCGACGCGCTCGATCAGAAACTGGCCGGTGAGCGCGACCGGCAGGTCCAGCTGAGCGCTGGCCTGCGCGGGATACGACAGCACCACCTCCCCCTTGCCGCGCAGGCCGGTCTCCAGGGTGACGTGCTGGCTGCCAACCGAGGTGGTGGCGGTATCGGCCAGAGTGCGGTGGTACGCATACCGGTAGGCCTCGGCCAGGGTGACGAAGCCGTCGCGGTCGAGGTCGGCCGCCCCGCGCAGGGCCGCCAGCAGGTGGTGGGTGAAGAACGACGACTGCAGCCGGTCCGATTCCTGACTGAGCTCGCTGCCGCCCGACGAGGCCATCACCGCGATGCCGGCGGTGGACAGCTGAGTGACGGAGTTGTACGAGAAGTCCGCGGTCAGCTCGCCGCCCTTGACCCGGGAGAAGGCGCCGCTCTGGCAGGCGTCCAGGACCGCCAGCACCACGGTGGATGGCAAGGCCTGCAGCTCGACGCGCAGCTGGTCCAGGGCCAGGGTCTCGCGCGCGAGGTTCAGCCCGCTGGCCCGGGCGTGGCCCGAATAATAGAAGAGGAAGAGGCTCTTCTCGCCGCGGCTGGCATGTTCCTGCAGCCGGCGGGTGATCCGGCCGAGCGCCTGGCCCAGCTGCTCGCGGTCCGGCTGCTCCAGCAACTCGACCCGGTCCGATCGGTAGCCGCCGAGCTGGGTCAACAGGTCGGCCACCCGGTGGGCATCCTGCTCGGCGTAGCGCAGCGGTCCCTGCCCGGGGCCGCCCCGGTTGGCGCCCACCACCAGGGCGTAGGCGACCGGGCGCAGCGGCAGCTCGGGCGGCGCGCCGGCCGCCGGTCGAGGCGGGAGCGCCAGCAGGGTGGTCAGGACGGCCGTCAATCGAGTCATGGTGATCAGCGGCGTGGGGCGGGACGTCGCGCGCATCGCAGGAGCTAACACGCAACCGGCGTCGGGATGGGACCCCGGGGCGTCGTGGCCCGCAGCGACACCCGGGTTTGTGGCACCGCGCGTGAGCGCTGGCGGGTGGGCGCCCGGATTGCTTAACATGGTGGAGAGGCCGCCCATGGCCGGAGGACCGGCATCATGACCCGCTTTGGCCCTGACATCCTGGTCGCGATCGCGTCTCGTGCCGCCCGTGTGGGCCTGGTCATCGCGATCGCGTCGTGCGGGGCCGGCCCCGGAGTGCCACCCGCGCATCCGGACGCGGGCTCGCCGGACGGCGGCGACGGCGTCGAGGTCAGCCTGGGCAGCTGCCCCGACCAGCGGGAGAGCCCGGCGGGCAAGGTCCGCCACGAGGCGTTCCTGCGCGCCGACCCGGGCACCACCCGGCTGGTGGCGGTGAAGCTGCGCGAGATCTTGCCTGCCATCCCCCCGTGCGCCGATCCTGCCCCCGACGCCCGCTGCGAGGAGCGCGATCGCGCCCTCGAGCAGCGGCGGCGGCTGAACCAGCAACAGATCACCTGCGTGGCCCGCGAGATCGGCGGAGACCGCGCATCCATCAATGGAGCGCTCTGGTACGAGTTGCCCCAGCACCTGACCTCCGGGCGGCCGGTGCCCATCGGGCTGGCCTTCACCTTCCAGGCGATCTGGCCGCAGGTGGAGGCGCTGGCTGCCCATCCCTTCGTCGAGGCGATCGAGCCTCCGCCCGGCGAGGTCCTGGGCACGGGCGCCAGCCCGCCCGCGCCTCCGGCTGGCTGTCCCGCGGCCCGCGAGGAGCCACTGCGCAAGCTGACGCGGGCCGAATCGATCAAGGGCGGCGGCCGCGCGCCGGTGGTGGTCGAGCTGAGGGACGAGGGGCTGTTGCCCCCGGTGGTCAGCTGCCCGGACGGCACGCTGTGCGAGGCGGCGATCGTCGCGCAGTGGGACCGCGCCATCCTGAACAAGCGCCACCACACCTGCGTGGCTCGCTGGATCGACGCCCAGGTCAAGGCGCCATCGCCGAAGGTCCCCTTCGCCGCCATCACCGGCAGCCCGCTGACGCCGCCGCTGCCCCCGTTCGGCGAGATTCCCAAGACCATCAAGGCGTTCGGCCAGGGGCTGACCTGGGAAGAAGCGGTCGAGGTGGCGCGGCATCCCTACGTCGAGAGCATCTGGACGGCCTCCGGTGTGCAGTTCGAGCCGCCACCGGCGCCGGGCTGTCCGCCCGACCTCGGCCAGCCGGTGCCGACCCGCACCTGCCCCACCGCCCGCGAATCCGCCGGCGGAAAGATCAGCGCCGAGGACATGCGCAAGCTCGCGCAGACGACCGGCCCGCAGCGGATGGACGTCGGCGTTCGCGGCGGCGCGCGGATCTGTCCCCTGCCCGAATGCCCCAGCGGCCAGCGCACCTGCAGCGCGCGCGACAGCTACGCCGATCGCTGGCAGGCGGAGAACGCCGAGGCGCAACGGTGCGTGCGGCAGCTGATCACCGCGATCGGCGGGCGAGCGGATGCGGAGGTGTTCTGGATCGTCAACCACTTCTTCGCCGATCTGACCTGGGACCAGATCCAGCAGGTGGCCACCCACCCGGACGTCGAGAACATCCAGCCCTCCGGCGACGGCACCCCGCCTCCATGACCGCCGGCGACGCCCTCGACCGCTTCCGTACCGCCCAGGCGCGGCCGTCGGCCGGGTTCGCCGCGGCGCTGGCCGAGATCGAAGCGGGGCACAAGCGCAGCCACTGGATCTGGTACGTCTTCCCCCAGCTGGCCGGGCTGGGATCGTCCCCGGCCGCTCGCACGTACGGGCTGCGGGATCCCGACGAGGCCGCCGCCTACCTGCGCGACCCGATCCTGGGCCCGCGGCTGGTCGCCATCACCACCGCGGCCGCGCGGAAGGTGCAGCAGGGCGTTCCGTTCCAGCGGCTGATGGGCTCGTCGATCGACGTGCTGAAGCTGATCTCCTCGATGACCCTGTTTCGCGGCGTGGCCGCGCGGACGGGCGACCAGTCGATGGTCGACCTCACCGAAGCGATCCTCGCCGCCGCCGAAGCCGCCGGGCACGATCGCTGCCGCTACACGCTGGATCGACTGGCCGCCTGGGCGCCGGTCCCGGGCGTTTAGATCAGCCCAGGCCGGGTAGGGGGCCGGGGCAGAACTTCGGATCGCCGAAGGTCTGGGTGGGGACGCCCATCAGGTTCGCGATCGAGGCGTAGGCCTCGCTCATGCAGTGCTTGCCCTCGGGGTACTCGAGGTAGCGTCCGCCCGAGCCGGCGCGGCCGCCGATCAGGATCAGAGGGTGCTTGTCGAAGCCGCGGTGGTGCACGCCGCCGCCGGTGTTGACGAACATCACCAGGCTGCTGTCGAGCATGGTGC
>JBKPRZ010000675.1:0-30227 GCA_046734815.1 Myxococcota bacterium | reverse complement strand
GTCGGTGGCGGGGGTGCTGGCGGCGGCGGTGGTGGGCCTGGTGCCCGCCGCCCGCGGGTTGGGGGGAGCGCCGCTGCCCGAGCTGCGCCTGGGCTGGGCGGTCCCCGGCGGCGAGATCGTCCTGGGCCTGGATCCGCTGTCCAGCTTCTTCCTGGTGGCGCTGCTGGTGCTGGCGGCGGTGACCGCCGTGTACGGCCGCGCCTATCTGGCGCGCCCGTCGGCGGCGCCCTTCGCGCTGTTCAACCTCACCATCGCCAGCATGGTGCTGGTGCTGCTGGCGCGGCACGCGCTGGTGCTGCTGGTGGCGTGGGAGCTGATGTCGCTGGCCTCGTATCTGCTGGTCACTGTCGACCACCGCGAGCCGGAGGTGCGGCGGGCGGGCTGGGTGTACCTCATCGCCGCCCACGTCGGCGTGGCTTGCCTGATCGGCCTTTACCTGCTGCTGGGCCAGCGGGCCGGCGGTCTGTCGTTCGCCGCCTTCCAGCAGCTGCGGCTTGCCGCCGCGTCCGGCGGGACCGGAGCGTTCCTGCTGGCGGCGCTGGGCTTCGGCGCCAAGGCTGGCTTCGTCCCGCTGCACGTCTGGCTGCCCGAGGCCCACGCCGCCGCTCCCTCGCACGTCTCGGCGCTGATGTCCGGCATCCTGATCAAGCTGGGCCTGTACGGCTTTCTGCGCACGTTGACCTTCCTGGAACCGGCCCCCTTCTGGGCGCCCACCTTGATCGCGCTGGGCATCGCCGGCGCCCTGCTGGGCATCAGCCTGGCGCTGTACCAGCGCGACCTCAAGCGCGTCCTGGCCTACTCCAGCATCGAGAACGTCGGCATCATCCTGATCGGCCTCGGCATCGCCTACCTGGGCGCGCGCCGCGGGCAGCCCGCGGTGGTGGCCCTGGGGGCGGGCGGGGCGCTGCTGCACCTGTGGAATCATGTCCTGCTCAAGGGACTGCTGTTCCTGTCGGCCGGCAGCGTGCTCCACGGCAGCGGCACCCGCGACCTCGAGCAGCTGGGCGGCCTGCTCAAGCGCATGCCCTGGACCGGCAGCGCCATGCTGCTCGGAGCGGTGGGGCTGGCTGCGCTCCCGCCGCTGAACGCGTTCGTCAGCGAGTGGCTGATTGCCCTGGGGCTGCTGCGCGGGGCCCTGCTGGCGCCCGGCGTGGCCGGCGTTTTCCTGCTGTTCTCGCTGGGGGCGCTGGCCATCGTGGGCGGGCTGGCGGCCCTGTGTTACGCGCGCCTTGTCGGTATCGCCCTGCTGGGCCAGCCGCGCGCGCAGCCGGCACGCGAGGCGCACGAGTCACCGCGGTCGATGCTGGCGCCGATGGCGCTGCTCGCGGCGGCGGCGCTGCTGGTGGCTCTGTTCCCCGGGTCGGTGCTGGGCGCCCTGCGGACGGTCGTGGAGCAGACCTTCCTGCACGGCCGGACCGGCTCGCTGGCCGGCTCCCTGCAGCCGGTGGCCGCGCTGGTGACCGCCAGCCGCCTGCTGTGGCTGGCCCTGGCGCTGGTGGGGATCGTCTACGCCTTTCTGCTGCGGGGCCGCCCGCGCGCCAGCGACGAGACCTGGGGTTGCGGCTACGCCGCGCCCACCGCCCGGATGCAATACACCGCCCACTCGTTCTCGGAGATCGTCTCCGAGAAGCTGCTGCCCCGGCGCCTGGGCGCGCGGCTGCGCGGGCAGCTGCCCAGCGGCCTGCTGCCCTCGCCGGGGCGGTTCTCCGGCGACTACACCGACCCGCTGACCCGCGAGCTGTACCAGCCGCTGTTCGATCGCTGGGCCCGCCGGCTGTCGCGCCTGCGCTGGCTGCAGCAGGGCCTGCTGCACCTGTATCTGCTGTACATCCTGCTCGCGGTCCTGGCGGCGCTGGGCTGGTCGTCGCTGCGCGACCTGTTCGGGGGTGTGCGGTGAAAACGCTGCTGCAAGGCCTGCTGTCGCTGGCCATGCTGTTCCTGTTCCCGCCGCTGCTGCTGGGGGTGATCGTCAAGACCAAGGCGCTGTTCGCCGGCCGGGTGGGGGCCCCGCTGCTGCAGCCCTACCGCGACATCGCCAAGCTGCTGCGCAAGGGATCGGTCTTCAGCCGCACCACCACCTGGGTGTTCCGGGCCGGGCCGGTGGTCTCCCTGGCCGCCACCGCGGTGGCCGCGCTGCTGGTCCCGCTGGGCAGCCGCCCCGCGCTGATCTCGTTTCCGGGCGACTTCCTGCTGTTCGCCTCGTTGCTGGGCCTGGGTCGCTTCTTCACCGTGCTGGCGGCGCTGGACACCGGGTCGGCCTTCGAGGGCATGGGCGCGGCCCGGGAGGCCACCTTCGCCGCGCTGGCCGAGCCGGCGCTGTTCCTGGGGCTGCTGGTGCTGGTGGTGACCTCGGGGGGCAACCTCTCGCTGTCGGGCATGCTGGGGCCCACCTTGCCCATCGCCTGGCTGTCGGCCGGGGCCTCGCTGGTGCTGGTGGTGGTCTGCCTGTTCATCGTGCTGCTGGCCGAGAACAGCCGCATCCCCGTCGACGATCCGAACACCCACCTCGAGCTGACCATGATCCACGAAGTCATGGTGCTGGATCACGGCGGCCCGGCGCTGGGCCTCATCCTCTATGGCGCCGCGCTGAAGCTGTTCCTGTTCGTCGCCATCCTGGCCCGCATGCTGGTGCCAGCCGCCGCCGGCGCCTGGACCTGGCTGGTGACGGCCGCCTCCAGCCTGGCCGTTGCCGTCGCCATCGGGGTGGTCGAGTCGACCATGGCGCGGTTGCGGTTGACCCACATCCCCCGCCTGCTGATCGCCGCCTGCCTGTTCTCCGCCTTCGGCATCGTCCTGCTGGTGCGATGAGGTCCGCGTGAGCCACCTTTACGATCCGCTGCTGGTCCTGCTGCTGCTGCTCAACCTGTACATGGTGGGCACCAGCCGGCTGCGCACGGTGATCAACGCCTCGGCGATGCAGGGCCTGTTGCTCGGCGTGGTGGCGGTGCTGGTGCACGGCCGCCTGACCACCGCCACCGTGCTGGTCGCCGCCGGCGCGGTGTTGCTGAAGGGGGTGGTCATCCCGCGGCTGCTGCACAAGGCGATGCGCGACGCCGCCATCCACCGCGAGGTCGAGCCCTTCATCGGCTTCGTGCCCTCGCTGCTGCTGACCTCGGTGGGCACCGCCGCGGCCCTGCTGTTCTCGCGGACCCTGCCGCTGGTGGCCGAGCACCGGGGCTCGCTGCTGCTGCCCACCTCGTTTGCCACCATCATCACCGGCTTTCTGATCCTCACCACCCGGCGCAAGGCCATCACCCAGGTGGTCGGCTACCTGGTGATGGAGAACGGCATCTTCGTGATGGGCCTGACCCTGCTCGAGGCGATGCCCTTCCTGGTCGAGGTGGGCGTGCTGCTCGACCTGTTCGTCGGCATCTTCGTGATGGGCATCATCATCCACCACATCAGCCGCGAATACGCCAGCCTCGACACCACCCACCTGCGCACCCTGAAGGAGTGACGTGCTGGTCGCCCTGGTTCTCGCGCCGCTGCTGCTGGGGCTGGTCGCCTTCCTGATCCCGTCCGGTCGGGTACGCCCGTGGCTGCTGCCTGTGGGCGGCCTGGTGCAGGCGGCTCTGTGCCTGGCGGTGGTGCGCGCGCCGGTGCCGTCCGCCTTCCGCGGCTGGCTGGTCCTGGACCCGGCCGGCAAGCTGGTGCTGCTGTTCCTGGGCGCCTTCTTCCTGTTCTGCTCGCTGTACGCCCCCGGCTACCTGCGCCTGCGCGCCCAGCGCGACAACCGCCTGTTCTGCAGCGTCGTCCTGGCCTTTTTCGCCATGCTGTCGCTGATGGTGCTGTCGCACCACCTGGGCCTGATGTGGGTGGCGGCCGAGGCGGCCACCTTGCTGGCGGCACCGCTGCTGTATTTCAACCGCAACCCGCGCTCGCTGGAGGCCACCTGGAAATACCTGCTGATCGGCTCGGTGGGCGTGGCCCTGGCGCTGCTGGGGTCCTTCTTCCTGGCCTATTCGGCCCTGCACGGCGGACTGGGGTCATCGCTGCTGTTCGAGGACCTGGTTCGCGGCGCGCGCGGGCTGTCCCGCCCCTGGCTGCACGCGGGCTTCGTGCTGCTGTTCGTGGGCTACGGCACCAAGATGGGCCTCGCGCCGATGCACACCTGGAAGCCCGACAGCTACGGTGAGGCACCCGGCCTGGTGGGCGCGCTGCTGGCCGGCGGGCTCACCAGCTGCTCGTTCCTGGCGGTGCTGCGCTTCTTCCAGATCTGCGTGGCCGCCGGTGAGGGCGCCTTCGCCCGCGACATCCTGCGGGCCAGCGGCCTGCTGTCGATGGCGGTCGCCGCCGTGTTCATGGCCCGTCAGCGCGACTACAAGCGCATGCTGGCCTATTCCAGCGTCGAGCACATGGGCATCCTGGCGGTGGCGGTCAGCGTGGGCCGGGCGGGCACCTTCGGGGCCCTGCTGCACCTTCTGGCAAACGGCTTCGCCAAGGGCGTGCTGTTCCTGTCCGCCGGCAACATCCACCGAGCCTACGGCAGCAAGCTGACCGATCACGTCTCGGGCGCGCTCGGCCGGCTGCCCGCCTCGGGCGCCCTGTTCCTGGCCGGCTTCTTCGCCATCACCGGCTCGCCGCCCTTCGGCCCCTTCCTCAGCGAGTTCACCATCCTGCGTGCCGCCGTCGCCGCTTCCCACCCCTGGGTGGCGGCGCTGTTCCTGATGTTGCTGGCGGTCGTGTTCCTGGGCATGGGCGCGACGGTGCTCAAGGTGGTGCAGGGCGAGCCGCCCCCGGCCGCCCCCGCCGGCACCCATCGCGAGCATCTCCTCACCGTCGGACCGATCGTCGGTCTGCTGGCGCTGGCGCTGCTGCTGGGAGTCTACATCCCGGCTCCGCTGCGCGCCTTGCTGGACGACGCCACCGCCTTCCTGGAGGTGCGGTGATGATCGATCAGCGTGCCCCGGCCGGCGATCGCGCCGGCGAGCCCCTGCGGGTGGCAGCCAACGCCACCGCCGTCCCGCGCGAGCGGGTCCCGCGGCTGAGCTGGGACGCCTTCCAGCGCGCGGTGGTGAGCGCGCCCCGGCGGGGGCGACGGGTGTCCGCGCTGTTCGCCGCGCCCGCCGACTCCGGCGCGCGGCCGGACCTGTTCCTGGTGCTGGCGGCCGACGGCGACGGCGCCCTCGAGCTGGCGCGCACCGAGGTGACCGGCGACGGTTTCCCCTCGCTGACCCCCGACTGCCCCCAGGTGCACCTGTTCGAGCGGGAGATCGCCGAGCAGACCGGTCTGCGCCCGGAAGGTCACCCCTGGCTCAAGCCGGTGCGTTTCCCGCCCAGCAGCCCGGGCGAGCGCCTGTTGCAGACCAGCTATTACCAGGTCGAGGGCGGCGAGACCCACGAGGTGGCGGTCGGTCCCGTGCACGCCGGCGTGATCGAGCCGGGTCACTTCCGCTTCCAGTGCGAGGGCGAGGAGGTCCTGCACCTGGAGATCTCCCTGGGCTACCAGCACCGCGGGGTCGAGCGGGCCCTGCTGGGCGGCCCCGGCAAGCGGACCATCTTCCAGATGGAGACCCTGGCCGGCGACACCAGCGTCGGCCACGCCACCGCCCATTGCCAGCTGCTCGAAGCGCTGGCGGGCGTGCGCCTGTCCGCCCGCGCGCAGGCCCTGCGCGCGGTGGCCCTCGAGCTCGAGCGCCTGGCCAACCACGCCGGGGGTCTGGGCGCCCTGGCCAACGACGTGGGTTTTCTACCCACCGCCGCCTTCTGCGGCCGGCTGCGCGGCGACTTCCTCAACCTGACGGCAGCCCTGTGCGGCAGCCGGTTCGGCCGCGGGCTGATCCGCCCCGGCGGCGTGGCCTTCGACGTCGAGCCAACCCGTCAGAGCGACATGACCGCGCGCCTGCAGGCTGCCCTGCGCGACATGCGCGGCGCGGTCGACCTGCTGTGGACCACCGCCTCGGTGCAGGCGCGCTTCGAGGAGACCGGGCGGGTGACCACCGAGATCGCGCGCGACCTGGGTCTGGTGGGCGTCGCCGCCCGGGCCTCCGGGCTCAAGCGCGACGTGCGCGCCAGCCACCCCTGGGGCATCTACCGCTTTGCCCACATCCCCACCTCCACCTGGGCCAGCGGGGACGTGTTCGCGCGCGCCTACGTCCGCTGGCTGGAGGTGCAGCGTTCTGCCGCCTTCGTCGCCGATCAGCTGCGCGCGCTCCCCGCCGGCGCGCCCCTCACCGCCGTGCCGGCCCTGCGGCCGGATCAGGTGTGCGTCTCGCTGGTCGAGGGCTGGCGGGGCGAGATCTGCCACGTGGCCCTCACCGACGGGCGGGGCCGTTTTGCCGGCTACAAGGTGGTGGACCCGTCCTTCCACAACTGGACCGGCCTGGCCATGGCGCTGCGGGGCCAGCAGATCTCCGACTTCCCCCTCTGCAACAAGAGCTTCGATCTGTCTTATTGCGGCTTCGATCTTTGAAGATCCCCGATCACCGTCGGTGATTTCAGCGGAATTTCCTCAAGGTCAGGGGCGAACCCGGCGAGTTGTCGGATGTGCCACGGTGTGCAACCGCCTGGATGCTGGCCGGCTCGATGCTGGTCGCGCCCCTGGCGCGCGCCACCGAACCGGTCCTGCTGGTCGGTGAGGCCGGGGCGGGCTCGTTCCGCAACCAGCCCCAGCGCTCGCTGTTCGGCCCGGGTGGGTCGGTGGCGGCAGGCGCCTACCTCTGTTTCGGCCGGCACCTCTGCCCGGGGCTGCGCCTGCGCGGGAGCCTGTTCGCCGACGGACCCGCGCCCGATCCCACGCACATGGACCCCGCGCTGGGCGGCCTGGGCGCGCTGTCGCTCGCCTTGCGGGTCCGCCCCCTGGCCACCTCGGCGCCCAGCTGGGGCTGGGTCCGGGGGCTGTGGGTCGAATCGGTGGCCGGCGCCGGGCTGACCGGGCACCTCCTGCGCCCCGTGCTGGAAGCGGGCGGCGGGGTCAGCTTCGACGCCGGAAAGCTCGCGATCGGACCCTTCGTCCGCTACCTGCAGGTGATGCAGCCCGGGTCGGGGCTGACGGGCACCGATTCCAGGCTGGCCCTTGTCGGTGTGGAGCTGGCGCTGTCGCCCTCCCGACCACCCGTGCCGCCGCCACCACCGCCGAGGGTCGTGGCCCCGCGGCCGCCACCGCCGCCGCCCGCACCGGAACCACCGCCTCCGCCGGCGGACCGGGATGGCGATGGGGTGATCGACGCCCAGGACAGATGTCCGGACGAGCCCGAGGTGGTCAACGGCGTCGACGACGACGATGGCTGTCCGGACACCGGCCTGATCCAGCTGGTCGCCGATCGCGTGCTGCTGGACGGCCGGGTGCTGTTCGAGAGCGGAAGCGCGCACGTGACCGCGGCGGGGCGCAGTCTGCTGGGCGCGGTGGTGCAGCTGTGGAAGCAGCACCCGGAATGGGAACGGCTGGAGGTCGAAGGTCACGCCGACGAGCGGGGCGCGGAGCAGCTGAACCAGCGGCTGAGCGAGCTGCGCGCGCAGCGGGTGGCCGAGTGGCTGGTGCGGATGGGGATTCCCCAGGACAAGCTGACCACCCACGGCTACGGGGCGAGCCGGCCGCAGAGCCAGGGCGCCGGGCAGGACGCGCTCCAGCGCAACCGCCGGGTCGAGGTGGTGGTGATACGCAAATCCAGCCCTCCCGCGCCCCCGCCACCGGCGCCGGACACGGCCCCGCCGCCAACCCCGGACGCGGTCCCGCAACCGACCCCAGGCAAGCCGGAGGTCCCGTGAGGCGCGGCGCGGATCTGCATGGCGCTGCCCTCAAGTGGCTTCTGCTCGCGCTGTGTGCGATCGCGGGCTGTTTCGACGCCGTCGTCGGCTACCCGTGCGCCACCGGCTTTTCGACCTGTGGCGAGCTGTGCGTGGACTTGCAGTCGTCGACGGCGAACTGCGGGGCCTGCGGGCAGACATGTGCCGGCGTATGCGTGGCGGGCAGCTGCCAGCCAGCGATCGACGGCGGCGCCGTCGACGGCCCCGAAGACGCATCGAACGTGGACGCGGCGACGGACGCCGGTCCCTCCGATCGACCGGTCGACAAAGCTCCGGTCGACGCGCCCGCCGTCGTCGATGCGCCGCCCGCCGATGCATCGCAGACCGACGCCTCGCCCGATACCGCCATCGCCTGCGACGGCGGGATGACCGTCTGTGGCTCCCGCTGCGTGCTGCTGGATCGAGACCCCGACAACTGCGGTGGCTGCGGCAAGGTGTGCACCAGCGGCCTGTGCATGGGATCGGTCTGCCAGGCTGAGGGGGTCGGCCACCTGGTGGTGATCGGGCACGACTTCATCGTGAACCGCGCCGGCATGAACAACCTCATCGGCAATGCCGTCCTGCTGACTCCAAGCAACCAGGTGACGGTGCTCGCCTACGAGGGGGCAGCCCGACCCGGAGCGATCGCAGGCGCCAACGCCGCCATCGACCAGGTCACCGCCGCGCGCGGGCGGGCCTGGACCCGCACGACCGCCGCCGCTGGTCAGGTCGCGGCGCTCCTGTCGGCGCACGACGTGTTTCTCATCTACGCCCAGGAGATGACCGACGACACCGGGCTCATCCAGCTGGGAAAGGACTGGGCGTCGGCCCTGACCGCTTTCCTGACCGGTGGCAAGACCGTCATCCTGCTCGACGGCGAGTCCGCGCGGCACGGCGGCACCTACCAGATCGCCGAGGCCGCCGGTCTGATCACTGTCGACGCGCGCGCCGTCGTGACCGGCGACATCCTCACCGTGGTGGCGCCGGGCGACGCGGTGTCGCTCAACGTACCCCGCAACTACCGGGCCGAGATGACCTCGGTGGCGTTCGACAGCCCCGACACGGTCCGCGTCGTCGCCTCACCCGGCGGCGACGCGGTGGTCATCCACCGGATCTACTAGGGCGGCGCCGGTCCAGCAGGCCCAGCAACCCCTCCAGGATGGTGTAAGGGTGGGGCGGGCAGCCCGGCACGTACAGGTCGACCGGCAAGATGCCGTCGAGGCCGTTGTTCACCTCGGGGTGGTCGCGGAACGGCCCGCCCGCGATCGCGCAGGCGCCGACCGCGATGACGATCTTCGGCGCCGGGACCGCGTCGTAGGTCTTCTTCAGCGCCAGGTACATGTTCCGGGAGATCGCTCCGGTGACCAGGATGCCGTCGGCGTGCCGCGGGGAGGCCACGAACTGCACGCCGAAGCGCCCCAGGTCGAACACGACCGTGCCCAGCACGTTCACGTCCGACTCGCACCCGTTGCAGCCGCCCGCGCTCACCTGCCGCAGCTTCAGCGACCGGCCGTAAAGACGCAGCAACTCGCGCGACAGCTCCAGCCCGCGCTGGGGATCGAGCGCCGCGCGGTCGGGCGAGCGTAGCACCAGGTCCTCGCGCCGCCGCGTGGCCAGGTGATGCTCGGTCGTGAACGCCAGCGCGCCTTCGGGGCAGGCGTCGGCGCATTCCCGACAGAACAGGCATCTGCCCAGGTCCAGGCTCAGCGCGCCCTCCGACGCGGTCACCGCCTCGGTGGGGCAGGCGTCGGCGCAGGCGCGGCACCCGGTGGCACAGCGGCTGGCATCCAGCACCGGACCGCCGCGGAAACGATCCGGCAGGGTGGGGGCCGACGCCGGGTAGGCGGCGGTTCGATGCCCCTGCGAGATCCGGGTCAGAAGCGCCTTGATCATCCGGTCGAAAAACCTTCCCGCCCGATCTTGCGCGTGCGGCGCTGCGGTCGCAAGGGGCTGCCGCCGCCGCGGATAGCGCGCTCTTGACAGGCGCGCTACCTTTTCGTAGCTGAGATGTGTCCCGCCTGGAGGGCGCCTTGCTGAGCGCGTCGAGAAATACGAGCTCGAGCCGACCGTTCCGGTCGCACTCGAAGACCGCGGTGCTGACCGCGCTCGTCTGTTTCGCGGCCCAGCTGCTCGGCTTCGCTCACCTGTTGCTGGTCCAGCACTCGACCTGCGCCGAGCACAACGAGGTGGTGCACGTCGGCCCCCAGACCGGGGCCCGCGCGACCAGCCCGCCGGCGGCGAGACCGAGTCGGGTCCAGCAGCTGCCGGCCGGCGCGGACTCTCACGGCGACAGCCACTGTCTGCTGGCGATCTCACGGCGGCGTGATCAGGCGCTGCCGGCTCCCGATTCGATCTTGCTTCCGGAGGCGCCGCCGGTCGCGAACGCGCCGCGGACCTTCGTTCACCTCACCGCCGTCCCGGCGGTCCCGCTCCTCCGCCTGGCCCCGAAGAACTCGCCCCCGGCCTAGGTTCCGGCGCGCGAGGCTGTCGCCCTCACGCCGCCGGTTCCGTCGCCAGCGCTCGGCGTTCTGCCGCCAGCGCTCGGCGTTTCGCCCGGAATCTGGTCCAGCCGCTTCTTCGGATTTGCCGCGCCCGACGCCCCGCCGTCTGGCGCAGGGAGGATATGATCGATGTGCACTCTGTTTTTGCCGATGGTCTGTGTCCTGGTCGCCCAGGACCCGGGATCACCTCGAACCGACTCGCAACCGGCCCCCGCCCCCACGGCGGAGGGCAAGACACCGCCCGCCCGCACTCTGGAGGCGCGGACCGCCGAGCTGGAGCAGGAAGTCCAGCGCCTGAAGCTGCAAGCTCCCGAAGAGGAGCCGACCGCCACCGCGGTGGCCCCGCCGGCGGCCAGCGTCCAGCCCAACGCCTTCAACCCGACCTTGACCGTCGCCGGAAACGGACTTTACCGCCATGACGACCAGACCGTGGTGACCGACGAGGGAGCCCGGGTCGACAACACCTTCAACGTCCGCGAGATGGAGGTGGACCTGCGGGCGGCGGTGGATCCCTTCGCGGACGGCCTGCTGATCCTGGCCTTCCCCTCGGAGACGCCGGGCCACTTCTCCTTCGAGGTGGAAGAGGGCTTCGTCAACATCAAGCGCCTGCCGCTGCCATTTTTCGACGAGGCGCCGCTGGGACTGAAGCTGAAGGTGGGTCGCTTCCGCACCGAGGTGGGACGGGTGAACCTGCTTCACCTGCACGACCTTCCCCAGTCCACCCGACCGCTGGTCACCGACGAGTTCTTCGGCGAGGATGGCTTCATCGCCAACGGCATCAGCGCGCAGCTGTTCCTCCCCACGCCCTTCGACGAGGCTTCGGCGGTGGAGCTGACCGCCCAGGCGCTGGCCGGGGGCGGCGCCGTCGCCAGCGACGGTCCCGCCCACACCCTGGGGCTGGTCGGAAACCTGCGCTGGTTCCGGACCTTCGCGGACGCGCACAACGTCGACCTGTCGATGGTCCTGCAATTCGGTCGCACCGACCCGGAGGGCAAGCTCGCTGCCTGGACGTACGGGCCGGACCTGCTTTACAAGTGGAAGCCCCTGCGACGGGGCGAGTTCCATTCGTTCGTGCTGGGCGGTCAGCTGCTGCGGAGCCGGCGCACCTTCCTGGAGGGCGTCGACACCAACGGGGACGGCACGCCCGACCTGTTCGAGATGCGCCACGCCACTCCCCTCGGCTACTTTGGCTTCGCGCAGGTCCAGGCCACCCGGACCACCTACCTGGGCGCGCGCTGGGACGACACCGCCACCATCGTCGATGCGGCCGTCCGTCGCCGGGCCCTCTCGGGCTATCTGACCTGGTACACCAGCGAGTTCCTGCGCTTCCGCCTGGGATACGAGCACCGCTTTTCCGATCTGCCCGTCGAGAACGGGCGCGACTCCGTGTTCGCGGAGCTGAACTTCGTGGTGGGCGCCCATCCGCCCGAGCCGTTCTGGGTGAACAAGTGAGCCCGAGGAGGATCTGACCATGCGCCAATCAATCGCCAGGATCGCGCTCGCTCTGGTTGCCGCCGCCGCCCTGCCGGGCGGCAGCCCTGCCCGCGCCGCATCGAGCACCAATGTCGCCGCCACCCTGACCACCATCGAATCGCTGGTGCGGGAGG
Organism: Myxococcota bacterium; assembly: GCA_046734815.1. GTDB lineage: Bacteria > Myxococcota_A > Polyangia > Fen-1088 > Fen-1088 > CAVYGB01. The sequence goes on along the minus strand of JBKPRZ010000675.1, from coordinate 18,394 downwards.
TGGCGGGCGACCGGGTCTCCGTGTTCAGCCTCTCGGCCGGCGACCAGGATCCCCACTTCGTCTCGCCCACGCCCTCGCTGATGAAGCGGGTGCGCGAGGCCGACCTGCTGCTGGAGATCGGGATGATGCTGGAGCCGTGGGCTGACGACGTGGCCAACGGATCGGGCAACGCAAAGATCTTCCGGGGCGGCCCCGGACGGATCTTGCTGTCGACCGGCATTCCCAAGCTGGAGGTGCCCTCGGTCATCAGCCGCGCCCAGGGCGACATTCATCCCGAAGGCAACCCCCATCTCTGGCTCGATCCGATGCGGGCCAAGATGATGGCCGAAAACGTGGCCGCCGCGCTGAAGCGCCTGTCGCCCGGCGACGCGGCCCTCTTCGACTCGCGGGTGCGCGACTTCCAGAACCGGGTGGATCGTGCGTTCTTCGGGGACGAGCTGCTGAAGCTGGTCGGCTCGCGCAAGCTGACCCGCCTGGCCCTGGACGGCCGGCTCGGCGAGTTCCTGGACTCGAACGAGTACAGCGGCAAGAAGCTGTCCGCGCTGGCGGGGGGATGGCTGGCCAAGGCCCGGCCCCTGCGCGGCCAGAAAGTGGTCGAGTTCCACAAGGTCTGGGCCTACTTCGCCTCCACGTTCGGGATGCAGCTGGTGGGCACCATCGAGGAGCGGCCCGGCATCGCGCCCGGGCCTCGCCACGTCAGCGACACCATCGAGCTGATCAAGCGCGACGGCGTCAAGCTGATCCTGGTGGACAACTTCTACGACCCGGCCCTGCCCCGGCGGATCGGCCGGGAGGGCGGCGCCCAGGTGGTGGTGCTGCCCAATCAGGTGCGCGGGGAGAAAGGCGTGAACGACTACTTCTCGCTGATCGATCACGCGCTGGATCAGATGGTCGCCGCGCTGAAGAGCGGCGGGGTGAGCTCGCGACCATGAGCGGGCTTCACGAGCTCCGCTGGATGCTTCCGCCGCTGGCCATGTGCCTGGTCCTCACCGGCATCCATGGCTACCTGGGGATACACGTCATCAGCCGCAAGGTCATCTTCGTGGATCTGGCGCTGGCCCAGATCGCCGCGCTCGGGTCGACCTACGCCTTCCTGCTGGGCTACGATCCGCGGCTGCCCGGGGACAGCACGGTGGTCTACCTGTTTTCCCTGGGCTTCACCTTCGTGGGCGCGGCCGTCTTCGCGCTCACGCGGATGAGACACGAGAAGGTCCCGCAGGAAGCGTTCATCGGGATCGTCTACGCCACCGCCTCGGCGCTGGCGCTGCTGCTGCTGGCGCGGGCCTCGGGCGAGTCCGAACACATCAAGCAGATGCTGGTCGGCAACGTCCTGCTGGTGACCTGGCCCAACATCCTGAAGACCGCGGCCATCTACGCGGTGATCGGCGGGTTTCACTACGCCTTTCGCAAGCCGTTCCTGGAGATCTCCAGCAATCCCGAGGCGGCGGCAGCCCGCGGGCGCAATGTCAGGTTGTGGGACTTCCTCTTTTACGCCAGCTTCGGTCTGGTCATCACCAGCTCGGTGGCGGTGGCGGGGGTGCTGCTGGTCTTCTCCTTCCTGGTGGTCCCGGCGGTGATCGCTTTCATGTTCCAGGACCGGATCGGCGGGCGGATCGGTCTGGCCTGGAGCACGGGCACCGCCTGCAGCGCGGCCGGCATGCTGGTCTCCTATTACGGGGACCTGCCCACCGGCCCCTCGGTGGTGGCCTGCTTCGCCGGCATCCTGGCGCTCGCCTCGCTGGTTTACTTCGTGCGGGTGGCCCGCCGTCGAGGGCGTGCCCTGGTCCAGGTGCTGGGCGGTCTGGCCGTGGTGATGGCCCTGTTCGGGTTGACCTCGCGGGCGAAGAAAGGGAGCGAACAGCACGCCCACGCCGGTGATTTCGACAGCCTGGCCGCCGCTCTGGGCAGCGCGGACGAGAACGCGCAGATCGAAGCCGTTCACCATCTGGCCGAGCTGAAGGACCCACACGCCGTGGCGCCGCTGGTGAAGGCGCTGGTCCGTTCGCCGTCTGGCCGGGTGGCCGAGCACATGTTGCAGGTGCTGCCCGAGTTCGGGGATGCCGCGCGGCCCTCCCTGCCCACCGTGGCGGCGGTGGCCCGCCGCATGGACGATCCCTTCCTGCGCCTGCAGGCGGCCGAGACCCTCCTGCGCCTCAAAGATCCGGGAGGATTCGACCTGATCGCCTCGCTGCTGGAGGATGAGGCGCCGCTCCTGCTCGAGCAGAAGGCGGGCCAGCTCCTGCGGCAGATGGCGGGCAAGGACTTCGGCATCGGAAAGGGCACCAACCCGACCGAAAGTGCCGCCGCCCGCGAGCGCCTGCGCCAGTGGCTGACCGAAAATCGCTCCCGCCTGCGCTGGCGGCAGGACCTCCAGCGCTTCGAGTGAGCTGTTTTTGCGACCGGCTCCCGGTCAGTACCCCCGCTGCTTGTCCACCACGTTCAGCAGCGGCAGCCCGCTGGCGTAGCGGCGCACGTTTTCGGTCACCAGCGCCACCAGCCGCACCTGCCGGATGGGCGCCACGCCCGAGTTGTGCGGCGTGATGATGAGGTTGGGACAGGTCCACAGCGGGTCCTCGGGCGGCAGCGGCTCGGGCGTGGTGACGTCGAGCCCCGCGCCCTGGATGGTCCCCGACTTGAGCGCCCGGGCCAGCGCCTCCTGGTCCACCAGCCCGCCCCGCGACATGTTCAGGAAGTAGGCCGAGCGCTTCATCGCCTTGAAGACCGAATCGTTGAACATCCGCTCGGTCTGGCGGGTGTGGGGCGCGCTGCTGACCAGCACGTCCACCTGCGGGACCATCTTCATCAGCCAGCCCGGCTCGTGCAGCTCGGTCACCCAGTCCGGCCTGGCCAGCGGCTTGGCGTCCACCGCCAGCACGTTCATCCCGAACCCCAGCGCCGCCCGCCGCCCGATCTCGGTCCCCAGCCCGCCCAGCCCCACGAGGCCCATGGTCTTGCCATGAAGGTCCACCAGCGGCACCGACGGCTTGGCGGGCGCGGGCCAGCTCTTCTTCTGGAAGTTGGGGAACGCATCGGCCACGAACCCGCGGGTCAGCGCCAGCAGCAGGCCCAGCGCGCTCTCGGCGATCACCGGCGCGAACACCCGCGCCATGTTGGTGAGCACACAGGGGTGGGCCATCAGCTCGGGCGGCAGCTTCTCGACCCCCGCCGCCCAGTGCTGCACCCAGCGCACGTTGCGGGCCGCCCGGATCGTCTCCACCGTGGGTTCGCCCAGGATCACCTCCACCTCGGACGCCGTCTTCACCATGTCGCCGGCGCTCTTCGGCACCACCACCTCGACGCCCGGCGCGGCCCCGCGGACCTTGGCCAGCTCGGCGGGGGTCAACACCGCCGGGTGGTCCGGCCGTCCGGCCAGCATCATCCGGATGGGCGTGTGGGCCGGCTTGAGCTCGACGAAGTGGTGGTGCACCACCGCCGGCGCCTCGACGCCGCTGGCCGCCTCCGCCGTCGAGACCAGGGCCGCGCCGGTGCCCGCGACGGTCAGCCCGGCCATGAATCCGCGACGCGAAACTTCCTGCGACATGGGACCTCCGGCCCGCGATTTACCCGCAACGCCCGCGCGGGCGCAACCGGCAGAGGTCCCGGCGGTCAGGTGCGCTGGCGGTCGGGCGCGGTCTCACTCTCCACGCCGCGGAACACGAAGGAGACCAGCGTGCGGCTGAGCGCCGCCACCGCCACGCCGATGCCGATCCAGAGCAGGGCCGGTGTGTAGTCCGCGCGCGACAGGCTCAGCGCCGCGTCGGCCTTCAGGTCCCCCATCATCTTGCTCACCCACGCCATCTCGGGCGAATGGGCGATCTGGTACGTGCGGACGAGCATGATCAGCCCGGCGATGACCAGGCCGATGCCCACCACCCGGAATCCCACGATCAGCTTGGCGCGTGTGCTCATCCTGCCACTTTACGCCCGCGTGGCGGGGCGCAGCCCAGAAACGGTCCGCTGCGCGGCTGCCGTGCCGGTCTATGTGCGGGCTGTCTCAGGGAACGACGCCCGCGCAGGGCAAGAGGCAGTTGAAGGTGGCCGATGCGCAGGAGCGATCGTCGATGCAGGCGTGGCAGTCGTCGGCCTTGCGCTGGAAGTCCACGTCCCTGTCCGCGCTGTCCTTGCACCGCGAGCGGCAGGCGGCGACGTCGTACTTGTCGTCGAAGCAGCTGCGGTAGCGGTTGCAGACGCTCTGGCAGTCGAAGATCTTGTCGGCCTGGTCGCAGCTGGGCGCCCACAGCCCCGCCAGGGTGGCCACGGCGAACGTCAGCAAGATCCGCGTCCATCGCCGCGGGCCGGTCGGTCGGTCGATCATGTTCGGGCTCCTTTACTTACCATTTGGTAAGTAAACCAATACCCCGGATTCAGCCGCGCCTTCCAGCGAAAAGTCCCGCCCGCGATTCCCCACCGCGAACCCGCGGCCGAACACCAGCAGGTGATCGGTGCTCATGGCGGCGAATGCTCCAGCCGACCGGGCGGCACAACCGCGCGCGGTCCTGGCGGGCGCGTCTATTTGATGCGCTGATCGGCCCGCCTCGATCGCGACGGGCGCAAACGTTGGCGTGGTCGCGCCGGCCAGACGTTAAAGTGAAACCGAGGGAGGCCCACTCGTGATGGTGCGTGTGTCGCTGGTTCTGCTTGCCGTGGGGGCTTGCGCGCGGCCGATGCCGCCACCCGCGCTGCCGGGCGTGGATCGGACCGAGGCGATCTTCGCCGCGTTCGAGCAGATGACCCGGGCGCCCCTGTGGCCGGGATTCGAGCCGCAGGCGACGCCGGTGGCGTATTACGACGGGACCCACACCTGGCTGTTTCACCATCCACAGCCGCCGCTGGAGTTCCGCAGCGTGCGGCCGCGGCTGGCGGTGTTCGACGGTCGCCACGACGTCATGCGGGCCAACACCGCCGTCGAGCTGGGCGGCACGCCCACCGCGACCATCCAGCCGCCGGCGGACCTGGACACGCGGCTGGCGGGGGCGTCGGCGGTGCACGAAGCCTTCCACGTGTTCCAGGGGCGGCGGCACCCCGACTGGGTCGCCAACGAGCTCGACCGCTTCGCCTACCCCGACGGCGACCCCGCCGCCGCCGAGCTCCGCTACACCGAAGACGCGAACCTGCGCCGGGCGCTGGAGGCTTACCTGGCGGCAGACATCAGCGCCTCCCGCTGCGCGGCCGAGGCCGCCCTGGCCCTGCGCGCCCGCCGCGCGGGCTCGTTGCCCGCCGCCGCCATGGCCTACGAGCGCGCGGTCGAGCGCTCCGAGGGGCTGGCCCAGTACGTGGAGTACCTGGCCTTCGGCCGCACCCCGCCCTGGCCCGACGGCGAGCTGACCCCCGACCAGGTCCGCCAGCGCGCCTATTTCTCCGGCCAGACCTGGGCCCTGCTGCTCGACGGTTTCGCGCCCGGCTGGCACACCCGCTTCGAGGAGGAGAAGCCGCCCCAGGCGCTGGACGAGCTGCTGCGCGCCTCGATCACCCGCGGGTCCGCCTGCGCGCTGCCCGAAAAGGAGCTGCGGGCAGCCCGCCGTCAGGCCCGCCGCGACGTCGAGGCCCTGCGCGCGCGGCGGAGCAAGCGCGGCCGCGAGCTGGGCACCGAGCCCGGCAGCCGCCTGGTGATCGACGCCGGCCGCGAGCCGCTGTGGCCCCAGGGCTTCGACCCCTGGAAGATCGAATCGCTTCCCGACGGCCGCCTGCTGCACCAGCAGTGGCTGAAGCTGGGCAACGCCGCCGGCTCGATCGAGGTGCTCGAGCACGCCAGCTGGACCGAAAGCGCCGGCGGCATGCCCCTGGCCGGCGGCATCCGCCGCCTGGTCGTCCCGGGCCTGTCCGCCGCCCCGTCGGTCACCTGGGAAGGCGACGAAGTGAGGATCACCGCCCAGGGCATCAAGGCCCGCCTGCGCGCCACCAGCGCGACCACCGAAGGCGGCGCCCTGCACGTGAAGCTGCGCTAGGCCGTTGAACGGGTGTGGGATCGGTCATGCCCCCGAGCAGAACCGTCACCCTCGCGGAAGGCCGCGACATTAGCGTTCGAGAATGCTCGCCGGGGACCAGCACTGCCGCCGTGACGTGATTGTCGAGCCGCGCCGGGGTTTCGCCCGCTCGCGACTGCTCGTGCTCGTGCTGATGGCCGGCTGCACGCCCAGCAGCCCGCCGGGTGACACCGGTGCCGCCACCCCCGGTGCGAGCGGTCCGCAGGGCGGGCGGGGCGGAGCCGCGTCCCCCTCCACCGGCGGCTCATCCGGAACCGGCGGCTCGTCGGGCGCCGGCGGCTCGGGGCCAGCCGGAGCACCGGGGAGCGCCGGCGGCGCGGGTGGTGGCTCGAGCAACCCACCCGCACCCATGCCCGGAAATGCCGCGGACGCCGCCAGGCCCGACAGCAACCGGCCGCGGGATGCCGGCGGCTCCACGAATGACGCCCGTCCGGCGGACGCCGCTGCACCCCCGCCTGGGCCACCCCCGCCACCGCCACCACCGCCTGCCCCACCGCCCCCGCCGCCGCCTCCCGCCGGGAATCCGGGCCCGCCTTGCACTCCGGGCGGGAACGGCTTCGACACGTCGATCACCGGCATCGCGCTCGATCGCAAGACCTGCCTCGCCTGGGAGCGTGACGATCCCGCGCGCGACATCAGCGGGTGCGCGATCCAGGCGCGCTTCTCGACCTCGGCGCTGTGCTACAGCGAAGCCATCAAGTATTGCCAGGCTCTGCGGCTGGCCGGATTCGGCCCCTGGCGACTGCCCACCCCCACCGAGCTCGGCACCATCGTGGTGCGCACCAACGTCCCCGCCGCCGACAAGACCATCTTCCCCGGCACCGTGGGCAACTTCTACTGGACGTCCGAGATGGCCGGCACCAAGGTCACCACCCTGGACTTCAACGCCGGCGGCGCCGTCGCCCACGTCGCGGGCCCCGACGGCCCCCAGGCCTTTCGCTGCGTGCGCGGCCCCTGAACAGCTCCCGGTCGCCAGACCCGGGCGGGGTCAGTAGTCGAGGTCGTGGCTGCAGGCGTCCACGCGCTCGACAGCCGGAGCGTCGGCCAGCCGCAGCCGAACGTGCCGGCCGATCTCGGCGGCCGCGTTTCCGCACCTCGGCCAGACGCTGATCGGTCCACCCGGACACGAGTACGACGGTGCGGCGGCGCCCGTCGAGCTGGTGCCGCAGTCCGAATGCGCGAAGATGCGCACCCGTATCGTTGCTGCCTCCGGTGACGGCATCCACGTGGCCTTCAAGCCTGCCGAATCGAGCCCCGCCGCGCAGTCGGTCAGCCAGGCAGGATCGTTGATGTACACCTTCAACGCAGTCGGAGTCGGCGACGTGGATCCAGGACCGGCCGGCGCGACGTCACAGCCGACGAGCGTCAGCAGCGCGACGGCCATCATTGTCCGCATGATCCCTCCGTCGGCACCAGCGGTGCGCGCTTCAGGCCACGGCGCTAACCCCCCGCCCTTCCAGCGCGGGCACCGCCCCGCCCACGGTCAGGGCGCCGGCCTCACCTGTCAGCGCCGGCGCCAGCGGTCCTCACACCGGTCCAGGGCTGGAGGCGCGTCCCCACCGCGCCTACAGCGCACACCCACCACCGGTCCGGCGTCAGGAACGCGGCGAGCGACGCGCAAGAAGCCCACGTGCAGCCCACGCGGCACGCAAGCCCCGGACGCCGCCTTCTGGCAAGAACCTCGCTGGCGGCTACTGAACAGCGAACTGTCGCAGGTGCAACGTCAACCTGGGCGCGCCAGCGGCTGGTGGTGAGGCTGAAGACTGATTTGGCGCTTGAGGCTGGGTTGGCGGCGGATAGCCCGGTGGCGGGCTCTGGGGTGGGGGATAGCCCGGCGGATAACCGGGTGGATAACCGGGCGCTGGATAACCGGGCGCTGGATAACCGGCGGGGTAGGGAGGAGATTGCGCGGGCGGAACTGACCAGTTTGGCGACGAATGTCGTAACGCCAGTTCCTGTTGAGCGTCCTGGCACTCACCGACGTGGCGGTAGCCATAGATGGCCGACGCGCCCGAGACGCCGAGCCAGAGCAGGCCCGTCACTATCGTCGTACCGCGATCGTAGGGCGCCGTCCATTCCGCCTGGCTCGTTCCCAGCGCACCCAGAGCGCCGATTCCATTCAATCCGCCCCAGATCGTGTCCAGCACGGGCGCCACGTAGGTTTCCGAGCAGTGGAAATAGGGGAGCTGGCGGTGATTCTCGGGTGGTGCCTGAACGAACAGCCACGAACAGCCAGCGTTCGCGCCAATCGCGGCCGAAAGAAGCAGCAACGGTGTCCGACTCCAGAAAGCAGAGATGCCTTTCAAAGTTCTCCTCCGTTCGCCGTCGCCAGTCGTTGGGGGCCTTCCCGTGACCCGTACTGGCCGTTCGGCACTCGCCCGGCTGGACTTCATCCCACTTCCCGCGACCTTCAGAAGGGGCTCGACCCGGAAGGCTTTCCGCGGACCTGGAAGAGCAGCGACGCGCCGTGCTCCTCGATCCCGGTCTGCACCTCGACCCCGGTGCTGATCAGCGAGACCTAGGTGCTCGACATCGCCGGCGCCAGCCGGCTCAGCGGCAGCGGCGCCGCCTTCGCCCGTGATTGTCGGGTTGTGCCGGAGGTCGGACTTGAACCGACAAGCCGTTTCCAGCGGCGGATTTTGAGTCCGCTGCGTTTACCAGTTTCGCCACTCCGGCGGCGAGGGGAGGCACTGTACCGCGGGAATCAGCGGTCTACCAGGGGGTGGGAGGCGGCAGCGGGGGCCTTCACCTTGGCCAGCAGGCGGTCGACCAGGGCGTTGAAGGCGCTCTCCAGCTGGGCGTCGTCTTCCACCGGCTTGTGCAGGCGGCCGCCGGCCATGGTGCCGTGGCCGCCGGCTGCCCCCTCGCTGGCCATGATCTCGCGCATCAGGGTGCCGGCCCGGCGCTCGGAGTTGTCGGTGCGCAAAGATAGAAAAGCGCGCGTGGCGTAGCGGCCCCCGCACAAGACGAAGCGCGCGTTCTCGAAGGCCAGCAGCAGGTCGGCCACCTCGGCCACCAGGTCGGGATAAGACAGCTCGCCCAGGTTGGCGGCCACCACCGGGCCACACACGCGCGCCGAGCGGATGGCCCGGTCCAGGGCGGCGAAGTGCTCGCTGGGGACCTTGGGATGGGCGATGCGCGAGAGGGTCTTGTGGTCCACCAGCGGAACCAGGAAAAGATAGGCGTCGCGTTCGGCGTCGGTGGCTTCGCGGCCCAGGTCGCGGGTCTCGCTGCGGAGGGCGTAGAACAGGCCGGTGGCCAGGCGCGCGTCGATCGATACCTGGCGATCGCGCAGGTACTCGAGCACGATGGTCGAGGTCGCGCCCAGCGACGAGCGCACGTCACACCAGGGCGAGGCGGTGCTCTCCTTGCGCAGCGGGTGGTGGTCGATGACGATGTCCACGCGGCGCTTGGGCGGCAGCGAGTTGTTGCCGGTGCCGGGCTGGCTGTCGACGATGGCCAGCCGGTCGAAGCGGGAGACGTTCAGCTCCTCGATGGGGGTCAGCGGGATGCGCAGGGCATCGACCATGGCCCGGTTCTCCGCCCGGCCCACGATCCCGCCCCGGCCCAGGATCACCTCGGCGCCCAGCTCGTGCTCCAGCAGCCGCTTGAGCCCGCTGGCGGCGGCCAGCGCGTCGGGGTCGGGGTTGTCGTGCATGAACACCAGCAGCCGGCGGGTGCCGGCCAGCTTCTGCAGGCTTTCCTGCAGCGGGAAACGAGGGGCCGAGGTGACGGTGCTCAGCGCGACCGGCGTCACCCGCCGGGTCGACGCCGCGGTCGCGCGCCCGGGCGCTTTGGAAGTTGCGGTTCGACGGGGCATGGGCGCAAGCGCTCAGGGCGCCGGGCGTATGCTCAGGTTGTCGTAATACACGTCCGACTCCCAGTCGTTGAAGGCGAGATACGCCTTGTCGTCGCCATACAGGGGAGACGGGTCGGTCCAGGACAGGAACGGCTGGCCGTCGATCTTCCAGTCCAGCTGCCCCCCCTTGCGCGTGATCTGCCAGTGGTAGGTCTGCCCCGGCACCACGCCGGGAGCCGCGCGCTTGGCCTTCACTCCCTCCTCGTGCTCACCCAGCTTGCCGATGATGCTCAGCGTGTTGCTCCACCCGCCGAACACGAAGATGTAGCCGGTGGGAAAGTAGGCCCCTTCATCGGGATCGAAGGACTCGCCGTCGCCGTACAGCTCGATCTTGATGTCGCCGGCCGGACTCCTGGACATCACGTCCAGCTCGACGATGACATCGGGGGGCAGCCGTTTGCGCAGCCACAGCGGGTGGTTGTGCGCGTTGGACACGTTCAGCTTGCCATCGCGCACCCGGAACTGCCCGTTCGAGGTGTCCAGCCAGCCGGCGCCGATGTCGGCGCGCTCGAAGCTGTCGACCAGCGGCTCGTGGATCAGCGGGGTCTTCGCCTTGCAACCGGCGAGCGCAGGACCCACCGCGAGCACCACCACCGAAACACATCTCGAGAGCGGCACGATGAAGTAGGCAAGTTACCTGGGTGCCGCCGGCCGGGCAAGCGTGGAGGCCAGCCGTTCGTAGAGCAACCCCCAGCGGATCCCCCGATCGTTGACCAGCACCGACGTGGCTTCCAGACGGCGCGCGAGGCCGGAAAGGATGAACGCCCCGGCCAGGATGACGTCCGCCCGCCGCGGGTCCAGCCCGGCCATCCGTTCCCGTACCGCCTGGGTCGATGTGGCCAGCCGCTCGATCTGGGCGTCCAGCTCCTCGCGGCCCAGGCGGTAGCCGTGCACCCGGCTGGGGTCGTAGTTCTGCAGCCCCAGCGCCATCGCGCACAGGGTCGTCACCGTACCGGCTGTCCCTACCAGGTGCAGCCGGGTCGCGCCGCTGCCCCGCGCCGGCACCACCTGCAACGCCTGCTCCACCTCGGCCTGCATCGAGGCGACCTCGTCGGGCGAGGGCGGATCGTGGCGCACGTGCCGCTCGGTCAGGCGTACCGCCCCCAGGGGCAGGCTGGCCCGCGAGCGCACGGTGGCCCGCTCGGACACGATCACCTCGGTGGATCCGCCGCCGATGTCCACCACCGCGATCGACTTGTCGGCGATCTCCGGGAACGACGCCATCGCCGCCCGGAAGGTCAGGGCCGCCTCCCGGTCGCCGCCGATCACCTCCACCGGCACCCCCAGGATCTCCGCCGCCGGATCGAGGAACTCGCTGGAGTTGGGCGCCCGTCGCAGGGCCTCGGTGCCCACCGCGCAGATGTCGGCGCCGTGGGTCCGGGCCGAGGCGGCGTATTCCTGCAGCAGCGCCAGGGTGCGGGCGATCCCCTCGGCGCCCAGCCGCCCGTCGGTGCCGATGCCCCGCCCCAGGCGGGTGATCTCGGCCCGGTCTTCCAGCACCTGGATGTCCCTGGGCCCGCGCGCCTCCGCCACCAGCAGCAACGTCGTGTTGGTGCCGACGTCTACGGTGGCGAGCCTCACGGCTTTGGCGGCGGACCCCACGAGGGCGAGTTCACCTTTCCGCGGTAAATCTGCGTCTCCAGTCGGGTCTCGGGGTTCATGACGAACAGGCCGCCCCGGCTGGAGGCGTAGACCATCAGCCGCCCGTCGGGCGACCAGTCGGGGCTCTGGTTCGAGCCCTGGCTCTGGGTCACCCGGTCGATGTGCGAGCTCTTGAAGTCGTAGACGAAGACGTCGAACACACCCTTCTCGTCGCGTCCCGTGAAGGCCAGCTGCGGCTTGTCGGCGCGCGGGCTCCAGCGCGGGGTGGTGTTGTTGCTGCCCTGGAAGGTCAGCCGGCGCGCGTCGCCGCCGCTCGACGACATCACGTAGATCTGCGGGCTGCCGCCGCGGTCGGAGACGAAGGCGATCTGCGAGCCGTCGGGCGACACGGTGGCGGACATGTCGATGAACGGCGAGCGGGTCAACCGGGTGATCACGTGTCCGTCCTGCGACGAGATCCGGTAGATCTCCGCGTTCCCCTCGAAGGACATGGTCAGCAAGATGTCGCGGCCATCGCGGGCCCAGGCCGCGCCGCTGTTCATGCCCGGCCGCTTGGACAGCGGCCGCGCGCGCCCGCCCGCCGCCGGCATGACCCACAGGTCGGGCGTCCCGCGCAGGAACGAGGTGAACGCCAGCCAGGCGCCGTCGGGCGAATAGGCCGGCATCAGGCACTCGGCCCCCATGCTGGTCAGGATCTTCGTCTCCGACCCGTCGACCCCGACCGTGCCGATCTCCTCCTGCCGCCCGGTGATGGCGTAGGCGATGCGCGAGCCGAACACGCCGCGCGTGCCGGTGAACTGCTCGATGACGTCGTTGATCCAGGTGTGCACCAGGGGCCGCACCGTCGGGCCCTTGTAGGTGCGGTTGAGCAGCGAGCCCTCGCCGCGCCCGATCTGGTACAGCCGGCCCTCCAGCACCACGTTGTTGCCCTCGCGGGCCACCCGCAGCTTGACCACGCCCTGCGCCCCCACCTGCGACCAGAGCGCCGAGGAGAAGCCCATCCCCTCGCGCTGCAGGTCGGGGGGGAAGGAGGAGGGGTTCAGCAGGTTGAACAGCCCGAAGATCTCCAGCCCGCGCCGCTGGATCTCGTAGGCGTCCTGGGCCAGGGCGCCCTCGCCGACCACGTTGGGCAGCGCCAGGCGGAACAGGTCGCGCCGGGGATCGGTCAGCCGGATCCGGGGCAGATCGTCTGCCGGGCTGGGCGCCGGCTGGGCGGAGGCGACGGCGGGAAGGAGGGTGAGGGAAATCGCCGTGACGAGGGGAAGGGCGCGCATGATTTCACGGACAGCGTAATGCAAGGGGCAGGCCCATGGTACCACTTCGCGCCCGCGGCTACTTTGGCAGGTCCTTGCCGTCGAACACCAGCACCACCCCCCGGCGGGTGCGGGCCCGGATGCTGTTCGGTGGCGGTGGCACCTTGCCGGTCGCCTTGACCGCCTGGATGCACGAATCGTCGTACAGCTGATTGCCCGAGGATTTGCTGAGCACCGGGTTGCGGAGGCTGCCGTCGAACTCGATCTGCACGCGCAGCTCGGCGCTGAGGCCAGCCAGCTGAGCCTCGTTCACCATGCCGGAGGGCGTGCTCCAGTTCTGGTGGATGGCCGCGTGGACCTGGGAGAAATATTCGTCGCCCGACACCGCCTCGGACGAGTTGCCGGTGGCCAGCCCCGTGGGTGAGCCCTCCGGCTCCTCCTCGGCGGCGGCGGCGGCCAGCCGGCGCCCGCGTTCCAGCGCCCGGCGCAGGTTCGGGTCGATCTTCTTGTCCTCCGGCTTGGGCGCCTCCTTGGGCGCGGGCGGCACCGCCGGCGCCTGCGCGTTCTCGGTCAGCTTGATCACCGGCGGCGGCACCTTGGGCGGCGGCGGCTGCACGATCCGCGGCAGCCAGAACTTCTCCCGCTTCTTGCCCAGGGTGACGGTGCGGGTGACGATGAAATCGCGGACCGCCTCGGGCCGCGCCGGCGAGCGCCGCTGGGACGAGTAGACCGTCCACAGCAGGGCGCCGTGGATCAGCACGGTCAGCACCACCCCGCCGGCCATCCCGCGGCCCAGCGGTCGGTATCCGACGTGTGTCTCGACGTCGCTCACGCCCGTGTCACTCCAGTGGGTCGGTGATCATACCCAGCTTGTCGGCACCGGCCAGCTTCATCGCCGACATCACCTTGATGATGTCCTTGTAAAGCAGGCTCTCGTCGGCGTGCAGGTAGATCTCCCGTTCGATCTTCAGCTTCTCGTTGGTCTTGAGGTAGGTCTCCAGCTGGTCCCAGGGGATCTCGGACTTGCCCAGGTACACCTTGCGTTCCTTGGTGACGGTGACGATCAGCTTGCCGGTGTCGTCCGGCAAGGTCTGCGCCTTGGCGTCGGGCAGGTTCACGTCCACCCCGGTTTGCAACATCGGCGCCGTCACCATGAAGACGATCAGCAGCACCAGCATCACGTCGACCAGCGGGGTGACGTTGATGTCCGACAGCGTGCTTCCGCTGGTGCCGCCGCTGCTCGAGCCGCTCATGGCCATCAGAAGAACCTCCGCCGCACGATGTTCAGGAAGTCGTTGGCGAAGGTCTCCATGTCCGCCGAGACCACCCGGATCCGGCGCACGAAGTAGTTGTAGGCCATGACCGCCGGGATGGCCGCCACCAGGCCGATGGCGGTGGCCACCAGCGCCTCGGCGATGCCGGGCGCCACCGTGGCCAGGTTGGCCGCGCCCTTGGCGCCGATGTTGCGGAACGAGTTCATGATCCCCCACACCGTGCCGAACAGCCCGATGAATGGAGCGGCGCTGGCGGTCGTCGCAAGCAGAGGAACCCGGTTCTCCATCTCGGTCACGGCGGTGGTGCGGGCGCGGTCGAGCGCGCGCTGGATGCTTTCGAGGTCGCCGATGTGGGTCTCGGGGTCCACCGTGGATCCCTGTTCGGTGCGGCGGCGGCGCAGCTTGGCCAGCTCGACGTAGCCGGCGCGGAAGACTTCGCTGACCGGCGAGGGCGCCGTCTCCTCGGTCATCTTCCACACGTCGTCCAGCCGCTGCGTCTTCCAGAAGGCGTCGAGGAAGCTGGACGAGCGCCCCAGCGCCCGGCCCAGGTACAGCGCCTTGGAGCCGATGACGTACCAGGAGGCCAGGGACATGAAGGCGAGCAGGAGCAAGACGCCCTTGACCACCGGCGAGGCGACGAGAAGAAGAGAGATGATGTCCAGCTTCTCCTCGGCGGCGCCGACCTGGAGCAGGGTGTGAATCATTTCGGACTCCTTGAGATGGCGGTGCCGACGGGACGAACAGCCGCGCTGCCGGTATTGTCAGGAACGGGAAGGAAAGCCATTTTAGGGTGGGGGCCTCGTGAGACCCACATTTTTAGCCTTGGTCAGTCTAGTCGCCATCCGGGTCGCCGTCCTGGCCCCGGCGCTGGGGCTGGTGGCTGGCTGTGTGCCCATCGATGGGGGGGCGGTGGAGGCCAGCTGGGTGTTGCGCACCTTCGACGGGCGGGCGATCTCCAGCTGCGCCTGTTCCAGCCCGGAGATCGCCCGGGTGCGTTTCGTGGTGTACGGGGTGCGGGAGGATGGTTCGCTGAGGGAGGACCTCTGTGCGGGCAGGTCCGACTGCGAGTTTTCCTGCAGCCGGCAGAGCGGAGCGACGTCCTTTTTCATCCCACCTGGCCGCTACGCCTTCTCTGTGGCGCCGCTGGGTGTGGCGGGCGATTCACTGGTGCCGCCCGGCCCGCCCATCCTGCAGCCGCCAGGCACCGATCAGCCCACCGATCCCTCGGTCAGAGTGCCGGCACCGATCTTGCGAGACATCGCGTACGGGCGGCCTACCCAGCTCGACGCGATTGCCATCGAGTCCAGCTGCGCGGCGGCCTGCAACGGTGAACAGAGCAACCGAGTCTGCACTCGAGAATAAGGAGAAGGAAAATGTGGCGTAAACGCACACTGTGGCTGCCGGGCTTCATGGCCTTGACGCTCGGTGCTGTCGGTTGTGTCGTCGAAGGGGGCGCGGACGACTCGGCATTCGAGGTCTCCTGGGCGCTCAGCTACGTGTCGGACGGCGCGCCCGTGAACTGCGAAGATGCGGGCACGCCATGGGTTTCGCTCCAGGCGCGTCATCTGCAGACCAACAGTGTCTACACCGGCGAGTTTCCCTGCGGCTCGCTGCGCGGCATAACCCAGGTGCTGCCGCACGGGCAATACGAGGTGACTCTGTCGCTGCTCGATCAGCAAAAACGCCCCGTTTCCCAGATCACGGGCGATGGTTCCTTCGCCATCGGCCGCCACGGCCTGACTGGTCTGCCCCCCATCGAGTTCCAGATCCAGACCTGGGAGGTCGAATGGCTGCTGGTCCATCAGGTGGGCAACCAGATGCGGGCGGCCAGCTGCGCGGAGGCCGGCGTGAAGACGGTCGAGCTGGAGACCCGGCTGGGCAGCGAGAACCGCGAGAAGTTTTCGTTCCCCTGCGAGGAGGTGCCCGGGATTACCCAGGCCATCCGCACCGGGACCTACGCCTACCAGCTGCGCTTGCTCGACGCCGCGGGCAACACGCTCACCGAGACGCCCGTGAAGAGCTACCGGGTGCCCGCCGACGCAGCGGCGATCCTCAGCGAGACCTTCGTCTTCGAGTGATCGGGTGAGGCCGGCAGGCCCGGCGGCAGGTCGGTGAGCGACGGACTCGGGCGCGTCACCGACCTGCCGAAGTTGGGCCCTGTGCTACATTTCAGCTCATGCGCGGGCCCAGTCGGTCGCCCAATCCAGCCTGGATGAGGCCGGTAACCGACCGCCTGTCACCGACGATCACCGCGCTGATCGTCATCAGCACGGTGCTCTTCGCGCTGTACGCCGTGGTGCCGCCCAGCCGGATGTTCATCCACGAGCACCTGGCCCTGGGCGAGGGCGTCTGGACCCGGCTCGAGCTGTGGCAGCTGGTCACCTCGCTGTTCTTCCACCTCGACGGGATCACCTTCATCTTCGGGATGATCGGCCTGTGGTTCGTGGGAGCGGCCATGGAGCGGGAGCTCGGGCGTCGGCGGTTCCTGCTGCTGTTCTTCGGCTCGGGCATCCTGGCCAACGTCGCCATCGCGGCGGTGTCGCTGCTGCTCAGGCGTTTCGAGCTGTTCGGCGGGTCGAGCATGGCGGTGCTGGCCCTGTTCGTCGCCTTCGGTCGGGTCTACAACCGCACCCCCGCGCGCCTGCTGGGCACCATGGTGATGGAGGCGCGCACGTTGACCTTCATCCTGGTCGGCTTCGCGCTGGTCGCCGATCTGTGGCGCTGGTCGATCCCATCGGTCGCAGGTGACCTGGTGTCGGTGGCCGCCGGATATCTGCTGAGCGGCGGGCGCGGCGCGGGCCTGGCGGCCCTCTGGGCCCGGCTGCGCAAGCGCAAGCCCCGCCGGCGCTTCAGCGTCGTCGAGGGGGGCAAGGACGAGCAGCGCCGCTCGCGCTACCTGAATTAGAGGTCCACCCCCCGCCGTACAGCGACGGAGAGTCGGGTCTCGGCCGGACGCGTCGGCGCCTTGCATTCGCTGCCAGCGCCGGTTAGAACCGCAGCACTTCTCGATCAGGGGAGCCAACCACGGCTGAGAGGCGCCGTCATGCGTGAGACGGTGCGACCCTTGGAACCTGCCCGGGTAATGCCGGCGAAGGGAGTCCGATGAACAGCAGCAGCAATGGCCAGGGACCCAGGCTGTCGGTCCTCAGCAGCGACGCGCCCACCGCTCCATCTCGCAAACGCGTCGATCCCGCGCCTCCGGCGGCCGCGTTGCCGCCCCTGGCCGAGGACCTGCCCGCCTCGCGCAAGGTCTTCGCGACCGACGGCGAGCTGCAGGTGCCCGCTCGCGAGATCGCGCTGACCAGCGGCGAACGCGTGCAGGTCTACGACACCACCGGCCCGCAGGGGCAGGACCTGCTGCGCGGGCTGCCCCGGCTGCGCCAGCCCTGGATCGACCGCCGGGTGGCGCGGGGCGACCGCAATTTCTCGCAGATGCACTACGCCCGGCGCGGTGAACTCACCGAGGAGATGCGCTTCGTGGCCCTGCGCGAGAACGTCGCCCCCGAGCTGGTGCGCGACGAGGTGGCGGCCGGGCGGGCCATCATCCCGGCCAACATCCGCCACCCCGAGCTGGAGCCGATGATCATCGGCCGCAAGTTCCTGGTGAAGATCAACGCCAACATAGGCAACTCGGCCATCTCGTCCTCGATCAGCGACGAGGTCGAGAAGCTGCAGTGGGCCACCCGCTGGGGTGCCGACACGGTGATGGATCTGTCGACCGGCGCGAACATCCACGAGACCCGCGAGTGGATCCTGCGCAACGCCCCGGTGCCGATCGGGACGGTGCCGATCTACCAGGCGCTGGAGAAGGTGAAGGGCAAGGCCGAGGACCTGGACATCAAGCTGTTCATCGAGACCCTGATCGAGCAGGCCGAGCAGGGGGTGGACTACTTCACCATCCACGCCGGGGTACGGCTGAAGTACATCCCGCTGACCGCGCGCCGGGTGACCGGTATCGTCTCGCGCGGCGGATCGATCATGGCCAAGTGGTGCCTGGCCCACCACCAGGAGAACTTCCTCTACACGCACTTCGAAGAGATCTGCGAGGTGATGAAGAAATACGACGTCTCCTTCTCGCTGGGCGACGGCCTGCGGCCCGGCTGCATCGCCGACGCCAACGACGAGGCCCAGTTCGGCGAGCTGGCGACCCTGGGCGAGCTGACCGAGATCGCGTGGAAACACGATGTGCAGGTGATGATCGAGGGCCCCGGCCACGTGCCCATGCACAAGATCAAGGAGAACATGGACCAGCAGCTGGCGCTGTGCCACGAGGCGCCGTTCTACACCCTGGGGCCGCTGGTCACCGACATCGCGCCCGGCTACGATCACATCACCTCCGCGGTGGGGGCGGCGATGATCGGCTGGTTCGGGACGGCGATGCTCTGTTACGTGACCCCCAAGGAACATCTGGGCCTGCCCGAT
>JBKPRZ010000674.1:0-7140 GCA_046734815.1 Myxococcota bacterium | reverse complement strand
GGTTGGGATTGTGGCGCTGGGGACGCCGGCGGGCGGAGGAGGTGGGTGGGATTCGATCGACACGGAAGAAGAGGTCGCGGTAAACGCAGCAAGGGGCGGGCTGCGTCGAGGACGGCGGCGGCCGGGTCAGGGTCGAGGACGCTGCGGTCGTCGCCGATCTTCGAGGCGGTGGAGGATCAGGGCGCGGCCACTGTGGGCGCTGGTGCGGCCGGCGGCTGTCGTGGTGGCGTCGTCAGGAGGGTCTGTCGTCGATTCTGAATCGCCGCGATGAGGGACGCACGGGCGTCTGCGCGGGTGGTGTTCCAGGCCGCCAGGGCAGTGGTGCGCGGCATGATGCTGTCGGCCCGGGGGTCAGCGGAGGGTCACGGCTGCGGCGGGTGCGCCCTCCTGTTCGGCACGGGCAAAAGCCAGCCCGCCGGGTTTGTCGCCGGGGCAGTCCGCCGGCGGTCGTCTCGGGGCGCCGGTCGCTCGGGCGGTGCCGTGGGCTTCAGTGGGACGTCGGCGCCACGGCGGCGGCCGGTGACGGTGATCGATCCGCCGACTCGCTCGCGGGGGCGGGCGGCGGCCCTCAGCCCGCCAGCATGATCGCGGCGTAACCCGGCAGGGCGCGCAGGTCCGTGCGCGCGTCCGGAGTTGCGAACAGCACCGTGGCGGTGTCGGGCAGCAGGCCGGAGCGGCGGAGTAGCGAGGAGGGGCGGCTGTCGAGGGTGGCGGCGTCGGGGCCGAGGTTGCACAGCAGCAGGCGCTGGCCGTGGCGGTTCCAGCGGCGTACCACCAGCACCGTGCCCCAGGCTTCTACCTCCAGTTCCTCCCGGCCGGCGGAGGACAGCACCGGGTCGGTCTGGCGCAGGTGCAGCAGGCGCCGGTATAGATTCCAGATGCGGCGGTGGCGCTCGTCGCCCAGTTGCTCCCAGCGCAGCTTGCTGCGCTCGAAGGTGGCGGGGTGCTGCGGGTCGGGGATCGCTTCGCGCGCCACGGGGTCGGTGAAGGCGGCGAAGCTCTTGAATTCCGAGCGCCGCCCCTCGGCGATGAGCCGCCCCAGGTCCGGTTCGTGGTCGGTGAAGAACAGGAATGGCGAGTCGGCGGCCCACTCCTGCCCCATGAACAGCAGCGGGGTCATGGGCAGAAACAGCAACAGCGCCGAGGCGGCGGCGTAGGCCTCGCCGGGCACCAGGGTGTTCAGGCGCTCGCCACGTGCGCGGTTGCCGACCTGGTCGTGGTTCTGCAGACAGTAGACGAACGCCTGGGCGGGCAGTCCGGTCGCGGGGCGGCCGCGCGCCCGCCCGCTGGGCGGGAATTGCTGCCCGGTGTACAGCCACCCGGAGGCGATGGTGCTGGCCACTGTCTGGGCGCCGGCGTCGTAGCCGCGGTAATAGCCGTCCTGCTCGTCGGTCAGGGTGACGTGCACGGTGTGGTGGAAGTCGTCGGCCCAGATCGCGTGGCAGCCCAGCTGCTCGACCAGGGCGGGTTCGTTCCGCTCGTCCTCGGCGATCAGCAGCTTGGGCGGGCGCAGCGCCCGCACCTGGTCGGCCAGCTCGCGCAACAGATGACGGGGCGATGGATCGAGGATGGCGTGGGTCGCGTCCAGGCGCAGACCGTCGAAGCGCAGGTCGGTCAGCCAGTACAGCGCGGACTCGATAACCATCCGCCGCACCACCGGGTGGGTGAAGTCCAGGGCGTCTCCCCAGGCGTTCTGGATGTCGTGCGTGAAGTATCCGGGCGCGTAGGCGGGCAGGTAGTTCCCGGCCGGCCCCAGATGGTTGAAGACCGCGTCCAGCAGCACCGTCAGCCCCAGCCCGTGCGCCCGGTCGATCAGCGCGCGCAGCTCGTCCGGTGTCCCGTAAGGCGCGAACGGCGCGTACATCGCCACCCCGTCGTAGCCCCACCCGCGCTGCCCGTCGAAGGCCGCCAGCGGCATCAGCTCGAGGGCGGTGACTCCCAGATCCACCAGGTACTCCAGGCGGTCGGCGGCTCCCCGATAGGTGCCCGAGGGCGAGAAGGTGCCGACGTGCAGCTCGTAGATCACCAGCTCTTTCAGGGGTCGTGCCACCCCGCGCCCGTTCTTCCAGACGTAGCCGCTCTGCTCCACCTGGGCGGGGCCGTGCACGCCGTCGGGCAAGAAACGCGCGTAGGGGTCGGGCAGGGCCCGACCGTCGAGCACGAACTTGTACAACACGCCCGGACCGACGCCGGGCACCAGCGTCCGGAAGAACCCGTTGCCCTCGGGCGCCAGCTCGTGATCGGCCAGCGGCTCGCGGTCGACCCCGTAAAGCCGCACCTGGCAACGTCGGGCGGTGGTGGTGTAAAGGCCGAATTCCACGCCCTGTACGTGCACCACCGCGCCCAGCGGCGGGGCGGCGGGCGGCGCGGGTGATCCGGAGGGGACCAGGACGAAGGGGCTGGGGCTGTCCATCTTGTGGGCTCCGGCAATCGCAACGAGGCGCGACTCCCGTCGACTCCGCCCCGGAACATGCGTCCACCTCCGTCGGAGAACCAGCCTCCGGTGAGTTACCTGGTTTTCCTGACCCGGCTGTGTTAGGCCGAGGGCATGACAGCCATCGGTGGTTTGCTGGCAGTGGTTGTCCTGGCGGCCGCGCCTTCTGCGCACAAGCCCGCCACCGCCAAGCGACCGGTCTCGGACAGCTACCACGGGGTCACCGTCAGCGACGATTACCGCTGGCTGGAAGAGGGCCAGGCCGCCGAGGTCAAGGCCTGGAGCGATGCCCAGAACGCCGCCGCGCGCGCCCACCTGGACGGGCTGCCCGGCCGGCAGGCGTTGCGCGAGCGGATCGCCGCCATCTTCGAGTTCAAGTCGCCCAGCTACGACGGTGTGCTGGAACGGGGAGGAAAGATCTTCGCCGTCAAGCGGCAGCCGCCCGCCCAGCAGCCGATGATCGTTCTGCTGAAGTCCCTCGATGATCTGGCCTCGGAACGGGTGGTCTACGACCCCAACCAGATCGACCCGTCGGGGGGCACCTACTTCGACTGGTTCGTGCCCTCGGACGACGGCCGCTACCTGGCCCTGTCGATCTCCAAGGCGGGCAGCGAGGACGGGACCCTGCACGTGCTGGACGTCGACAGCGGCAAGATGTTGCCCGACAGCATCCCGCGCGTGCAATACGCCACCGCCGGCGGTGACGTGGCCTGGAAGGCCGACGGAAGCGGCCTGTGGTACACGCGCTTCCCGGCGCCCGGCGAACGCCAGGGCCGCGACCAGTACTTCTATCAACAGATCTGGTGGCACAAGCTGGGCACGCCGGTGGCGCAGGACCGGTACGTCTTCGGCAAGGACCAGCCCCGCATCGCCGAGAACAAGCTGACCACCTCGCGCGACGGCAAGTGGATCCTGATCCGGGTGGCCAACGGCGACGGCGGCGAGGCGGCGTTCTACCTGGCCGCGGCCAACCCCGATGCCGCCTGGCAGAAGGTGGCCGCCTTCGAGGACAAGGTGTTCGAAGGGCGCTTCGGCCCCGACGGGTCGCTGTACCTGCTGTCGCGGCAGGGGGCTCCGCGCGGGAAGATTTTGCGGCTGCCGCCGGGCAAGCCGGCGCTGTCCGAGGCCGCGGTGCTGGTGCCCGAGGGCCGCGGGGTGATCGAGGACTACGAGATCACCGCCACCCGCATCTGGATCGACGAGATGCAGGGCGGGCCCTCGCAGCTGCGCTGGCAGCCGCTGGCCGGCGGCACCGGCGCGCTGGTGCCCACCGCGCCCGCCTCGACGACGTACGGCCTGCAGCGGCTGGGCGGCGGCGACACGCTGGTGTTCGGAGTGTCCAGCTACCTGGATCCACCCGCCTTCTTCCGCCTGGACGCCGGCCAGGACACGCCCCGCAAGACCGCCCTGCAGCGCCGGTCGCTGGTGTCGTTCGCGGACAGCGAGGTGCAGATGGTGTTCGCCACCTCGAAGGACGGCACCAAGGTCCCGCTGACCATCGTCAAGCGCAAGGGCACCCGCCTGGATGGCAACAACCCCACCCTGCTCAGTGGCTACGGCGGCTATGGCATCAGCATGCGCCCGGGCTTCCTGGAGAGCCGGCGGGTGTGGATCGAACGCGGCGGCGTGCTGGCCATCGCCGCCCTCCGCGGCGGCGGCGAATACGGCGAGACCTGGCACGAGGGCGGCAAGCTCACGCACAAGCAGAACGTCTTCGACGACTTTTTCGCCTGCGCCCGCTGGCTGATCGACCACAAGTACACCCGGTCGTCGCGGCTGGCGATCCAGGGCGGGTCCAACGGCGGCCTGCTGATGGGGGCGACCTTCACCCAGCACCCCGACCTGGCGCGGGCGGTGGTGTCATCGGTGGGCGTCTACGACATGCTCCGCTACGAGCACAGCCCCAACGGCGAATTCAACACCACCGAATACGGCAGCGTGAAGGACAAGGGGCAGTTCCAGGCGCTGTACGGTTATTCGCCCTACCACCACGTCAAGGACGGGGTGCAATACCCGGCCATCCTGTTCACCACCGGCGCCAACGACGCCCGGGTCGACCCGGCCAACTCACGCAAGATGACCGCCCGCCTGCAGGCCAGCGGCACCCGCCG
This sequence comes from Myxococcota bacterium, assembly GCA_046734815.1. Lineage (GTDB taxonomy): Bacteria > Myxococcota_A > Polyangia > Fen-1088 > Fen-1088 > CAVYGB01. The sequence continues at coordinate 2,595 of JBKPRZ010000674.1, read as the reverse complement.
CCCGGTCCTGCTGCGCACCAGCGCCGAGACCGGCCACGGCATCGGCACCTCGCTCAGCAAGCGCATCGAGGAGAGCGTCGACATCTACGCCTTCCTCTTCTCCGAGCTGGGCATGAAGGCGGCGCCCAAGGACAAGCTCCGCCAGGGCCACGCCCCCCGCGCCAGCCGATAGGCCCGCGAAGAGCGCTAGATCGCCACGTCCGCCTCGCGCAGGCCTTCCTTGATCGCCTGCAGGTTCCTCAGGGGCGCGCCATCGTAGTGGCCCAGCGACAACCCATCGGCGCCACACTCGCTGGAGATCAGCACGCCCTTGCGGATCAGCTCGGGCGTGGCCTTGGGGCGGATGCCGATCGCCGACAGGAACGGCATGTCGTCGCCGATGGCGGCGCGCACGTTCAGCAAGAACTCGCGCTTGTGCTCGAGGGCGGCGGCGGTGCCCTCCTGCTCGGAGTAGTCGCTGGATCGCACCGAGCCCAGGTGGCGCTTCATACCGGCCATGTCGATCCCGTGCAGCTCGGGGTCGAAGGATAGAAAGGCGTTCAGGCGCAGGTCGATGTTCGGTTTGATCTTCTTTATCGCCGCCGCGATCGCCCCGAAAAACGCGCTGAACGATTCGCAACGGAAGCGCAGCCATTCGTACAGCTCGGGGTGGCGCACCATCAGCGCGGTGGGGGTGGTGTTGGAGGCGCGCAGGACCGCCCAGCGGTGGATCTCGGCCGGGCCGGCGTGGTCCAGCATGTCGGCCAGCGGCCGCAGCGCCTTGCGCACCGCCGGCAGATCCAGCCCGCGCGTCTTCGCCGCCGCCTCGCAGCTGGCGCAGAAGCAGCCGCCCAGACAGGTCTGCAAGATGCGCTCGACCGGCGTGCCGACGCCCACGCCCAGGCCGCCCAGACCGCTGGCCCAGTAGGTCAGGCCGCCGCCCAGCCCGGCGGCGATCCGCGTGCGGCCGGCGGCAAACGGGATCAGGCAGGTCTGCAGGTAATCGATGTCGTAATTCTTCACCAGGTCGGTCGACAGCCCCACCATGTAGGCGCGGGCGTCGGGACTGTTGCAGCAGACCAGCTGCCCCATCGGGTTGCCGTAGATGTCGCGCTGGATGGCGAAATGGAAGTCGCGCGCCCGTTCCTTGTCCAGGATGGTGTGCGAGATCTCGGCGCCGGTCTTCCAGCGGCGGCGGCGGCCGGCCTTGATCAGCTGCGCCAGCCAGTCGGTGTTCTTCAGCTCGTCCCGGTCGGACAGCCGCGGTTTGATCTTCGCGTCCTTGTAGGCGTCGGGGTGCGGGTGCCAGTAGACCCGGCTGTCCTCGGGGAAATAGGTCTTCCGGCGCGGGTTGTGCGGGTAATAAAAGTCGGTCAGCGGCCGCTTCTCCTGGTGCATGAGCGCCACCAGGTAGACGCTGTTGGTGCCGGTGGTCTCGGCCAGCGTGTCGAGGATCCCGTCGACGCCCTCGTCCAGCAGGTCCCAGGCGTACAGGCTGGACGCCACCTCGCGGAAGCGCTTGCGCGCCCGGTCGGTGGCCCGACTGGGGGCGGCGGCGCGCGCCGAGGGCAGCCAGCGGGCGGCCAGCGCGCCCAGACCGCCAGTCGCCAGCTTCACGATCTCGCGGCGTCTCATGGATGTAACGTCACACGATTCGCGTGCGGACGGAAGCACGCGCCCGCAGCTCGACCGGCGATGAAGCCGACGCCGCATCCCACGCCGCCGTTGCAGCGATGGAAAACGACGCCGCATCCGACGCCGCTGCCGCCGCCGTCGACGGCAGATGCCAGCCAGCCGGGACCGTTACTGCAGCGACCAGTCGAGAGCGGCGCCGAGCAGCTTGAGGCCGTTGTCGTTGAGGAAGGTCTGGGTGACCGGCGGCGGGGCGTGGACGGCGAAGAAGAAGTGCAGCCGCCGCGCCGGGGCGGGTCGGTCCACCATCATCGCGCCGGCGGGGTAGCCGAACAGCACCCAGCGGTCGGGGTTGCCCTTCGCGGTCGCCACCTTGACGGCGCCCGGTCCGGGCGTGCCCCAGAACATCTCCTGCGTGCGCCCGTAGACGGTGAGGTCGCCGGCGGGGAAACCGGCGCTGAGGATGGGGTCGGTGTTCGCGATCGTGATCTGGGTGAGGCCCTGCTGGAAGCCGTGCCCGGCGTCGGTGGTCATGTGCAGCGGCGGCAGCAGGAAGTGCTCGAGCACGATGATCGGCACCTTCACGTCGGCGAAGTCGGCCTTGGCCTTGAACTCCGTGCTCTGCATGCTGAACGACAGGACCACCAGGCGCTTGCCGGCGGCGTCGGCGGCGGTGGCGCTGGTCTCCTTGACCGCCTCGGTCTCGATGTGACGGGCGGCCAGCGCGTCGCGGATCTGCACGTCGGTGCCGACCAGCGGGATGGTGCCCACCACGATCAGCGCCTTGCCTCCCTCGGCCGGCGGCGTCCCGGACGTCGGGTCAGTGGCGCCGGGGGGCGTGGGGCCACCCGGGGGCGTGCCGGTCGCGGGTGGCGTGCCCGCGGGCGGCGCGGGTGGCGTGCCCGCGGGCGGGGAAACGGGTGGTGTGTTCGATGGCGGCGTGGGCGCCGTGGCCCCGGGCGGGCGGGTCGGGTCGGTCGACGG
>JBKPRZ010000673.1:0-14329 GCA_046734815.1 Myxococcota bacterium | reverse complement strand
GTCCTGGCGCGAGCCTGCCAGCGCCGTGTCGCGACGGGCGCGCGCCACGGCCAGGGCTGCCTCCGCCGCGGCCACCCGGGCCCGCGCCAGCCGGTCATCCAGGCGGGCCAGCAGCTGCCCCTGCTCGACCCGGTCGCCCTCGTGCACCAGCACCTCCATCACCCGCCCCGACGCCTCGAAGCCCAGCGCCAGCACGTCGGTGCTGCCCTCCACCAGCCCGGGGGCCACCAGCTCGGCCGGCGCGCTGTCGGGTGCCGCGGCCCGATCGCGCGGGGCCGCCCGCGACCGCACCATCCAGCCGGCGCCGGCGATCAGCACCAGCAGGCTCACGATCCAGCGTCGCTTGCGATCCATGGTCATTCTCCTCGATCTCGTTGCCCGGATACCCGGCCGTCCTCCACCATCACCACCCGGTCGGCGAAGCGTTCCAGGCGGCTGTCGTGGGTCACCACCACCACGGCGCGGCCGCGCTCCTTGGCCATCGCCTGCAGCAGCTCCATCACGCCCAGGCCGGTGCGGGAATCCAGCGCCGCGGTGGGCTCGTCGCCCAGGATCACCGGCGGGTTGCCGCCCAGCGCCCGGGCGATGGCCACCCGCTGCTTCTGCCCGCCCGACAGCTGGTCGGGCCGCGCGTGCAGGCGCTGTCCCAGCCCGACCGCCTCCAGCAACCCGCGCGCCTCCCGGTCGGCGTCCCGCTGCGGGTGCTTGAGCCGCGTCGGCACCGCCACGTTCTCCAGCGCGGTCAGCGCGGGAAAGAGGTTGAAGCCCTGGAACACGAATCCGAAGGTGGCGGCGCGCAGCGCGGGCAGCTCCCGCTCGCTGCGGTTGTTGACCGGCTGGCCCGCCAGCCACACCTGGCCGGCGGTGGGGCGCAGCAGCAGCCCCAGGATCGACAGCAGGGTGGTCTTGCCCGATCCCGAAGGTCCCTGGATCAGCACCACCTCGCCGGGAAACAGGTGAAAATCGGCACCCTGCAGGGCATCGACCGCGGTCTCCCCGGCGCCGTACCGCTTGCACACCCCGCGCAGCTCGACCAGTGGCTCCATGGTCACCCCTTGAACACGGTGGCGGGATCCAGGCGCAGCACCTTGTTGATCGAGAGCAGCGCCGCCAGGCAACACATCACCAGGGTCAGCACCGCGGTGACCGCGATGAGTCCCGGGGACAGCGACACCGTGAGGTTCGCCGCCCGCATGCCCGCCCGGGCGGCGAAGGCCAGCGCGCCGCCCACCGCGATCCCCAGCAGCGCCGAGATCATCGCCTGCAACAGGATCACCCCCACCACGGCGCGGTTGCGCACGCCCATCGCCTTGAGGGTGCCGTATTCGCGAATGTGCTCGAGGGTGCCGTTGTAGAGGATCTGTCCCACGATCACCAGGCCGACGATCACCCCCATCAGCGCGGTGGTGAAGAACCCGGCGCCCACGCCGGTGCGCGAGGACCAGTAGCCCCGCGCGCGGGCCGACATCTCCGGGGTGGTGAAGGTCTCCAGGTGAGGCAGCGCCGACAGCCGCGTCTTGAGCGCCCGCAGATCGGTCCCCGGCTGGGCCTCGACCAGCACGTAGGTGATCTGCCGGTCGTCCAGCCGGCTGTAGGCGCGGGCGCTGGCCAGGTTGGTGAAGATGAAGGGCGAGGTGGTGAAGCTCCGGATCCCGTGGGTCAAGCCGACCACCTGGGCGCGGACCCCGCTGATCTCGGCCCGGTCACCGAGCCGGTCGATGAGCAGCTTGCCGAACTCGGTCCGATCCAGCACCAGACCGTCGGCCTCGGCCATGCGGCCGGCGTCGCCCTCCACCAGGTTCCAGGGTCCCAGCAGGCGCGCCCCCCGCGGCAGCCCCACCACCTGCACCCCCTGGGTGCCGCCGGTGCGCAGCTTGAACTGGCCGAAGGCGAGCAACATCGGCTCGGCCCGCAACACCCCGGGCGTGCTGGCGACCCGGTAGACCGCCCGCTCGTCGATGGCGCCGGCGAAGTCGAAGTTCTCGTTGCCCTCGCCGGTGACCCACAGGTCGGCCCGCGCGTGATCGATCAGGGTGGACGCGTTCTCCATGAAGCCGAAGTACAGCCCCACCTGCACCAGCACCAGCAGCACGCTGACCGACACCCCCGCCGCCGCCACCAGGAACTTGGTCCGGTCGTGCAGCAGGATCTTGCGGGCCAGGGTCCACACGTGGCGGGAACAAAGCAGGCGGTGTGCCGCCGACAAACCCGCGTCCCGATTGCGATACGCTGCGCGGCAGACGGTAACGATCCGTTACCCGGTAAAGGAACGTCACTCGACGCGGGTGGTGGTGGGCAGCAGCACGGTGAAGGTGGCGCCCTCACCCGGCCGCGAACGCACCCCGATCTCGCCCCCGTGCGCCTTGACCACTTTCTGCACGATGGCCAGGCCCAGGCCGGTGCCGTCGGCGCGGGTGGTGAAGAACGGCTCGAAGATCTTGGGAAGGTGCTCGGGCGCGATGCCCTTGCCCGAATCGCTGACCTCCACCACCACCGTGTCGCCCGGGCCCGGGCGGGTGGAGATGACGATGGCGGCGCCGGCGGGCGACGCGCAGGCAGCGTTGTCGACCAGGTTCATCAGCACCTGGCGCAGCCGCTGCGGATCCGCCTCCACCAGCGCCAGCTCGGGGGCGTGCCGCTGCTCCAGGGTGAGGGCGCGTTCGGCCAGCAGCGGCACCAGGCGGCGGGCGGCCTCGTCGCTCAGCTCGCGCAGATCCAGCGGACTCGGGTGCAGCCGCAGCGGCTTGGCGAAGTCCAGGATCTCGGACACGTGATCGTCCAGTCGCTTCAGCTCGTCCAGGGCGATGTCGAAGCTCTCCATGTCGGCATCCGGCAGCCGCACCCGCTGCCGCAGCATCTGGACGTTCATCTGCACGCTGGTGAGCGGCGTGCGGATGTCGTGGGCCACCGCCGCCGCGAACGAGCCCAGAGCCGCCAGCCGGCCCGCCTCCTCCAGTTCGCGCTGCATCTGCAGGCGGGCCTGGAACAGCAGACAGCGCTCCAGCTTGCCGGCCAGATTGTCGGCCAGGGCCACCGCGGTCAGCAGGGTGTCGCGGTCGAGGGTGCCGCCTGCCACCGCCAGCGCGCCGTACAGCCGCCCGGCCAGCCGCACCGCCACCAGCAGGTCGGCCCCGGTCGCGGCGAAGGCGGCCCGCAACTCGTCGGGCAGGCGGCGGTCGAGCGGGTGGTGCAGGTGGGGCAGGGCCACCTCCGCCATCAGCGTCGCCAGCGGCGCAGCCAGGGGAGCGGCGTCGCCGGGGTCGGCGCCCTGGAGCTCGGCGAAGGCCGGCCCGCGCAAGAAACGCACCTGCCCGCCGGCGATCCCGGCCAGCGCCCGGCAGGTGAGCGCCAGCAGCGGGGCCGGCTCGACCAGGGCGGCGGAATCGGACACCACCTGCTCGAGGGTGCCGTGGCGCTGGGCCCGCCGCGGATCGAGCGGCGCGAGCACGCGAGCCTCGATCCCGGGGCGCAGGCGGCGCAGGAGCACCTGCAGGCCGACCGGGATGGCGGCGACGGTCACCAGCGCCGCCCGGGCCAGCGCCGGTGACTGCACGTGGGCCTGCACCAGCGCCACCCCCAGCACCACCAGGCCAAGGAACAGCGCCGCCACCGCGCCCCACAACGCCGACTCCGCCAGCACGCCGCGCACCCGGAACAGCTGGTGCCGCAGGATCGCGTAGCTGACCAGGGCGTAACTTGCCAGCACCGCCGCGGTGTTGTCGAGGATGCACAGGGTGGCGAACGCCTCCCCGGACAGCGGCCGCACCACCGCCCAGGTGATCAGCGACAGGGTCCAGCGGCCCACCACCGCCCAGATCACCAGGCGCACCCCGCGCCCCTCGGCCTGCTGACCGGACACCCGCCGGTGGTTGCGCGCAAGCGCGATCACCGTCATGCCGAACAGGGGCAGGAAGAACGTCCACACCACCAGCGGTCGCAGCGCCGCCCCCGCCCGCGGGTGCAACGACATGGCCAGCGCCAGCGCGGTGAGGGCGAACGCGGTCAGCCGCAGCGCCCGGGAGGGCCGTAGCCCGAAGGGGAACACGTGGGTGAAGACCAGCAGCGGGTAGCAGATCAGGATCCGCCCCACCACGCACACGGTGGCGCCGATCGGATCTTCGATGCGGTGGCCGGTCAGGTAGATCAGACCCAGCGCCGCCACCGTGAGCGCGTCGAGCCCGCCGGCGAGGGCCAGCCAGCGGTTCTCCGGCCGGTGCGGCGCGCCCCGGAGCACCACCGTCGACAGCACCGTGCCCAGCAGCGCAACGAGGAAGAAGATCGCCGCCACGGTCAGTCGCCCTGATCGCCCCCCTCGGGGCGGCGCAGCCCGTATTCCTCGATCTTGCGGTCGAGGGTGGGCCGGCTGATCTCCAGGGCCGCGCAGGCGCGACGCTTGTTCCAGCCCAGCCGCTCGAGGCATCGTTCGATGGCCCGGCGCTCGACTTCGCGCAGGGACAGCAGCGGCTCCTCTTCGCCGGCGGCGGCCGGTCGCGCCGCCCGTCCGTCGCCGGAGGGCAGCGGCAGCAGGTCCACGTCCAGCACCTCGTCCTTGGACAGCACCACCGCCCGGGTGAGGGCGTTCTCCAGCTCGCGCACATTGCCGGGCCAGTCGTACTCTTGGAGGAGGGCCAGCGCGCGCCGGGAGACGTAGCGGACGTCCTTGTGCAGCTCGCGGTTGATCTTGGCCAGCAGGGCGTCGATCAGCGGGGGAATGTCCTCGCGCCGCTCGCGCAGCGGAGGGATGACGATCTCGACCACCCGCAGCCGGTACAGCAGGTCCTCGCGGAAGGTCCCGGCGTGCACCATCTCTTCCAGGTTGCGGTGGGTGGCGGCCAGGATGCGCGCACGCAAGGTCAGCGGGCGGGCGTCGCCGACCCGCTCGAAGGCGCGCTCCTGCAGCACCCGCAGCAGCTTGGCTTGCAGATCGACCGGGATCTCGGCGATCTCGTCGAGAAACAGGGTGCCCGCCCCGGCCAGCTCGAACCGACCCGGCTTGTCGGCGATGGCCCCGGTGAAGGCGCCGCGCACGTGCCCGAACAGCTCGGACTCGAGCAGCTCGCGCGCGAAGGCGGTGCAGTTGACCGCCACGAACGGCTTTTCCCGGTCGGCGCTGGTGTAGTGGATGGCCTTGGCCACCAGCTCCTTGCCGGTCCCCGACTCGCCCTGGATCAGCACCGAGGTATGGCTGGTGGACACCGCGCCGATCGCCTTCCAGATCTCGCGCACCGCGGGGCTGCGGCCGATGATGTTGCCGACCTGGAAAGCCTCCGAGGCCTGCGAGACCAGGTGATGCAGGGTGCGCGAGGTCTCGCGTGACTCCACGGCCCGCCGCACGACGATCTTCAGGCGGTCGATGTCCAGCGGCTTGACCAGGTAGTCGTAGGCACCCAGCTGCATGGCCCGCACAGTGGAGGTCATGTCGTCGCGGGCGCTGATCACGATGATGGGCGGCGCGCCGGCCACGCTGCGCACCGCCTCCAGCACTTCCAGCCCATCGAGCTCGGGTAGACCCAGATCGAGGAGAGCCACGTCGGCCGCGCCCCCCTGCAGGGCGGCGAGCGCCTCCCGCCCGTCGCTGGCGGTCACGGGCTCGTAGCCCTCGCCGGCCATGAGCTTTTCCAGGCTGCGGCGGATGGAGCGATCATCGTCGACGATGAGAATTCGCGCCACCCGGGGGGTCCCTTCACCTTTCGTGCCCGCGCACCGACCGCCGATCTCGGCCTTTTGCGGGCGAGCGAGGGCAACGAAATCTTACCATCGTCTTTCTGGCGTGGCGGTCGCACACACCCCGGCTGTGTGCATCAACCCTCCGCCAAAACCGCGCTCTGAGCCCCTCAGCGCCCGGGGCGGGGCCAGGAGGCGAAGGGGGGCCGCTGCACGACGGTGGGGTCCGAGGCCCTCGGAGGGAGGAGCGGCGGCGCCGGGGGGGCGGGCGGTCTGGGTTCGTCGGAATACCCCGGGCCACCGAGCTCGGGCAGGTCGAGGCCGCTCAGCTGGTCCCGGTCCGAAGCGCGGTTTCCGACCAGCCGGTTCAGCACGGCCAGGGACACCGCCGCCATGGTGCCCACGTAGATGAGGTTGGCGCCCACCCCGATCAGACTGGCCATCAGCTGCCCCGGATCCCCGTGGAACAGGCCCCGCACGTTTCCGGGGACGTTGTTCAGCCCGTCGCCGTAGCTGCCGTTGGCGAACAGGCCCACCGACAGCGCGCCCCACATCCCACACACGCCGTGCACCGAGCAGGCGCCCACCGGGTCGTCGACCTTGAGCGTGCGCTCGATGAACAAGGTGGATTCGACCACCAGCATCCCCGCCACCGACCCGATCAACACCGCCGCCTGGGCGCTGACGAATGCGCAGGGGGCGGTGATGGCAACTGCGCCCGCCAGCATCCCGTTGCACATCATGGAAAGATCGGGCGTGCCGAACTTGTTCTTGGTCCACATGAACGCCAGGGCGGCGCCCGCCGCCGAGGACAGGGCGGTGTTGACCACGATGACGGCGATGTGGGGATCGCTCCCGGACAGGGTGGAACCGGCGTTGAAGCCGAACCACCCGAAGGCGAGGATGAAGGTCCCCAGCACCACCATGCCCAGGTCGTGTCCGGGGATGGGGTTGATCTCGCCCCGCGGTCCGTACTTGCCCACCCGCGGACCCAGGGCGCGGGCGCCGACGAAGGCCAGGACTCCCCCGGTCATGTGCACGACGGAGCTGCCGGCGAAGTCGACGTGTCCGTGCCCCAGCCCGAAGTCCTTGCCCAGGGCCGACAACCAGCCGCCCCCCCACACCCAGTTGGCGTACACCGGATAGATGATGGTGGACACGATCAGCGAGAAGAGGACGAAGGAGGTGAAGCGCCAGCGTTCGGCCATCGCCCCGGTCGGGATGGTGGCGGCGGTGTCCATGAAGACCATCTGGAAGAAAAACAGGGCGGCCACCCCGCTGGTGAAGACCTCCGGTCCCAGGAAAAAGCCCTGGGTACCGAACAGGCCCAGGTGCCGGCCGGCCACCTCCACCGTGAAGCGGGAGGACAGGACCGCGTTTCCGCCGAGCGAGCTGACCGCGCCCACGCCGCCCATCTGCAGGGCGAAGCCGACCGCCCAGTAACCGAGCATGCCCACGGCGTAGACGAAGAAGTTCATGGCCATGGTGTGGGCCATGTTCTTGGCGCGCACGAGGCCGGTCTCGACCAGCGCGAAGCCGGCCTGCATGAACATCACCAGGCAGCCACACAGCAAGGTCCAGACCAGGTTGATAGACACGGTGTTGTCCGCGATCACGCGGCTCAGCTGTGTGAAGGTTTGCGGTTCCAAGCAGCACCTCGTCGCGGAAGGCTTCAGGAAGGCGGTTTCGGGAGGACCGATCCGCGCCAGCGGACGGCGGCCGGTTCGACCGCGCCGGGGGCGCTGGCGCCCGACATCGGCCCGCTGGCCGGCGCTCCCGCCCGGCCCTCGGCCAGGTTGACCAGGCGGCGCGAGATCACGTTCGCTCCCATCCGCAGCGCGGGCACGTTCACGGCGGGCGCCGCCAGGATGCACAGCAGGCCGGTGCTGGCCGGGCGCACGTAGAGCAGGCAATCGCCGAAGCGCACCAGCAGGGAGGACACCGCCACGCTGCCGCTGGTGAAGCCCCCGGTCAGGCGAAGCATGCGCCCGGCCACCTCGATCAGCACGTCGTCGACCAGGTAGGGGCTGACGTCGCGGGCGAGCAGGTGGCCGAGCTCGGACACCAGGAAGCTGCCGTGGACCTCGGGTACCTCGCGCAGGGTGCCCAGCAGCCCGACCGCCAGCGCCGCGCCCGCCTCGGTATCGAGCATCACAACCCCATGGCCCGCTTCAGCTCCGCGACGCTGGTCCGGGGCGGCCCTGTCATCGCGACCAAGTTGCCGCCGGGCTCGCGCCCGACCACACACACACCGTTGCTGAGCACGAGCTCGAAGCACACCAGCGGCTGAACGCCGATCAGCTCGCCGGCCGTGCCGGCCAGGAGCGCGGCGTAGGCCACCGAGTCGATCAGATCAGGGGGGGCATCCCCGTCCAGGAGGGTGCCTTCGGGCGACAGCAGGAACGAGGTACGCCGCAGCTCGGGAGTCGTCACGGTCAGCGGCACCACACCCGCGCCGCTGTCCCCGACCTTCCGCTCGGGTGGCGAACGGCCTCCGCCGCTGTCGTTGCTCACATCAGACGACTCTATCGAAAGCAGGTATCGGCGACTTTTCCATCCTGTTAAGGCTTCGGATGCCGCCAGCCGTGGCGCGACGACGCCCCGCCGGCGCGCCGCTCGGGCGTATCCATGCCCGGATGAGTACTGCCGAATAGCCATGATCGCGAAACGCAGGGGGGCTGCTCGTGCTGGCCATCGCGCTGGCCGCGATTCCAGGAATCGCTAGCAGGCGTCGCTCCCAACACGCTTTCGACGAACACCGTCGGGTCGATCGTCGCCAGCAACAAGAACTCGGCCGGCGCGCTGGACCCCAGCCCCGCGTACAACCTCATCGACTCGACTCACAGGCCGGCCGCCTAGAGGCCAGCAGCCAGCGCGCGGGTCTGGTCGGCGGCGGGGATGTTCTTGGCGCCGCTGACGTTCTGGCCGCACCAGAGGGAGACGAAGTCGTCGCGTCCGAGGGTCTCCGCCTTCGCGCGCAGGGGGCCCACGGCCAGGCCCGCCCAGGGGAAGGCGGGTGCGGCCGGCGAGATCGGCCCTAGATCCCTCATCAGGCGATTCACGATCGCGCGGGCCGGTCTTCCAGTGAACAGGTTGGTGAGGGCGGTATGGGCGGCCGCGGGGCTGGCCAGCGCCGCGCGATGGACCGCAGTGGTGTCGGCTTCCGGGCAGAGCAGGTAGCTGGTGCCGACCTGGACGCCAGAAGCCCCCAGCGCCAGGGCCGCAGCGACGCCCTCCGCGTCGGCGAGCCCGCCGGCCGCAATCACCGGCACCGTCACGGCGCGCACGATCCCGCGAACCAGGGCGAACGTCCCTGCTTGCGTGGTCAGATCGGTCGACAGGAAGATCCCGCGGTGGCCGCCCGCCTCCAGCCCCTGGGCGATGATGGCGTGCACCCCGCGTGCTTCGAGCCAGCGGGCCTCCTCCACCGTGGTCGCCGACGACAGGATCTTCACGCCCCAGCTGCGCACCCGGGCGAAGAGGTCCTCCGGAGGAAGGCCGAAGTGGAAGCTCACGACCGCCGGCGTGAGCTCCTCCAGGATGTCCGCCGCCGCCACCCCGAAGGGAAGCCGCTGCGGACCCGACAGAGCCGCCGCCGGGTCGAGCCCGAGCTCGCGGTAATAGGGCTCGAGCAAGGACCTCCAGGCCGCCTCACGAGCCTCGTCCCGGGCTGGCACCTGGTGACAGAAGAAGTTCACGTTGAACGAAACACCGGCCTGGCTGGCCAGCACGCCGAGCTCCTCCCGGAGGGCATCGGATCCCAGCAGCGCACAGGGCAACGAGCCGAGGCCGCCCGCGCCGGCGACCGCGAGCGCGAGACGGCTGCCCTGCACACCGGCCATGGGAGCCTGGATGATGGGAAACTCGACCCCGAGCAGATCGGCCAACCGCTTGGCACCGTCGGTCACGGCCGCAGTCTAGCTCAACGGAAGGAGCCGCTCACGCCGAAGTACTCCACCTCTTGCCCCGCTTGCAGCAACTCCAGCCCGCGGTCGATCTCGTCCCACCCGACAGGCCGACCGCCCGAGCTGGTCACCGCGATCATAAGGAGAAATTCTTGTTGAAGGAATCAAAGCCGACGATCAAGAGGGGGCTGTCGTGGCCATCGGCCTGCAACCGGCTCATCAGCTCGCAAGCGAACCGCGAGCGCGGGGGGCCGATCTCGAACCAGGAGTCTGGTTTGAAGTACAGCACGCCGGACGTGGCGAAACTGGGCAACATCACCGTTTGCCGCGCCACAGTCGTCGATCGCAATACACCGAGCAGCTCGGTGGTCTCCGGTCCGATCGTGACCGCTGCCCCGCCGTCGACGAGCGCCTGGTTCACGCGTTCGGCTGCCGCAAACGAAACCTCTGAAGCGGGGGGCTCGAGCACCGTGAGCGGCCGGCCGTCGACGCCGCCGGTCTGGTTGGCGGCATCGATGGCCATGCGGACAGCTCTCTCGGCGTCGAGCTTTCCGCCCCCGCCGCCCCCGTGCCGGAACGCCGGGGCGTCGCCGCCGCGCCGACGTTTACCTGGGCCGCACCCGCGAGCGTCCCGCCGCCGCGATGAGGACCAGCAGCGCGAGGATCGACCCCGTCCCATCCGGGGCCCGCCCGCCCGGCCGGCAGCCGCAACCGGAGCGGCCCGCGGCGGGCAGGGGAGCAGCGGCGTCGGGGTGAAGCAGGGGACGGAAGCTGCCGGAGCAGGTCTCGTCGCGGAAGAGGCCGTTGGCCACCTGCTGGCTGCAGGAGGCGGCGCAGGTGGCAGCCAGCGACACCGGGCAGAGCCTGGTGGCGGCCACGTCGGTGTAGCGCAGCAGCGGCTCCCAGCTGGCGCCGTCGGCGGAGCGGGCCAGGGCAAAGCCATCGGCAAAGTTGTCCGTCACCGCCAGCAGCAGGCCGGCCCGCTCGGCCAGCGCGCTCGGCCGGATCGAGGTCGAGCGCAGCTGGAAGGGAGCCCCGGGGGCGGGGGCGACGTGCACGCTGCCGCCCCGGCTGTCCGAGACCGCGCCCGCCACCAGCGAGCCATCGGCCCGGCGGACGAATGCGCTCAGGCGGCCGCGCTCGACCACCAGGGCGTCGGTCAGGGTCTGCCCGCCGTCCGCGGAGATCACCAGCGTCTCGTCGGGGAAGGCCTGCAGCCGCAGGTACAGTCGGTCGGGGTCCAGCGGATCCACGGCGGCGATGCGCAGCTGGTTGCCCCCGGTCCGGGCGGTCAGATCGTGGGTCGTGAAGCTGGCGCCACCGTCGTCCGAGCGCGCGAGCGCCACCTGGCGGGCGGGCCCGCCCTGGCTGAAGGTCAGGTAGATGCGCTCGGGCCGGCTGCGCGCGGATTCGAGGCTGTCGATGGTGACGCCGGCGGCGGCCCGGTAGCGGGGCGGGCCGAAGGTGGCGCCGCTGTCGCTCGAGAAGAAAGCCGCCGGGCCAGCGCCCGCGTCGGGATCGCGCAGGTAGGCCACCACCCAGACGTGCTCGGGAGTCAGCGCTTCGATGAACAGCCCGGACACGGCCGCGGTCTTCAGTTCCGCCGCCGGGATCCAGCTGCAGCCGTCGTCGCGGCTGACCGCGAAGCCGCCCGGGCCGCCGGCGTAGAGCACCGGCTGGGGCCCGGCGCCCACCTCGTAGGCGCCCGCCAGGGTGCCGGCGTCGTGCTCGCAGGTCCACTCCCAGCGCGCCCCCCCATCGTCGGTCGAGATGAGACCGAAGTTGGTGGCCAGCAAGATGTAGTCCGGGCGCGCGGGCGGCGCGAAGACGCGCAGCGAGCCCGGGAAGGCGCCGTTGGCCCGCGCCACCACCGCGCTGGCGGCGACCAGCAAGAAAACACAAAGCTTCGGCGCTCCCTTTTGTGACCCGTGCATGTCGTCGTTTCCACCGCGTTTCCACCGCCGCCCAAATCGAGGTTTAGGTTGGATTGCTAATTACCCATTTGTCGAACGCGTATTTGCGACGCGCAGGCGGCAGGATCGAGTTGTATCTCGGATTGGCGGGAACGATACTCCGCCGCAGCCGTCGCCCCGTTCGCCTGCCAAAACCGCAAGGAGGGCGTGCCATGATGTCTCGCCTCGTCACCGCGCCGTTCGCGTTTTTCCTGCTGATCAGCCTGGCCGGTTGTTCCGACAAGAGCTCGCCCAGGTTCCGTCCGGCCTCCAGCTCGAACGTCCAGCTGGTGGGTCACGATCCGTTATTCAACCGCGGCATGAACGCGGCGCCGGCGATGTTCGGTGATTTCCTATACATCGGCAACCGGAGCGACAGCTCGACCAGCTGCGGGGACCACGATTCTCGGTTCGACCCCGGAAACCCGACGCTGGCCAATTGCCCGCATCCATATCCGGGGGTGTTGATCGTCGACGCGAAAGATCCGGCACGTCCCAAGGTGGTGGGGCAGCTGGGACCGCCGTACGAGGGACTGACCGGCATCAGCTCGCGCGAGCTGCGGGTCTGGCCGGCGAAGGCACTGCTGATGGTCATGAACTTCCGCTGCAGCTCGATGCTGCACGTCTGCCCGGCGGGCACCGACATGGATTTCACCTTCGACATCAAGTTCTACTCGTTGATGGATCCGCTGCACCCGAAGTTCCTCAGCTCGTACGTCCCCACCTCGGCCGCCGGCAAGGCTGTCAAGCCGCACGAGATGTATCTCTGGGTCGATCCCGCCAATGCCGAGCGGGCGCTACTGTTCATCTCGACGCCGACCGTGTCGGTGGACCCGACCGTGCCCAACCTCATCGTGGCCGACATCAGCGCGGTGGCGGCCGGCGGACCGGTGAGCGCGATCGCCGAGGGCAACTGGAACCAGTTCTTCCCCGGGGCCGAGGTGATGAACAGCTACGACACCAACCTCATCGTCCACTCGGTGAGCGTCAACCTCGATGCCTCGCGGACCTACATGGCGCTGGAGGCGGGCCACTTCCTGATCCTCGACACCACCATCCTGGCCGCCGTCCCCGGGCCCGCGGTGGCGGGCGCGCCGCCGGCGCCGCCGCTGTCGCTGGCCGACAAGCTGCTGACCCAGCCGACCAGCCGGCCCACCTGGGGGCCGCCCGCCTCGGTGCAGGCTTCGGGGCCGCCCGCCCCCTGCACCCAGGCCTGCCCCAACAGCCACTCGTCGGTGAAGGTGCCGGGCCGACCGCTCATCGTCAACACCGACGAGGTGTACGGCAAGGCCACCAGCATGAACTCGGGCTGTCCCTGGGGCTGGCTGCGCATGCTCGACATCAGCGACGAGGGGCATCCCACCGTGGTGGGCGAATACAAACTGCCCGAGAACGAGATGTCCTTCTGCGGCTCGGCCGGCGACGACCCGGAGACCGAGCAGTTTGCCAGCTTCACCTCGCACAATCCGACGGTGCTGCCGCACCTGGCGGTGCTGACCTGGCACGCGGGCGGCCTGCAGATCGTCGACACCACGGATCCCGCCCATCCCCGCCAGGTGGGATCGTACCTGCCGGCAGCGCTGCCGTCGGTGGCCAACGAGGACCCGCGTCTGGGCGGCGGCACCGGCCCCAACAAGGTGATCTTCTGGTCCTACCCGATCATCAAGGATGGGTTGCTCTACGTGGTCGACGTGCGCAACGGGCTCTACATCCTTCGCTACACCGGTCCCGGCGCCAGCGAGATCACGAACGTCAAGTTCCTGGAGGGCAACTCGAACCTCGGCGACGCGCCCACCCTGGGCAAGTGATCGCCTCTCGCTCGGGTACGCGTTCAGCGAGGCGGAGGCGCCGCCGTCAAAGCGCCAGGCAGAGCTTCGCTGGACGATCTGCCGGCCATGGACGTCAGCCGCGCCTACGGCAGCAACTACGTGCGGCTGCACTGGCGTGGCAACCGGGCGGTGGAGAGCCAGCCCCAGCTGGACGTCGGCTCTGTCTTCACGGTCGATCTGCCTCTCTCGACCCCCGCCGGCGCCAGCGCGGCGCTGTTCTGAAGCTGCGGGCGACTGAACGGCCGATCCGACGCATGATAGCGGCTAGCTGCCGTCGGTCGCGGGCGTTCTGTCGCGCTCGAGCTCGGAGCGCAGCGCCTCGACGAACGCCGCGACGTGGGGCTGCTTGCGAACGTCCCGCTGGACCACCAGCCACACCGGCAGCGCCGGCAGCTCGGTCCCCGGCAGCACCGGGACCAGTCCGGCGGACGAGGCGGCGGGCAGGGCGGCCAATCCCAGGCCGGCGCGCGCCGCCGCCAGTAGAGCGGTGAACGTCGAGGTCGCCAGCACGGGCGCCCGCCCGACCTGCGCCTGCAGCCAGCGCTGGGCCGGCAGTCGGTCGAGGGGTGGGGCCAGGCCGACGAACGCGTGCCTCGCGAGGTCCGCCGGGCGGCGTGGTGTCCCCTGCTCGGCGAGGTAGGGCGCGGCCGCGAAAAGGCCGTACTCGAGCGCGGCCACCTTCCGGTAGACCAGCGAACTTTCCCGGTGATGGACGGTGCGGACGGCGACGTCGGCCTCGCCGCGCGCCAGGTTCACCACGCGGTCCTCGACCGCCAGCTCGAAGCGGACGCCGGGGTGCCGCGCGCTCATCGCGCGCACGGCCGCCACGATCGCGTCGGCGAAGCCGTCACCCGCCGACACGCGGACGGTGCCGGTCAGCGCCGCCCCTTCGAGCGGCAGGTTGCGCAGCGTGCGCGCGAGGCCCAGCTCCAGGTCGGCGCCGCAGGCGGCGAGCGCGCTGCCGGCCTCGGTGCAGCGC
>JBKPRZ010000672.1:0-6618 GCA_046734815.1 Myxococcota bacterium | reverse complement strand
TCAGTTCCACGATCGACCTCCAGAAACGAAAAAAGCCGCCGAGGTCTCCCTGGGCGGCTTTCCGTCGAACTATCCGTTAGTTCGCGTCTAGCCGCCCCTCCACGTATTCGACTCGACTCCCTGGGACGAAAAGGCTGGAATCGAGCACACGCTCCGCCAACCGGCGTAATTGCTGCCCAACAGGCGACCGCGACCGGCCGCAACCGCGGCTCGCATCGCTTCGCGAGATGTTTGGCAAACCATCAACATGACTTTGCCAAGGTGGACCGCGCGTTTTCGTTCGTCAAGGCCTTTTTTCCAATGTCGCGAGGCAACTGTGCTTTCGCTTGTCCGCATGACCGCAATCGGCCGCATGAGCGCATTCGTCCGCGCGACAACAAAGGCACGACTGACCGCGATCACGGGAACCCCCTTTTTGCGTCCGCCGTTGACAGCCACCACCCGATCTGTCACCTCTATCGAACGCTCGCGTGCGAGCGCGGAAAGGAGATGACGACACGATGCCGATAACGAATCGAAGCCAGAAGCTGGTCATCTCCGCGACCCTCTCGCAGTAGCCGTCACTCCCCTGGCGGCCTGTCGACGGTCGCGGGGTCGAGGGCGGGCACCCACCGCGGATCCTCCGCTCGCTGACGGCGTCAGCAAGTGACGCGTCCGCGGGCCCGGGCCGCTGGTCGCACATTGCGTGCTGCCGCGCCGCCCTCATGGCGAGTCCGCGCCCGCACACCTCCGTGCTGGCGCGGCCAAGGGGGAACGTGTGTGTCGATGGGCAAATCAAGACGCGAGTCCGGAAACAGATCGAGACGACAACGAGCCAGCGAGGGCGGCCGCACCGAGCGGCTGCAGGAGCTGATCCGCGAAGAGGTGAACTTCCTGCTTCGATGCGAGGTGACCGACGTCCGCCTGCAAGGCATCGCCGTCACCTTCGTCGAGCTGGCGACAGATGGGTCATGCGCCCGGCTCTGGTTCACGGCCGAAGGCGAACAAGACAGGACCGAGGCGCTGGAGCGGGCCGCGGGATTTCTCCGCAATCACCTGGCCGAGAGCCTCGCATTGAAGCGAACGCCGGAGCTGCGATTCCGGCGAGATCCGACCACCAGGGAGATGTGACCATGCCCTTTACCACCATCAACGGACGAAACGTGCCGATCCGCCTGTGGGCTCCCATCCAGGAGGTCGACTCGAACGTCATCGCGCAGCTCAAGAACGTCGCTGCACTCCCCTGGGTCGCTCACCACGTCGCCGTGATGCCTGACGTCCACGCGGGCCGCGGTGCCACGGTCGGCTCGGTGATCGCCATGCGCGCGGCCGTCGCCCCCGCGGCCGTCGGCGTGGACATCGGCTGCGGCATGGCCGCAGTCGAGACCAGCCTCACCAGCGACGACCTGCCCGACGATCTCCGCCGGTTGCGAACCGCCATCGAGCGAGCGATCCCGGTGGGCCGGGCGGCTCACCCGGATGCCGCCTGGGACAAGGCGGGCGGCGACCTCCGTTCAACGGGCGCTGCCCTCATGGAGGGCTACCGCGCGCGGGCCGCACCGGTGCACGGCCTGGGCAACAAGGTCGCCTGCCAGCTGGGAACCCTTGGCGGCGGCAACCACTTCATCGAGGTCTGTCTCGACACCAACGACCGGGTCTGGCTCATGCTCCACTCGGGCAGCCGCGGCATCGGCGCCGCGCTCGCGGAGCACCACATGGAGGTGGCCAGCCGCCTGAACCACAACCAGGCGCTGGAGGATCGCGACCTGGCCGTCTTCCTGGCCGGCACCCCTGCCTTCGAGGCCTACCGCCGGGACCTCTACTGGGCGCAGGAATACGCCCGGGTCAATCGCCGCCTCATGCTCCATCTCCTCGAGCAGGTCATGCGCCGGTTCTGGCCGCGCATGTCCCTCCAGCCCGCCATCTCCTGTCATCACAATTACGTCGCGGAGGAGATCCACTTCGGCGAGGATCTCCTCGTCACCAGGAAAGGGGCCATCCGCGCCGGCCGGGGCGAGCTCGGCATCATCCCGGGCTCGATGGGAGCAAAGTCCTGCATCGTGCGGGGGCTGGGAAATCCCGCCTCGTTCGAGTCCGCCTCCCACGGAGCGGGCCGCCGGATGAGCCGGACCGAAGCCCGACGTCGCTTCTCCGTGGCCGACCTGCGCGAGCAGACCGACGGCGTCGAGTGCCGCAAAGACCACGGCGTCATCGACGAAGCCCCGAAGGCCTACAAGAACATCGACCGGGTCATGGAGCAGCAGCGCGATCTCGTCGAGGTCGTCGCCGAATTGAAGCAGGTGCTGTGTGTGAAGGGCTGACGCTCACGGGCTGGCGTTCGCGTCGCCGAGCGAGAAGTCGATCTCCTCCCACTTCGTCCGCGGCCCACAATAGGGCACGCGCACGTCGGAAAATGCGACGAGGTCGCCGGCCTTCGGCTCGAAGGGCTTGTGCATGGCCGCCGGCACCGGCGCGCCCGCCATGGGCGCCCAGGCCACCATCATCACCGCTCCCCGGTGGCAGCCGAAATTACGCTTCTGGAACGTCAGCCCCTCGGCAGGAACCATGTCCGCCCGGGACAGCTCCTCGTACAGCAGGGGCTCGGCCGGCCGCTTCACCGGATCGATGGTCGGCTGGTCGAGGATGTACACGAACAACGGCCGCGCCTTGTCGCTCACCCCAGTCGTCGACACCCGCCCGCGGATGTCCCAGCCACTCTCGCAGCCCACCGCCGCGACGAGGGTGAGCAGCAGCACCAGTCGATTGCATCGCATGTTCGGAGGATAGGCGAAGCCCCGCCGTGAACGCCCCCGCCGACACCGATTGTTTCACCGCATCCTGATATCCTGCGGTCATGCAGAGCGTGTATGAGGCCGCCGGCGGAGACCGGGGTCTGCTCCGCCTGGCCGAAGCCTGGCACTCCCGCGTGATGGCCGACGAGATCGTCAGCCACGCCTTCAGCCACGGATTCCATCCGCAACACACCGAGCGCCTCGCCGCCTACTGGGCGGAAGCCCTGGGCGGGCCCCGCACCTACTCCGAAACCCACGGTGACGAGACCTCGGTCGTCCGGATCCACAGCGGCAACGGCCCGCACGATGAAATGGACCGCCGGGCGATCGCCTGCTTCGATCGCGCCCTGGAAGACGTGGGGCTGACCGCCGAGCCCCTGCGGAACGTGTTGCACGACTACTTCGCCTGGGCCACCACGACCACCATGTCGCGCTACCACGGGTCTGCCAGCGAGGTCCCCGACGGTCTGACCATCCCGCGATGGTCATGGGATGGCCTGCAGCGCTGAGCGCCGGCATGTTCCGGCGACGTTCTGAACCTGCGATCGAGCGCACATCGAGGGCATATCGCCATCGCAAATCTTGACGCGCGCGCGCAATGAACCTCGTACTCACTCGCCCACCGACAGGCTGTCGAACCAGCCCCATCGGAGCGCTCTCCCCTACCTGCCGTCTGCCATCGCCAGCATGAGCGCGACTCCGTCGGCTCGACGACCACCGCCCACGTGAGGGCGACGTGACCACGACAGGTCTGTCGTGGCGATCGACGGGTTCCCGGCAACTCGCGCCGCTCTTTTCAGGCCGGGCGCGGGGAACGTGATACAGAATCGTCGGTATCGGGCTTGCTACCGAGAATGCCGGTCTCGCTCGACGGGAAAGCCCTGACCGCGTTTGGCCTTCCGCGCGACCCGATCGTTCCAGCCAGTGCGAATCGTGGTGTGGCGAACGTAGCTCGACGACGAATCCGTGTTGCCGCCGCTCAACCGACAAAGGAGACGCTCATGAACCTTAGACAAGAATGTCGTGGAAGGAGGCGCGGGCTGAACGGCCACGCACTCCTGGGGTCACTGGTGCTCGCATTGTCCAGCCTCAGCGCCTGCGGCGGTGATGATGATCGGGGAGAAGACAGCGACGAGCTGCAGGCCATCCTGCACGACGGCGATCTCACGCAGATCATGAGCAGCATGCTCGCGACGACGCCACCCCCGCCGCCTGCGCCGGGCACGGCGGGCACCAGCGGCAGCACGCCAGGCGGCAGCGGCAGCACGCCAGGCGGCAGCGGCATGGGGGGCCGGGGGGGCAGCACGGGCGCCGGGGGCGCCGCCGGCAGCGGCATGGGCGTCGGGGGCAGCGGCGGGTTCGGCGGCAAGGGTGGGACCGGTGGGTTCGGCGGGAGCGACCCCGGGCCCACCCGCAGCTTCCCCGCAGAGGCCCAGGGCTTCTGGAGATTCGACGACTGCAACATGGGCCGCACGGACCTCGCCGACAGCTCCTTCAACTTCCACACGGCGTTCCGTTCGGTGACGGCCTTCTGCCGTCCGGGCGTCCTGAACACGGGCATCGGCTTCGACGAGGACGACGATCTGGTCATCGTGCCTGACCAGCCGAACTTCGTGTTCTCCGAGGGCTTCACGGTGGCGGCCTGGGTCAAGCCCGTGGACTTCGGCGGCGTCCGCACGATCTTCCGCAAGCGTCAGGAGGGCACCAGCACCTTCGTGCTCGTCGAGAACGGCGAGAACTTCCAGGTCGTCATCAACCTCGTCAACGGCAAGGCCGCCGAGGTGCAGGCCCCGGCGACGCTCGACAAGTTCACCCACGTCGCCGCGACCTACGACGGCGTCTTCCTCAAGCTGTACCTCGATGGCCAGGAAGCGGCTTCCAAGCGGGTCGTCGGCCGGCTGAGCGACGGCCTGGGCCCGCTGCTCATGGGCAACGACGCCAAGAAACGCCGCATCGACGGCGTCATCGACAACGTCGTCTTCGACACCGTGGCGGCGACCCCCGCCGAGATCGCGAAGCTGACCTGCCTCCCGCAGCCCTCGCTGATGAGCGTGACCCCGGTCGATCCCGAGGCGGTCCCACCGGGAACGCCCGTCGACTACGACGTGCAGATCACGAACAACTCGTGCGACGACGGATCGTTCAGGTTCAACGCCTTCCCGTTCGGCTTCAACCCCGACATCACCGTGAGCCCGTCGTTCGGGGACGCTTTCGTTCCCGCAGCCACCACCGCGCACCTGTCGTTCTCCGCAACCGCATCGCTGGACACCGAGCAGTTCGGAACCTCGCAGATCGGTATCAGCGCCGAGCTGTTCTCGTCCAGCTTCGAGTCGTTCAATCAGACCGTGAACTTCTCGGTCCTCGACAACTCGACGCCGTGCTCGATCAGGCCCCGCCGGGAGCTCGAGATCCGCGACGTCAGCGTCGTCGACGATCCGGTTCGCACCGGCCCGGGCGGCGCGTGGTCGTTCGGCAAGCTCATGGAGAACATGGCCCCGACGCCGGAAGAAGCGCCCGCGATGGTCGAGGCGATGTTGTCATCGTTCCTCACCCAGCAGACGGTCAACGGCTTCCAGCTCCCCCCGCGCGCCGGCGCCCAGCAGGTCCTGGACAGCATGCGAGGCAAGGATGGCAAGCTCGACCTGTCGCAGTCAGCGTTCCGGCTGCTCGCGATCGTCAACCGCATCGACCTCAATGACCTCTCCGCGTCCAGCGCCGGCGAAGGTCGGTTCGTGTTCGGCTTCGCGCCGTTCGGCCAGACGCTGCAGGCGACCTTGATCATCGAGTACAACATCCCCGCCACCACGCCGGCCGAGATCGCCGATCTCGCCAGCGCGTGGCACGCCCTCACCACGCTCCCCTTCCCGTCCGAGGACTACAACGCGGCCCTGCAGAAGGTCACCGAGCGTTTCACCGCGCGCAACGCGGCCCCGGGACGCGTGAACGGAAGCGCCCTCGGACAGATCCGCACGAACGACTTCTTCGCCCTCAGCTTCGCCTGGGAGTTCCGTGAGTTCCACCTCGATGCCACCACCGGCATGATCGTACCGGCGCCGGTGGCGCAGACGCCGGATCGTAGTTTCAACTTCTCCGCTCGGCTGGGACGGTTCGTGCTGGCCAACGAGCCGATCATCCTTGCCGAGAAGCACGCGGTGCCGCTGACGTTCGAGAACCAGCCGTTCCAGGGCGGCAACGTCGACGCCTCGGACTTCTTCACCTGGCAGGTGCCGGGGGTGAGCCCCGAGACCCGTCACCGCTTCGCGCGCAACACCTGCAACGGATGCCACACGCAGAGCGAAACAGGCGGCTCCGAGTTCCAGGTCAGGCCGCGCTTTCCGTTCCAGGAGTCGTCGCTGTCCGGTTTCCTCACCGGCGCGGACGTGACCGACTTCGGGGCCGGCGTGGTCCGCCACTTCAGAGAGCTGGGCCGGCGCGGGCGCATCCTGCACGACCTCGTCTGCCCGGAGGAGGTGCTGCCGCCGCCGCCCCCGGAGACCACGCCCATCGGCAGCGGAACGGGAGGCACCGGTGGCCCGTTCCCGCCGCCGCCACCGCCGAAGACCGGCATCGCGGGCACGGGCGGCAGCTTCGATGGCGGCGCGACGACAGGCGCCGCGGGCGCACGCGGGTAGACCTCACAAAGAGTGACCGATCATGGGCCGGCGAGGCGCCCCGCGTGCCTCGCCGGCCTTGTTTTTCCTGGAGAGTGCTCGGGTCGGGAGGCGACGTTGGCCTGCAATCGCGAGCGCTCGATTGTCGCAGCCATGGGCGTGCTGGTGGGATGCCTGAGCGGCTGCGCCGGCAATAGCGGACCGGCACCGGGAGTCGAACGGGGCCACTGCTACCC
>JBKPRZ010000671.1:0-15791 GCA_046734815.1 Myxococcota bacterium | reverse complement strand
GTCCATGGCCGGCGGCGCGCCGCTGCGCGAGCGGGTCGGGCGCCTGCTGGATCCGGTGCGCAGCCGGGCCGGTGTCCCGCGTCGGGTGCTGGCGGTGGCGGGCGGCGCTCTGCTGGCGGTCGGACTGGGGCTGGGCTGCTTCGGGGGTGACGACCGGGGCGGCGAGCCCGAGGCGCCCGCAGCGGCGGCGGCGCCGATCACGGCATCCCCGCGCGCCCCCAGCGCGAAGCTGTGGCTGGCGGTGGACCGGACATCCGGTGGTGGCGGCGAGAAGGCGCCCAGCGCACTGGCCGATCGCCTGGTCCAGGCGTTGAAGCGCGACCCCTGGGGCAGCGGTCTGCAGCTGCGCACCCACGTCTGGCAGTCGCAGGCGACGGGGGCCCGCTTCGAGGAGCAATACGTCCAGGGGCCGCAGCCGGCGCTGGCCGCTTTCGTCGAACGGGTGGTGGGCCACGGGGGCGCGGTGGACGGCGAGAAGGTGCTGCTGGAGGAGATCGGCGGAGACGGCACGACCCCTGCGGCGTCGACCGGCACGCGTCTGGCGCGCACCCACGTGGTCGACTTCGCTGCGCGCGTGGAGCTGGACCATCCGCAGCTGACGGTGCTGAACGACGAGTTCGGCCGGCCGGAGATCGACATGCGGCTGGGGGCCGCCGATGCCCGCCGGATCGAGCAGCTGACCTCGGCCAGCGTGGGCCGGCACCTGGCCATCGTGGTCGGTGAGGACAGGGTGCTGGCCGCCCCGATGGTGCAGTCGCCGATCCATGACCGCGCCCGCATCACGTTCGGCAACCAGGCCACCGAGGCGGAGGCGCGCGAGCTGGCGCTGCAGCTGGGGATGTCGGGCATCGAGCGGATCGTGTTCCCGCGGGCGGTGGTGCTGTCGGCCGCCGAAGGCGCGCGGCAGCTGGTGGGTGAGCCGCGCATTCCCTCACCGATCCCGCTGACGCCGGGCGAGCGGCGCTGGGCCGGGGTGACGGTCTGTGTGGACGAGCGTGGCGCGGTCAGCGACGTGAAGGTCGTCGACGGCACGGTGCTGGAAGACACGCGCCAGATCGTCGGGCCGATCAAGGCCTGGAAATACCGCCCCTACCTGAAGGACGGCCAGGCGGTGCCCTTCTGCTACTCGCTGCGCTTGCAGGGAGAGCAGGCCCGCTAGGCGAGGGCGGGACCCTTCGAGGGGTCCGGCGTTCGATCGAGCAGCGCGGGCCGCGCGCATCGGAGGGGCGGGGCGCTCAGTGACTCGACGGGGCTTCCAGCGCGCAGCGAAGTGGATGTAGAAAACGTTTTCACGTCACTCCCATCCCCGACGGTGGCAACGCGCGGGAACCCTTGCGATGGACAGGTCTTCCGCGGGCATGTTTTCATCAACGACTGCCTTGTATGAGCGCGTAGAGAGTACGTGTCGATGCTCGTGAGCTTCTCGGCCGGGGTGGTTGCCCACCTGGGCATGTGGCTGGGGCTGGCGGTGGCCGGCGGCCAGGCGGCGGCGCCCGATCCGCTGGAGGCGACCTTCGCGGCCACCGTGCGGCCGTTCCTGCAGACGTATTGCACCGGCTGCCACGGCAAGGACAAGCCGAAGGGGCAGGTGGACCTGACTGCCTATCGCGACGTCCGGTCGGTGGCGCGCGACCACCGGCAGTGGGAGACGGTGCTGTCCAACCTGACCAGCCTGGAGATGCCGCCCGCCAAGGCCGAGCGCAAGCCCGGCGAGGCCGAGCGGGCCGAGGTGGTCGCCTGGATCCAGGCGCTGCGCCGGCGCGAGGCCGAGCGGAACGCGGGCGACCCCGGGCCGGTGTTGCCGCGGCGGCTGAGCAACGCCGAATACGACTACACCATCCGCGACCTGCTGGGAGTCGACCTGCGGCCCACCCGCGAGTTCCCGGTCGACCCGGCCAACGAGGCGGGCTTCGACAACTCGGGCGAGTCGCTGGCCATGTCGCCGGCGTTGATGAAAAAGTACCTCGAGGCCGCGCGCGAGATCGCCGACCACCTGGTGCTAAAGCCTCAAGGTTTCAGCTTCGCCTCGCACCCGGTGCTCAGCGAGACCGAGCGGGACAAATACGCGGTCTTGAGGATCGTCGACTTCTACAACCGGCAGCCGACCGATCTGGCCCGCTACTTCGAGGCGGCCTGGGGCTTTCATCACCGCGCCCGGCTGGGCAAGCCAGGGCTGGACCTGGCCGCCTGGGCGGTGCAGGAGAAGGTCAGCCCCAAGTACCTGGCCACCGTGTACCGGGCGCTGACCGCCACGCCGGCGGAGGTGGGTCCCCTGGCCAGGGTGCAGGCGCGCTGGCGGCAGTTGCCCGCGCCGGCGGGCGCGACCGACCCGCAGCAGCTGCAGGCCGTGCGCGCCGAATGCGGGCGCATCCGCGACTACGTCGTGGCGTTGCGGGACAAGATCGCCCCGCGCTGGCGCAACCTGAACCTCAAGGGGGTGGGGATCGGCTCGCAGCCGTTCGTGCTGTGGCGGAACACGCAATACGCCACCCACCGGACGAGCTTCGATCCCAGCAACCTGTACGCGGCCGACGACCCAGCCTTCCAGGCGGCCAGCGCCCACCGGGCCCAGGTGGCCCCGGTCCTGGGCGTGTTGATCACGCAGCTGCAGGCGCTGAGCCCGGCCAGCAAGGACGCGTACGAGCTGGGCCGGGCCATCGTCGGCGTCCACGAGAACCTGTCGGACTTCGTGCCCGACCCGGAGCTGCAGATCCCGCCCGGGCCCGAGGCGCGCGCCCGCTACGAGGCCGCCTTCGCCCAGTTCGCGAAGGTCTTCCCCGACGCCTTCTACGTGTCCGAGCGCGACCGCCCCTACCTGGACCGTCCCAAGGAACGCCAGCTCAAGGGCCGGCTGCTCGGCGCCGGCTACCACAACATGATGGGGTACTTCCGGGACGACATCCCGCTTTACGAGCTGATCCTGGACCGGGCGGGGCAACGCGAGCTGGATCAGCTGTGGCGCGAGCTGGACTTCATCACCTTCGCGCCCACCCGGCAGCACGCCGACTTCATCTTCTATGAACGGGCCGAGGGCCCGAAGATCATCCGCGGCGCCGAGTGGGACTTCGCCAAGTCCGAGAACCCGGCCATGATGACCCCGGCCGGGATCGCCCGTCTGGCCGAGATGTACCTGGCCAAGGCGCGCACCAACCTGAAGGAAAACGGCGGCGACGCCATCGCCATCCCGGTGCTGGAGGACTTCTTCCGCAAGGTCGCGACCAACATCCAGCGGGCCGAACGGGACCGCCAGGCCGCCCAGCCCAGCCACCTGCAGGCGCTGACCGCGCTGGCCGAGCGCGCCTACCGCCGCCCGCTGCTGGCCGCCGAGCGGGACGGGCTGCTGGCGTTTTACCGGACCCTGCGCAGCCGCGATCACCTGGACCACGAGCAGGCCATCCGCGACTCGGTGGCCAGCGTGTTCACCTCGCCGCATTTCCTGTACCGGCTGGACCTGGACACGCGGTCGCGGGCGATGGCGCGCGGGCGGGCGCCGGGCCGGGCGCAGGAGTACGCGCTGGCCAGCCGCCTCAGCTATTTTCTCTGGTCCAGCATGCCCGACGGCGAGCTGATGGCCCACGCCGCCGCCGGTGACCTTCACCGACCCGAGGTGCTGGCGGCCCAGGCCCGGCGCCTGTTGCGCGACCCGAAGGCGCGCGCCCTGGCGGTCGAGTTCGGCGGCAACTGGCTGGACTTTCGCCGGTTCGAGGAGCACAACGGCGTCGACCGCGAGCGTTTCCCCACCTTCGACGACGATCTCCGCCGGGCGATGTTCGAGGAGCCGGTCCGCTTCTTCACCGACGTGTTCCAGCGCGACCGGTCGGTGCTGGACTTGCTGTACGCCACGGACACCTTCGTCAACGCGCCGCTGGCCCGGCACTACGGCATGCCAGCGCCGGAGGGCGACGCCTGGGTGCAGGTGACCGACGCCGACCGCTACGGCCGCGGGGGCCTTCTGCCCATGGCGGTGTTCCTGACCAGGAACGCGCCCGGCCTGCGCACCAGCCCGGTCAAGCGCGGCTACTGGGTGGTGCGGCGGGTGCTGGGCGAGCAGATCCCGCCGCCGCCCGCCCAGGTGCCGGACCTGCCGAACGACGAGCGCCAGATGGGCAACCTCACGTTGCCGCAGATGCTGGCCCGCCACCGCCAGGACAAGGCCTGCGCCGGCTGCCACAACCGCTTCGATTCCTTCGGGCTCAGCTTCGAGGGCTTTGGCCCCGTCGGCGAGGCCCGCACGCGCGACCTGGGCGGCCGCCCGGTCGACACCCACGCCGCGTTCCCGGGCGGCGGCGAAGGCACCGGCGTGGCGGGCCTGCGCGAACACCTGCGCGAGCGCCGCCAGGACGACTTCCTCGACAACGTCTGCCGCAAGCTGCTGAGCTACGGCCTGTCGCGCACCTTGATCCCCTCGGACGAGGCCACCGTGCGCCAGATGCGCGCGCGGCTGGCGGCGTCGGGCAACCGCTTTGGCGTGCTGGTGGACGAGATCGTCACCAGCCCGCAGTTTCTCGGCAAACGCGTCGGCGAGACCCTCGCCAAGCTGGACACCCTTCAGGGAAAGATCCCATGAGCGCAAAGGAACCTCTCGCCCTCCGTCGAGCCCGGCTGTCCCGCCGCACCTTCCTCCGCGGCGCCGGCGTCACCATGGCGCTGCCCTGGCTGGAGTCGATCCCGGCCTGGGGCGCCGCCGAGCTCGCGCCGAAGGCCTTTCCCAAGCGCCTGGCGGTGCTGTTCATGGGCAACGGGGTCAACGCCACCCACTGGTGGGCCAAGGGGGCCGGGGCGCAGATGGAGCTGGGCAAGAGCCTGCAGCCGCTCGAGCCCTTCAAGGCCAGGCTGAACTTCATCACCGGCCTGTTCAACAAGCCGTCGACCGGGGTGGGCATCCATCCGGGGATGACCGGCAACATCCTGTCGGGCATGCCGCTGCAAAAGGGTGCGGTGCTGAAGGGGGGCGTGACCTTCGACCAGGTGCTGGCCAGCCGGCTGGGGCAAGACACCATGCAGCCGAGCATGGTGCTGGGTTGCGAGCAGCCCAACACCGGTTTCCACGAGACCAACTTCTCGATGGCTTACAGCTCGCACATCTCCTGGAACACGCCGAACTCGCCGGTGCCGATGGAGGTGTACCCCTCGCTGGCCTTCGACAGCCTGTTCGAGAACCGGAGCAGCCGGCGCAACCAGAGCATCCTCGACCGGGTCAAGGAGCAGGCCGAGGGGCTCAGCCGCCGCGCCAGCCAGCAGGACCGGTCCAAGCTGGACGAATACCTCACCAGCGTGCAGGAGGTGGAGAAACGCGTGGTGCGGTTGCGCGCCGACAAGGACGGCGCCAGCGGACGCCCCGCCGCCGCCGCCAGCGCCATGCAGCGACCGGCCAGCGGCCTGCCCCAGGACATCCGCGAGCACATGAAGCTGATGGGCGACATCGTCGCGCTCGCCTTCCAGACCGACAAGACCCGCATCGCCTCGCTGCTGCTGTGCCGTGACCTCTCGGGGCTGTTCTACCCGTTCCTGAACGTGCGCGACTCGCACCACCCCGCCTCGCACCGCGACCTCAGCGACGACTACGAGCGCATCACCCGCTATTACGTCAGCCAGGTGGCCTACCTGGCCGGGCGGCTGCAGGCGATGCCCGAGGGCGAGGGCACGGTGCTGGACAACTCGTGCCTGATCTTCCTGTCGAACATGTGGCACGGGTCCAAGCACGACAACAACAAGCTGCCGGTGCTGACGGTGGGCGGGCTGCAGGGCACCTTGCAGACCGGCCGGGTGATGGACTACCTGGACAGGGGCGACGGCAACCGCAAGCTGTGCAGCCTGTGGCTGTCGATGATGGACCGCATGGGCGTCAAGCTGGACCGCTTCGGCGACGCCGACACCCGCCTGGCGGGGATCTGATCCGTCATCTGGGCGCGCGGGTGGCGACGTCGATCAGCGGTCCCACCCGGTACCAGCGGTAGCCGTAGGGGGGCAGATCGACCACGTGGCGGCCATCCTCGGTGGCCGGGCTGTGGTCGTCGAGCAGCAGGTTGGTCAGCGGCAGCCCCTGCGAGCGCGGGACCGTGACCGTCACCTGCCGGGCCTCGGCGCAGAAGTTGTGCAGGGTCAGGACGGCGTTGTTGCGCCATTCGCAGCGCACCGCCAGCACCGACGGTGATCCGGTGGGCAGCACCTCCTGATCGCCCCAGCCCAGCTCGGGGCACTCCTTGCGCGTGCGGATGAAGCGCTCGTTCACGTTCAGCAGCGAGTCCGGGTCGCGCCGCTGGTCGGCCACGTTGATGCGCGAAAAGCCGAAGGGCCCCCGGTGCACCGCCCGCACCTGGACCCTGTCGGCGGTGGAGAAGCCGCCGTGCTTGTCGCGGGTCCACTGCATCGGCGTCCGCACCGCCGTACGCTCCTTCAGACTGAGGTCGTCGCCCATGCCGATCTCGTCGCCGTAACGCATGACTGGCGTGCCCGGCAGCGAGAACAGCAGGCTGGCGGCCAGCTCCAGCCGCCGCGGGTCGCCGCCCAGCATGCAGGCCAGCCGCCGGCGGATGCCGCGGCCGTAGAGCTGCATCTCCGGCCCCGGGCCGAAGGCGTCGAACACCTTCTGGCGCTGCTCCTTGGTCAGGCGGCCCAGGTCCAGCTCGTCGTGGCTGCGCAGGAAGATGCCCCACTGGCTCAGCTCGGGCCGCTTGCGGGTGGCGTTCAGCGCCTTGCTCAGCGGGCGGCTGTCGCCGGTGGCCAGCGCGTAGAACATGTTCTGGTTGACCTGGAAGTTCAGGATCATGTGCATCCGGTCCCCCTCGGGACCGAAGTACTGCACGTTCTCCTTGGGGACGATGTTGGCCTCGGCCAGCAAGATGCCGTCGCCCGTGCGCCACTGCAGGAAGTCGTGCAGCTCGCGCAGGTAATCGAAATGCATCTCCGGCTTGATGCGCCCGTTCTTGCCGGCCACCACCTTGCCGTTGCGCACGCGGATGCCGTTGCTCTTGCCATTCGGCTTGCCGTTGCTCCTGCCGTTGGCACCCACGTGGTGGGGACGGGGGCCGCGGGCGTCGCGCTCCGCCTCCTGCTGCGCCCGACGGAGGTAGTAGTCGGCCTGGGGGACGTTCTCGATCACGAAGGGGACCGCGTCGACCCGGAAGCCAGAGACGCCCACCTCCAGCCAGAAGCCCATGATCTTGCGGATCTCCTCCTGCACGGCCGGGTTTTCCAGGTTCAGGTCCGGCTGGAAGCTGTAAAAGCGGTGGTAATAGTAGGCGCGCGCCAGCTTGTCGTAGCTCCAGGTGCTCTTCTGCACGCCGGGGAAGACCATGCCCTTGTTCGCGTCGGGCGGCTTCTTCTTCGACCAGTAGTAATAGTCGCGGAACTGTGAGCTGGGGTCTTTGCGGGCGGCCTTGAACCAGGGGTGCTGGTCGGAGGTGTGGTTGATGACCAGATCGATGATCACGCGGATGCCGCGGTGGCGGGCCTGCTGGGTGAACTCGACGAAATCCCCCAGCGAGCCGTGCCGCGGATCCACTCCGTAGTAGTCGCTGGTGTCGTAGCCGTCGTCGCGGTTGGGCGAGGGCTGGAAGGGCTGCAGCCACAGGGCGTTGATACCCAGGCCGGCCAGGTAGTCCAGCCGCCGCATCAGCCCCTCGAAGTCGCCGATGCCGTCGCCGTTGGCGTCCATGAAGGTGCCCACGTCCAGGCAATAGAAGACGGCGTTCTTGTACCAGAGGTCGTCGATCATGCTCCCGCGTCCTCCCGCTCAGCGGCGCACGCTGGCCCAGCGCGAGGGCGGCTCGCTGACCGGCCGGGGGCCCCGGTCCAGCAGCAGGATCAGCAACATGCCGGCCACGAAGCCGCCGATGTGGGCCATGTACGCCACCCCGCCGGCGCCCGGCACCACCGACACCTGGCTGATGATCTGCAGCAGGATCCAGCCGCCCAGCACCAGCAGCGCCGGCACGGCCACCACCCGGTTGATGAACAGCACCCGCACCTGGTTGCGCGGGAAACGCAGCAGGTAGGCGCCCAGCACGCCGGCGATGGCGCCGGAGGCCCCCAGCGAGGGGATGATCGAGCTCGGCTGCAACAGGATCTGGGCCAGGCTCGCCGCCACCCCGCACAGCAGGTAGAAAAGGACGAACTTGCCGTGGCCGAGGCGGTCCTCGATCTGATCGCCGAAGATCCACAAGTACAGCATGTTGCCGATGATGTGCATCCAGGACCCGTGCATGAACATCGAGGTCAGCAGGGTGAGGTAGATCGGCTGGGGGCCGGCATAGTGCCGCAGGGCCATGGTGTGCCCCTCCACCACCACCCGCTTGAGCCCGACCAGATCGATGCCGTGGGTGATCTCGTAGGGCACGGCGGAAAAGCCCATGGTGAACGGATCGCCCTTCGTCATCTGCAGCAGCCAGACCAGGGCGTTGGCCAGGATCAGCGCATAGACCACGACCGGCCGGGTGCGGCGGGCCGCGTTGTCGTCACCGATCGGTATGAACATGCCGGTCCCTCCCCCTGGCACCGTGAGTCCGCCGGCGGCCGGACGCAAGGTTCTCCCGTCAGGTGCACACGTGCGTGCTGACGGGCTTGCCTGGCAGCCGCAGGTCCGGCAGGCAGGGCTCCGACGCCGCCTTGCCCGGGTCGCAGCTTCGGTAGTAGCGTCGAGCCTGCTCGACGGAGGAGGTGCGTGTGATGAGACTCGATTTTCTCCTCGGTTTCATGGCCGAGGCGCTGATCATCCTGATCCTGGCCAAGCTGCTGCGCGACCGGATCAGCGCCGCGCGCGGGGAGAAGGTGGACGCGCTGATCGCCGGCGGCGGATCGGCCGGGGCCTCGGTCGCGCAGGCCGGGTACCTGGTGGGCGTGTTGCTCGGGTTCCTGGGGGCGGTCAGCGCCGCCGGACCGGGCGAAAGCTTCCTGCACACCGCGGGCGCCGTGGCCATTGCCGGCGGAGTGACGATCGTGCTGCAGCTGGCGGCCGACTTTCTCGGCGACAAGCTGATCTTCCGTGGCGTGGACCGCGGCAGCGCCGAGGGCGGCAACGTCGCGCTGGCGCTGGGCAAGGCGGCGGTGTCGATCGCCACCGGCCTGGTGCTGCGGGGCGCGCTGTCCGACGACCAGGCGGGCTGGCTGGGCCGGGTGGGCTGGTTCGCGGCCGCGCAGCTGGTGATGGTGCTGGCGGTGTTGCTGTATTGCCGGCTGACGCCTTACGACGACCTGGCCGAGATCGGCCGCAACAACCTGGCCGCCGCCTTCCCCATCGCCGGGATCCTGGTGGCGGTGGGCTTCGTCATGGAGGCGGCGGTCGCCGGGCGCGCCTCCGAATCGCTGGCCCAGGCCGCCCTGCACGCGGGAAAATTCCTCGGGGTCAGTCTGGTGCTGGTCTATGCCTTCCGGCTGATCACCCGCTTCGTCCTGCTGCCGAAGCTGAAGCTGACCCAGGCCATCGTCGAGCAGAAGAACGTCGGGGCCGGCATCCAGGAAGGGATCTCCTTCATCCTCGCGTCCCTCATCGTCACCTTCTTTCTCACCTGACACGCTCACCTGACACGACGTCCGGTGCGCTGGGCTGGCATCGACCCCGTCCGGCGACCTAGGGTAATGGCATGAAAACCGATCCCGCGTCCGCCGTCGACCCGGACCGGGTAGCCCGGCGGTTCTTCACCGTGCTGCTGGTCGCCAGCCTCGTGGCGCTGGCGCTGGTGGCCCGGCCCCTGGCCACGGCCCTGTTCGTGGCGGCGGTGCTCGCCGGCCTGCTGTGGCCGCTGCAGCAGCGGCTCGCCCGGGTCCTGGGCCGGCGCCGGTCGTGGGCGGCGGTGCTGCTGTGTCTGGCCGTGCTGCTGTTGATCCTGGGGCCTCTGGTGGCCTTCTCCACCTACCTGGTCAAGGAGATCGCCGAGGCCATAAAGTTCATCAACGACACCATCCGCAGCAAAGGGGTCAGCGGCCTGCGCGCCCACCTGCCCGACGCCGTCGACCACGCGATCAGCCGCGTGATGGAGTGGCTGTCGCAGCAATCAGGCGGCGACCTGGACACCACCGTGCAGCGCCAGGTGACCGCCCAGGGCGGCAAGGCGGTGGTGGCGGTGAGCGCGGCGGTCTCGGCGACCGGCTCGATGTTGTTCCAGGCGGCGATGATGATCGTCGCGCTGTACTTCTTCCTGGTCCAGGGCGATGCCCTCGTCAACTGGCTGGACCGGATCTGCCCGCTGCCCTCGGGGCAGACGCGGGAGCTGCTGACCGAGTTCAAGAAGGTCTCTTACGCGGTCATCGTCTCGACCGTGATCACCGCGGCCTTGCAGGCGGCGGCGGCGCTGATCGGCTATCTGATCGCGCGCGTGCCCAACCCGGTGTTTTTCGCAGGGCTGACCTTCTTCGTCGCCTTCATCCCGGCCATCGGCGCCGCGGCGGTCTGCCTGGTTGCGGCCGGTCTGCTGCTGGTGACCGGCCACCCCTACGCCGGGGTGTTCCTGGCGATCTGGGGCGTGGTGGTGGTCGGGCTGGTGGACAACGTGGCCAAGCCGTACCTCATCAAGGCAGGGATGGAGCTGGGGGGGGCGGTGGTGTTCTTCGCGTTGATCGGCGGCCTGGGCGCGTTCGGCACGGTGGGTCTCCTGCTGGGGCCGCTGGTGGTGGCCGCCTTCCTGGCGTTGATGCGCATCTACGAACGCGACTACCGATCCAAGCCCTCCCACCGCACCCAGACCGCGGACGGCGAGTCGCCGGCCTGAAGCGCGTATCGAACAGGCAGCGGGCAGGGCGGCAGCGGGACAGATTGGCAGGCGCGGTGTGCGGGCATCCGCAGGCGCATGGGGCTTGGGGCGTGGCCCGCGGTTTGCCAGACTGAAGGACATGGCGGGCTCGATCGATCCGTTGCTGGGCA
This sequence comes from Myxococcota bacterium, assembly GCA_046734815.1. Taxonomy (GTDB): domain Bacteria; phylum Myxococcota_A; class Polyangia; order Fen-1088; family Fen-1088; genus CAVYGB01. Next base: position 4,933 of record JBKPRZ010000671.1, on the reverse strand, counting down.
TCGTGGCGATGAAGAAGGCCAGCGGCGTGGTGCTCGCCTCGGGCCAGGTGCCGGCGCTGCTGATGGGCGGGGCGCGCTCGCCCCTGACCATGCCGCCGCTGTCCTCGGCCATGATGGACGACCTGCTGGCCGAGCTGCTGTCCGCCGAGGAGCGCGCCACCCTGACCAGCCTGGGCAACGTCGAGACCAGCTATCGGTCCGAGCAGCAGGGCAGCTTCGTGGTGCGGGTGCGCGCGTCCGGCGACCAGCTGACCGTGTCGCTGACCCGCGGCACCGCCAGACCGTCGACGCCTCCGGCGCCGCGACCGCCCGAACGTCCGGCACCCCGGCCGGCTGAAACCCCGGCGCCGGTGGTCGAGCCGGTGCCCGAGCCCGCCCCGGTGCGCGAGCCGGCGCGCGCGTCCGACCCGCGGCTGGATGCGCTGATCGAGCAGGCGGTCGCCCGCGGCGCCTCGGACCTGCTGCTGTCCAGCGGGTCGCGGCCGCTGTTCCGGGTCGAGGGCGAGCTGGTCGAGGCCGGACCGGCCCTGGACAGCGACGAGCTGGGGGCGCTGTTCGCCCCGCATCTGACCCCGTCCCGGCAGGCCCAGCTCGAGTCGGCGGGCAGCGTGGACTTCGCGCTCGCGCATCCGGCCGGGCGCGTACGCGTGAACCTGTTCCGCCACCTCGGCGGTATGGCCGCGGCGCTGCGGCCGCTGCGCGCCCAGATCCCCACCCTGGCCGAGCTGCAGCTGCCGGGCAGCCTGGCCAGCCTGGCCGAGCTGCCCCACGGCCTGGTGCTGGTGACCGGCGCGACCGGCTCGGGCAAGTCGACCACCCTGGCCGCGCTGATCGAGCACCTGAACCGCACCCGCGCCTGCCACATCGTGACCCTGGAAGACCCGATCGAATACCGTCACCCGCGCGGGCGGGCGCTGGTCCACCAGCGCGAGGTGGGCGCGCACATGGACAGCTTCGCCTCGGGGCTGCGCGCGGCCCTGCGCGAGAACCCGGAGGTGCTGCTGGTGGGCGAGATGCGCGACGCCGAGACCATCCGTCTGACCCTCACCGCCGCCCAGACCGGGCACCTGGTGCTGTCCACCTTGCACAGCGGGAGCGCGGTGATGGCCATCGAACGGGTGATCGACGTGTTCCGGGACAGCGAGAAGCTGCACGTCCGCCAGGAGCTGGCGGCCTCGCTGCGCCAGGTGGTGGCGCAGCAGCTGCTGCCGGGCGCGCGCGGCGGGCGGGTGCCGGTGCTGGAGATGCTGGCCATCAACCACGCCGCCGCCGCTCAGATCCGCGACGGCCGCACCCACCTGCTGGCCACCCAGATGGAGATCGGCGGCGACGGCATGGTCCCGCTGGAGCGCGCGCTGGCCGAGCTGGTGCGCGCCGGCCGCATCTCCCGGGCGACCGCCCTGGCCGCCACCGCCAACCGCGAGGCGCTGCAGAAGGTGCTGGACGGTCGCTGACGCCGCGGCGTCAGTCGCGCGTGCGGATGGTCTGCACGACGGCGTCGAAGACCAGCAGCTCCAGCAGGTCGAGGTGGGCCGGGGACAGCGGTTCGAAGCGCATCGACACGCGCTGGTCGCCGTCCTCGAGGCGGGCCACGCCGACCACCTTGCCCACGCCGGCCACCGGTTCGGGGCTCAGGCCCACGTGCAGGCGGAAGCGCATCTGGTCGTCGACCCGCGTGCGGTCGGGGACGATCGTCGAGAGGCCCCCCTTGCTGACGTCGAGGGTCTCGGCGAGCAGATTCCCGGTCTGAAGCTCGAGGTCCAGGCGCAGCGCCCGCACCACCCGCAGACTGCGCCGGGGCTCCTCGCCCGGTTTCAGGGTCAGCCGGTGCCCGGTCAGCAAGAACTGCTCGACGTCTCGCCGGGCCTGCAGGTAGGTCTCGCGCTCCGCCCCCGCCAGGGTCCCCGCCCGGGCCCGGTCATGCAGCGCGAACACCCCATCCAGCCACTCTGTCAGCCGCATCGTACAAGGGTAGCGGATCAGCCGTCGGGCAGGGGGATGAACTCGACGTCGTCGCCGGGGATGGCAGCAAACGGACCGCCCGCCGGCCGGGCTCGCCATTCCTGCTTGGCCTGCTCGATCCGCTCACGCGAGCTGGACACGAAATTCCACCAGACGTGGCGTTCACCGTCCAGCCGGGCCCCCCCGAGCAGCACGATCCGCGCCGGCGCCGCGCTCTCCAGGGTGGCCGCCACCCCCGGCCGCAGCACCACCATGTGTCCGGGCCCGAAGCGCCGCCCGTCGCAGGCCACCTCCCCCTCGACCACGTAGAAGGCGCGCTCCTCGTGTTCCGGGTCCACCCGCAGCCGCGCGCCCGCACGCAGGCGCCCATGCACATACAAGGTGGGTGAGACGACCTCCACCGGCGAGCGCGCGCCGAAGGCGGTCCCGGCCAGCACCTCCAGGCGGGCGCCCGGGTGATCGATCACCGGCAAGGTGGCGGCGGGGTGGTGCGCGAACAGGGCCGCGTCCTCCTCGTGCGCCCGCGGCAGGGCCACCCAGCACTGCAGGCCGTGCAGGTGTGGACCCTGACGTCGCTGCTCCTCGCTGCTGCGTTCGGAGTGCACCACGCCCCGGCCGGCCAGCATCCAGTTGATGTCGCCGGGACGGATCGCCTGCACCGAGCCCAGGTTGTCGCGGTGGAGGATCTCCCCCTCGAACAGGTAAGTCACCGTGGCCAGGGCGATGTGGGGATGCGGCCGCACGTCCAGCCCCCGGCCCGCCGGGAGTCGGGCCGGCCCCATGTGATCGAAGAAGATGAAGGGGCCGACCAGCCGCCGGCTGGCCGAGGGCAACACCCGCCGCACCGAGAACCCGTCGACGTCGCGCGCCCGCGCCGCCAGCACGAGCTCGATGACCGCCGATCCTCCCTCCAGACAGGCCGGCTCGTTGGCCGGCAAGGTGCCGCTCATGCCGCCAGTCTAGCGCGCGGGCGGACGGCCGACGGTCAGCGCATGCAGGTGCCGGGCAGGGCGGCGTCCAGGTAATTGATGCGCGCGGCGACCCAGTTGCGGAACCAGGTGACCTCGCGCTCGAAGAACTGGGCGTTGTTCTCGCCCGGGATGGGCGCGCTGGTGGGGTCGACCTTGTAGGGGTTTGCCCAGACCGACCGGAGCAGCTCGGGCCAGCGGGACAGGTGGCGAGGCATCGCCAGCGGGGCCAGCTGCTTCCTCCACTCCTCGATCCGCTCGTCGATGTAGCTCATCCGGATCGGTCCCTTGCGCAGGTCCAGCCAGCGGCACTTGAGCAGGCCGAGGAAGGTGGGGTCCTTCCACAGCGCCTCCCAGTAGAACGGCACCACCGGCATGTTCCAGCAGCGCAGCTTGGTGGCGTCGCAGGTCTCCTGGCAGCAGCCCACGTCGCACATGGGGGGGCCCTCGACCATGCGCCCCTGGTAGTCACATTCGCCGCCGAAGGCGAGCATGATCTTGTAGTTGAGGCGATCGGGCCGCCAGCCGTCGCGGTAGTCGGCGTTGCCGAAGCCCATGTTGAAGTCCCACAGCGGGGCGATGCCCAGGCGCCCGCCCTGCGAATCCGGCGCCTTCACGTAAAAGACGCTCTTCCAGTAGGCGTCGACGTTGTGGGTCAGCTCGTTCATCAGCGCGTAGTCGATCCAGCTGAGCACGTCCAGCCTGGCCGGGTAGCCGGTCTGCGGGTTGTTCCAGTCGGGCGCCTGCATCGCCTGCTCGAAGCGGGCCACGTAGTCGTGCAGATAGGCCCGCTGGGGCTCGGTGATCGTGTCCTCGGGCGGGTAGTGGTAGCTGTAGACGTTCTGGGTCTTGTACATCCCGGGCGCGGTCACCGGCGACAGCCAGTCCATCACCGGCGGCGCCGCCTTGACGTTCTTCCGGCCGGGGCCCTCGCGGCGGAATATGTATCCGCCGGTGATGTCACCCTGGGCGGGGTCGTCCGCCACCTTGGGGACGTTGACCCGGTTCTTGCCCCGGCGGGTGGGCTCGACCAGCTGGTAGATGCCGATGTAATCGCCGTTCCAGTACACCTCCACGAAGCGCAGCTTCGGATTCCAGCGGCCCAGGTCCTGGCCGATCAGGTAGGGCAGGGCGTTGCGCATGCAGGTCTTGTCGTTCCAGCAGCCGATGAGGGCCCAGTCCGGGTCCGGGGGCAGCCCCAGCATCGACACGTCCCTGGCCTGATCCTTGTCGTCGCGGAACTCGACCGAATACGAGCGCTGGTGAAACCCGGTGGCGTTGTCGGCCCAGGTGACCAGCGGGTAGCTGGTCGAGCTGTTGCCCCGCATCGAGATCCCGATCCGGCTGTCGACGGCGGTCGGCCGGGACAGCAGGTCGTCGATGCTCCGGTGGCGCCCGTCGTGGTCCTCGACCACCCGCAGCCGCCCGGCGAACTTGGGCCCGAACAGCTTGAACATCGAGGGGTGCATGTCGGGGACGTCGATCATCACCACCGGCAGCACCGGCGAGCTGGGCGAACGATCCGGCGTCACCGGCGGCGGTCGGCCCCCGTCGGTCTCGTTACAGCCGAACGACCCCCCCAGCCCCGACGCCAGCCCCAGGATCACGAGAAACGATGGCCAGGCGCTCTGGTTGTGCATGACGAGCCTCCGCAGGTGGGCAAAAACGCCGCATGGTAGTCACGGATCGCCCGTCGGATCGAGGGGATCGGCGGGCTCCGGGCCTTCAGAGGATGTAAAAAGTCGGTATCTTCCCGGCCCGGACGGCCCGCGGGGGCGAACCACGAGATCTTCGAGGCGTGCCCCTGCGGGCCCATCATAGGTGCCGGTCAGCTGCCGTTGGGGCGCAGGCCTCCCAGCAGGCGGCCCATGAAGGCGTCGGCCAGGGTGCCGCCGCCGGCGCCGCCCACCGCGATGTCGGGGACCAGCTTGGCGTTGTGCTCGGCCAGCACCGTGGCCACCTGCATGGCGGTGTAGGCCTCGGTGCCCAGCGCGGCCGAGCCC
>JBKPRZ010000670.1:0-19720 GCA_046734815.1 Myxococcota bacterium | reverse complement strand
GCACAGGACATGGTCCTCGACGCGACCGGCATCCGCAACATCGTGCGCGGCCGTTACCAGCGCCCCGGCGCCGCCGAAGTGGCCGGGACCGGCCTGCGCGCGCTGGTGGCCGCCGCCCAGCCGCCGCTGGCAACCCGGCTGGGCGACGCCGCCGAGGCGGCAGTCGCGGCGATGCAGGCGATCCCGCCGCCCTTCGACCAGGCCATCCTGGGCAAGGACAGCCGGCCCGGGCGGCAGGCGGTCAAGCGCGCCATCGTCGCCGTGCGCGCGGAGGCGGATCTGCTGGCCGAGGTGGTGACGGCCCTGGGCCTGCCGGTCACGTTGTGATGATGCGGGCATCGCTGCTCGGATCGCTGTTGTTGCTGGCGTCTCTCGCCGCGGCCATGGGCACGCCGCCACCGCCGCCCGAGCAGCTGCCCGGCGGGGCCACCACGGTGTTCGACGACACCCGCAATGCGTTTGCCTTTCCCGCCCGCAACCTGCGCGAGGAGCATCGGCCCGCCTTCTTCGTGGGCAACTCCTTCTTCAACCAGACCTGGATCAGCGCGCCCGGGTCGGTGCAGACCCGCGACGGGCTCGGGCCGCTGTTCAACGCCCGCTCCTGCTCGGGGTGCCACTTCAAGGACGGTCGGGGCAGCCCCGCGACCTTGCTCCTGCGGATCAGCGTCCCCGGCCACGACGCCCGCGGAGCGCCCCTTCCCGACCCGACCTACGGCGACCAGATCCAGGGACAGGCGCTGCCCGGACTGCCCCCGGAAGCGGACGTCCAGGTGGACTACGACGAAGTCGAGGGCCACTTCGCCGACGGCGAACGGTTCAGCCTGCGCCGGCCGCGCTACCGGCTGATGCGCGCCGGGTACGGCCGGCCGCGCCCCGATCTGTCGATGTCACCGCGGGTGGCGCCGGCGATGGTCGGCCTCGGATTGCTGGAAGCGGTGCCGGAGGCTGCCGTTCGCGCCCTCGCCGATCCCGACGACCGCGACGGCGACGGCGTGTCGGGCCGGGTGAACCAGGTGTGGGACCGGCACACCGGCGCACCGGCGCTGGGTCGTTTCGGCTGGAAGGCGGAGCAGCCCAGCGTCCTCCAGCAGGCCGCCGGGGCCTTCTCCGGCGACATGGGCATCACCTCGTCGCTCTTTCCCGGCCCCAGCCACACCGCCCGCCAGAAGGCCTGCGCGAACCGCCCCGACGGCGGCACCCCCGAGGTCAGCGACGAGATCCTGCGCCAGGTGGCTCTGTACGCGCGCACTCTGGCGGTCCCGGCGCGCCGCCGAGCGCAGGATCCCGTGGTCGCTCGCGGCGAACGCCTGTTCGGCGGGGCGGGCTGCGCTACCTGCCACCACCCACGGCTGCAGACCGGCCCCTCCGATCTGCCCGAGCTGAGCGGCCAGGCGATCTTCCCCTACACCGATCTCCTGCTGCACGACCTGGGCGAGGGCCTCTCGGACCGTCGCCCCACCTTCTCGGCGGCTGGGTCCGAATGGAGGACCGCGCCGCTGTGGGGTCTGGGTCTGGTCCCACAGGTCAACGGACACACCTTCCTGCTGCACGACGGCCGCGCCCGCGGCGTAGCCGAGGCGGTGTTGTGGCACGAGGGCGAGGCGGGCCGCGCGCGAAAGGCTTTCACGCAGCTGCCAGCGTCGGACCGGGCCGCGCTGATCGCCTTCGTGGAGTCGTTGTGATCGGGCGCCGATCGAGCATCGCAAGGCTGGGCCTGCTGGGCGGAGCACTGGCGGCGATGCTGCTGCCCGGCTGTCGGGAGCCGCCCCGGCGGCAAGCGGTACGGGCGCTGGTGCGCGAGGCGGTGGTGCCCGGATACCGAGACGCTGCGAATGCTTCGCAGACGCTGACCGAGTCTCTCCGGCTGCTGGCGGGGACGCCGAACGCCCCGCACCTGGCCGCCGCGCGCGCCGCCTGGCGGACGGCCGCCCTGGCCTGGCGGCGCCTGCTCCCCTGGCGTCTGGGCAGCATCGCGACCAGCGGCGTGCTCGCGCGGACCGGCTACTGGCCCGTCCAGCCCCGGCTGATCGAGCGCCTGATCGCCTCCGCGCGCCCGCCCGACGCCGACATGGTGGAGGAGGCCGGCGCCCCCGCGCGCGGCCTGTTCGCGATCGAGCACCTGCTCTTCACCGACTCGGCGCTGGCCCCCGACGCCGCTCGCGCGCGCCAGCTGATGTCCGCCCTGTCCCAGGACCTGCAAACCGCCGCCCGCGACACCGCTCGCGAGGTCGAGCAAGACCTCACCCGCCCGGCCGACGGCCTCGCCGCGCGTCCCGACGAAACCATCAACAAGCTGGTGGCCGACCTGTTCGGAACCGTCGATCTGCTGACCACCGCCCGCCTGACCGGCCCTTTCGAATCCACCCCCACCGAGCTGCAAGCGCAGCCTCCCGAGGGCCAGCCCAGCGGCACTTCCCATCTCCTCACCCTGGCCGTCCTGGAAGGCGTGGAGCGCCTCTACCGCGTGGGCCTCGCCCCCCTGGTCCAGCGCCCCGCGCCCGCCCTGGCCACCCGCGTGCAGACGGCGTTCGAGCATGCCCGGACCGACGTCACCGCCATCGGCACACCGATCGAAGAGGCCGCCCGCACCCGCCGCCCCACCCTGCTCCAGGCCGCCATCGCCACCCGCAACCTCGAGCACGCGCTGAAGGTCGATCTCGCGAGCGCCCTCGGCGTCACCATCACCTTCCGGTCCAATGACGGAGATTGAAACAGGAGGTGGCATACTCGGCAGATCGGATGTCGATGGAACCGCCACCCGCGGCAAGCGCGGTCTCCCTGTCGCCGTATGTCCGCCGGTGCAGTGGCGCTGGCGCCGTCGCCGTGTTGATGGCCCTCCTGCCGCGCACCGGCCATGCGGCCGCACAATCCTCCGGGACGCAGTGGGAGCACCAGTCGAGTGGCGTCACCGCCCGGCTCCGCGGGGTGAGCGTCGTCAGCGATCGCGTGGCCTGGGCCAGCGGCACCTCCGGCACCATCCTGCGCACCCTCGACGGCGGTGGAACCTGGCAGCCGCGGGCAATACCCGGCTCCGGGTCCCTGGACTTCCGCGACGTGGACGCTGTGGACGAGCGGACCGCTTACGTCCTCAGCATCGGTCCGGGCGAGGCCTCGCGCATCTACAAGACCACAGACGGCGGCGCGACCTGGACGCTGCAGTTCCAGAACCGCGACCCGAAGGCCTTCTTCGACGCCATGGCTTTCTGGGACCCGGGGCGTGGCCTGGTCGTGGGTGACTCCGTCGGCGGCCACTTCACCGTCCTCCGCACCGCGGACGGTGGGCGCAACTGGACGGCGGTGCCAGCTGCCGGCCTCCCGCCGGCGCTACCCGGCGAAGGGGCCTTCGCCGCCAGTGGAACCAGCGTCGCCGTCCTCGGGACGCGCCACGCCTGGATCGGCACGGGTGCCGCCGCCTCGGCGCGGGTCCTGCGAACGGAGGACGCGGGGAGCACGTGGGTCGTCTCGGCAACACCGGTGCCCTCCGGTCCCACGGCCGGCATCTTCTCGATCGCCTTCCGGGACCCCCTCCACGGCATCATCGTCGGCGGCGACTACAAGAACGAGACACTGGCCTTCTTGAACGCCGCAATCAGCGAGGACGGAGGCGCAACCTGGACATCAGTCCCGCGACCCGGTCTGGGCGGTTTCCGCTCTGCCGTGACCTACGTCGAGGCGGTCAGCGCCCCCCGCATCGTGGCGGTCGGGCCTTCTGGCAACGACCAATCGCTGGACGGCGGCCTGCGGTGGACACCGCTACCCCACACGGGATTTCACGCCGTCAGCTTCCCCCAGCACGGCACCGTCGGCTGGGCGGTTGGCGAGGGAGGCCTCCTCGCGCGCATCCGCGTGCTCGAGCAGCCGCGCTGAGCTCGACCACCTCGCGCGCCGCCGTGCCAGACCTCCAGGCTCGCCTACCCTCGCTCAGGGCGACCAGCACGAGCTCTCCCATCAACCTCCGAGCCCGAGGAGGAATTCACACAGCACCTCGATCTGCTCCTCGTGGATCAACGTCGGCGCGTGACCGACGTTTGCGATCTCCACGACCTTCGCCGCCGGCCCCCGTTCGGACATGGCCCGGGCGGTCTGTCGGGTCAGGGCATCTGAAAGCTCGCCACGAAGGACCAGCGTCGGACAGCGAATGACGTCGTAGATGTTCCAGAGCTCCAGGTCCTGGTCCAGTGGTTGCGAGCTGAAGGCCACCGCCAGCGCCGGGTCGTAGTGCATGCGAAGCGAGCCATCGGCATTTCTCCGGACCACGTGTTCGGTCAGGAAACGCCACTCGGCGTCGGAATGCCGGCCAAAGGGCGCGCTCACGATGCGTATATAGGCCTCCGCCGCCTCGATGGTTGGCAAGGGCGGCCACTTGCCGACGTAGCCGGCGATGCGGGCGAGACCCGCCGCACTCACCACCGGCCCGACGTCGTTGAGCACCAGCTTCGTCACGGGTGAATCGGGCAACGCCGCGAGCGCCATGCCGATCAGCCCCCCCAGTGAGGTTCCCACCCAGTGCACCGACTCGACATCGAGCCGCGCGATCAGCGCCACCATGTCGTTGAGGTAGACCGGGAGCTGGTACTCCAGCGGATTCTTCAGCCAGTCCGAATCGCCGCGACCGGGTACGTCGGGGCAGATGACCCGGTAGCGGGCAGCCAGCCGCCGGGCGACAAAATCGAAATCGCGGGCGCAGCGGGTGAGGCCGTGCACGCAGACCAGCACCCGCGGATTGTCGTGGCTGCCCCACTCGAGGTAGGCCATGCGGTGCAGTCCCGACGGGCTCCAGCATTGCACCCGGCGCTGTCTGAATTCGCTCATCGCGGTGTCAAGGTAGGGCGGCTCTTGCGCCGATGCTCCGTGAAGAAGCGCTCCATCTCGCGCGAAACATGCGGGCCCAGGGGATCGGTGTACGAGGGCCAGCGAGGAAGATGCGCCGCCGCTCCCCCGGCTGCCGCTGGCACCGGCACTCTGCGCGCGAGCGGTCAGCGGTCTTCCCAGGCGATGTCGTCCAGGTAAAAATGAGCGGGCCGGGTGGTGTCGTGCAGTTGCCAGCCCAGCGGGGTCAAGACGCGGTCGTAGCGGACGCCGGCGAGGGAGATCCGCAAACGGCTCCAGGCGGCGGTCGGGCTCACGATCGTCTCCGGCAGCACGAACCCGTCCGGCGTCGAGCCGGCGCCGAAGCCGACCGTGAATCCCGGCTGATCGGTGGCGACGTTCAGGCTGATCCGGTCGGCGCCACGGGCCACGGGCAAGCCCGGTTCGATCCCCCAGTTGCCGTCCCCGGCCTGCGCCGGCGGTGACTGGTCCGGGTGAGCCTCGCGCAGGGCCGTGAGAAAATATGACCCCACCCATCCGCCTGTGGCGGGGGGAACCAGGTCAGCGGGTGGCGTATAGGTGACTTCGATGCAGCGGCCGCGCGCGCCGGGAACCCGGGCGGCGCAGGGGCCGGTGCCGCTTTCCACCGCGCGGATGATCGTCGAACCGGGCGTGAACAGCAGCGCCAGGTTCGGGTCAGCGAACCAGCCCTGTTGCAAGAAGTGTTCGGTCACGAGCAGCGGCAGCGGCAGGCGCTCGCCAGGAGGACCCGGACCGTCCGCAGGGTCCACAGCGTCCGGCGCGGGCCGGGTGTCCGCGCCGGCCCGGGCATCGGGCGGGGACGAGGCGTCCTCGACGATGACCCGGCAACAATCGACGCCCGCTTCGGGCGAGCCGGCATCAGGAGGCGCGGCCGCGGCGTCTCTCGCGGCGTCCAGACCGGGCGGCGCATCGGCGTCCCTGCCCTCGGGCCCTCCGTCCGGCGATCCGCCCACGGTGGTCGGGGGCGGCGAGGGCCGCTGCGCCGCCGCATCGACCAGCCGGACGCTGGAACGATCCACCTGACCCGCGGGCCGGCAGCCGGTCGACGTCACCACCAACAATTCCAGCAGCATCGCAACGCGTGTAGGCCCGAACATGGACAGCACCTCGTGCGATTAGAGGGTCGAGGGGCACGCGATCTTCCCGGGCGGGCCCGGTCCACGCCCGCTGACCGGGGGCGCTCGCCGCTTGACCGCCGGGCCAGGGGATATGATGGTGGCGCCTCCTGGAGGCGGTTCCATGCTCGGGAAAATCCTCATCGGTGCTGTGGCTGTCCTGGTCGTTTTCGTGGTGGTGGTGGCCAGGCGGCCGTCCGCGTATCACGTCGAGCGCAAGCTCGCCGTCGCCGCTCCGTCCGGTCTCGTGTTCGGTGTTCTCAACGACCTCCATCAGTTTGCCCGTGTCCTGGTCCTCTTCGGGTCGCCGTGGGAAAAGCTCGATCCCAACCTGCAGAAGAGCTTCGAAGGCCCCGCGGCGGGCGTCGGTCAGTCGTATTCCTGGAGCGGCAAGGACGTCGGCACCGGCAAGATGACGATCGAAGAGAGCGTCCCTGGCCAGAAAGTGCGCATGAAGCTCCAGTTCGTGAAGCCGATGGAGTCCACGGCAACCTGTGCGCTGACCCTCGCGGATACGCCGACTGGCTCGTTCGTGACCTGGTCGATGGATGGCAACCACAATTTCATGGGCAAGGCCTTCGGCATGTTCATGAACATGGACAACATGCTCGGCGCCGACATCGAGAAGGGTCTCGCCCAGCTGAAGACCGTCGCCGAGGCCAGCCGCTAGCAACCGGGGCCGCTGAGGGAAAGCCGCAGAGTCGGTTCGAGACAGGAAAAGGCCAATTCGTGTTACAAGAGCGACGCCGCAGACACTCGAGAACCCAGCAGAGGAGACACCCGTGAAGAAGATGATCTCGACGAGCTTTGCTCTGGCCTTCGGACTATTCGCGCTTCCGGTCCTTGCGCAGGCGGTCAAGCCTTCGACCGCCGTCCTCACCCCGGCCGCCGATGTGAAGTGGGCCGACGTTCCTGGCTTTCAAGGCTTGAAGATGGCCGTCGCCGAAGGCGATCCGAGCAAGGGCTCGAGCCACTTCTTCCTCAAGTTCGACCCCGGATTCAAGGCCCCTTTACACCACCACACCGCGAATCACTACGTGAACGTCATCTCGGGGACGCTCGTTCTCGGGGTCGACGGCAAGGACACGAGCCTCCCGGCTGGCTCCTACTTCTCCTTCACCAAGAAGCAGAAGCACACGACCGCCTGCGAAGCGGGGGCTGCATGCGTCCTGTTCATCGATGCGCGTGGCAAGTGGGACGTGGTTCCGGAAAAGGAGAAGCCCGCGGCCGAAAAGAAGTGAGGGGCCACCAACCATGCGGTCACGGTCATCGAGCTCGTTGATTCAGCCGGAACGCTCGGCGGCGCCCGAGACGCTGCGAAGGTATTCGCGCAGCACTTCCGTCACGAACTCGATGACCGCCCGCACCGGCTCGCCCAGCAGGACCTCCTTGCGGTAGACGATCCACAGGTTGCTGCTGCCGAGCAGCTCACCAGTCAGGCGCCGCAGGGACGGCTCCAGGGCCGCGGCCGTGGCGGGCAGGACGGCGAGGCCCAGCCCGGCCACGCAACCGGAGAGCATGTCAGCCAGCTCGCGGCACCGCATGACGATGTTCGCGCCGCTGCCGTGCTCCTGTATCCAGCGTGCTCCCGGCACGCCGGACAGACCGGCCTCGAAGCCGAGAAGGTCGTGTCCGGTCAGCTGCCGGGGATCGGACGGCGCTGGATGCCGGACCAGGTATGACTCCGACGCATACAGCGACCACTGGACCTCGCCGATGCGCTTGGTGATCAGTTCCTCGTCTTGCGACGGCCCCTGCCGGATGGCCACGTCTGCCTCGCCTTTCTTCAGATCCACCATGCGGCTGCCGCCGAGCAACTCGATGGTCACGTCCGGATGCCGGGCCTGGAAGGCGCTCAGGTGCGGTGACAGGACTCGGCTGAAACCCGACGGCGTCGCCAGCCGGACCCGCGCCTTGTTCGACGTGACGATCTCCCGGGTGGCCAGTACCGCGCGCTCCATCTCCTCCGCGAGCGGCAGCACCTTTTCTCCCGCGGCGGTCAGGACCAGGCCGTCTGGATTCCGGGTCACCAGCGACGCGCCGATCGCCCGCTCCAGGGCGGTCAGGCGGCGTCCGATCGTCGAGTGCTCGACCTCCAGCGCGCGCGCCGCGCCCGCGAGCGTCCTGGCGCGCGCCGCTGCCAGGAAGTAGCGGAGGTCGTTCCAGTCGATCTCGTCTCGCTTGCCCACCTCACCATCCTAGGCCACGGGCGGTCGCACGAGCCTGTGCAAACCTGCCCAGGGCTGGGCGGATCCTGGGAATCGACCCGGTCGGCATCCGGGGGCACCCTCCGAACAGTGGAGGTGCTCAATGTACGCAGTCGCAGGAGTCTCTGGAAGGACCGGATCCGTGGTGGCCGAGTCGTTGCTGCAAGCGGGCAAGCGCGTGAGAGTCATCGTGCGTGACGAGGCCAAGGGTGCGGCCTGGCGGACGCGCGGGGCCGAGGTCGCCCTGGCGTCGCTGGACGATCCGCGTGCGCTCGCCGACGCCCTTCGCGGCGCCGAGGCGGCTTATCTCCTGTCGCCGCAGGACCCCCGGTCGGTCGATCCGATCTCGGATGGCTGGCGAATCGCGGACGCGATGGCGCGCGCGCTGGGCGAGAGCCGCCCCGGGCACGTGGTCCTGCTCTCGTCGGTGACCGCCCGACATGCCGAGGGCACCGGGCTGTCGCTCACCCTGCGTGCTGCTGAAGAGAGACTCGCGGATGCGCCTTCCCGGATCACGTTCCTCCGGGCCGCTTACTTCCTGGACAACTGGCTTCCGGTGCTGGGCGCGGCGTCGGGCGGCAAGCTGCCCACCTTCATCCGGCCCGACCTGGTGATCCCGATGGTTGCCACCCGCGACATCGGCACAGCCGCGGCCCGGGCTCTGCTCGAAGGCCCGCCCGGGGTGCCTCGTGAGGTGATCGAGCTGTCGGGGCCGCGCGACTACAGCCCTCGCGATCTGGCGACCGCGCTTTCCACCCACCTGGGACGACCCGTCCACCCCGAGCCGCTGCCCCTTGCCGCGGTGGTTCCGGCAATGACGAGCTTCGGGGCATCCCAACCCTTCGCCGAGCTGCTGCAGGCCCTGTACCAATGCATCGAGGACGGCAAGCTGACGCCCCAGGGCGATGGGGTCCGATCGCTGCGCGGTTCGGTGGCGGCCGAGACCTTCCTGGGCGAGGCGCTGGCAGCGGGGAGAGGGTCGTGAGCGTCCAGGCGCTCCGGGAGACAGTCGCGCGGTTGAGCTCCTCCGCCGGCGCGCTCTCGGCGGTGGGTGCCCTCCTGAACGCCCGGATAGCCGGCGTCGAGATCCCATCCGAAGTACGCGCGTGTCTCGAGGAGGTCGTCGATCACCTGGGTCTCGGTGAAACTCTGACCGGCCTGGCCCCCGAACAGGCGCGGCCGATACTGGGAGAGATCCGGGCCACCCTCCTGGCGGCCGCCGCTCGGCTGGGGCCAGCGCCGCAGGCGACCGGCTGGAAACCGTTCGACCCGCAGATGCTGCAGGCCGCGGGCGACGTGTCCGCCGGGTTCCCGGCGCTGCTCGGCCGGTACGTGCCTCTTCTCGACGGGCTCGCTGCCCGCCTCGAGACCGACCAGGCCCGTTTCCTGGACGTCGGCGTGGGGGTGGCGGCGCTGGCCATCGAGATGGCCCGTGTCTGGCCGCGGCTCCGCGTCGTGGGTATCGACGTCTGGGCGCCATCGCTGGCCCTGGCCCGTCAGAACGTGAGGGACGCGCGCGTCGAGGATCGCGTCGAGCTCCGGGAACAGCCGGTGCAGGCAGTCGAGGACCGACAGACCTTCGACCTGGCGTGGATCCCCGGCGCGTTCATTCCTGGCCCGGTGATCCCCGAGGCGCTCCAGCGCGTCCGCCGCTCGCTCCGCCCCGGTGGCTGGATCCTCTTCGGCTCCCTGACCACCGGGGGCGATCCCCTGACCGCTGCGCTGGCACGGCTGCGGGCGGCCGAATGGGGCTCGGTTCCCTGGAGCGCGTCGCAGATCGAGCGACTCCTCGAGCAGAATGGCTTCGTCGAAGTTCGCACCTTGCCGAGCCCGCCCGCGTCCACCGTTGCGTTCGTGGCCGGTCGGGCAATCTGAATTGCAATGAGGAGCCGTCCGCGGCGCGCGTCGTTTCGCCGGCGCGTAGTACGCTGTCCGCCATGGGTCGAGACCCCATCGCCGCGCGGCAGGGCCGTCTGTTCGGTCGGGCGGCCGAGGTCGCTCGATTGCTCGAGGCGCTGCAGGAGCTGGAAGACGGTCGGGGCAGCGTGCTGTTTGTCGTGGGCGAGCCCGGGATCGGCAAGACACGTCTGGCAGAAGAGGTGGGGGCCGAGGCCAGCCGCCGCGCCATTCCGGTCGCCTGGGGTCGCTCCTGGGATGGCGGCGGCGCTCCGCCCTACTGGCCCTGGACCCAGATCCTGGACTCCTTGCTGGTGGGTTGCGAGCCGGAATCGTTGATCACGGCGTTGCCCGATTCGGCCTCGGTGCTGCAGCCTCTGATCCCTGCCCTTCGCTCGCGGGTGCCGCCTCCTCCCCCCGAGCCGGACCCCGAGCGCGCCCGCTTTGCGCTGTTTCAGGCCGTCTCGGGGCTGCTCCGCTGGCAAAGCGCGAGCCGACCGCTGATGCTGGTGCTCGATGACCTCCACGCCGCCGATCACGCCTCGGTCATGCTGCTCGAGTTCATCGCGCGCGACGTCCGCACCCTGCGGGTGCTGCTGGTGGGCTGCTACCGCGACGTCGAGGCGGACGTGACGCCCCAGACCGATGCAGCTCTGAGTCGCGCCGGTCGCGAAGGCACCCGGCTGTTGCTGCGCCGGCTGGATCGCGGTGAAACCGACGCCATGGTCGCGGACGCAACCGGCGGTCTCGGCAACGAGGCGGCGGCGGCCGTGTTCGAGGCCACCCGCGGAAACCCGCTGTTCATCGACGAGACGCTTCGTCTTCTCTCGAGCGAACGGAACCCCGCCGACGCCCCCCTGCCGGTCTTCTACGGCGTGCGGGAGGTGATCCGACGTCGCCTGCGCGCCCTGACCGAGCCCGCGCGGGCGGCGCTGGAGGTGGCGTCGGTCATCGGAGAGCAGGTCTCGCTGGCCCTCCTGGTCGAGGCCTCGGCCCAGCCCGCGACCCACCTGGCGGAGTGTCTGGCCCCGGCGACGGCGGCCGGCTTCCTGATCGAGCAGGCCGGCCGCCGCTATCGCTTCTCTCACGCCCTCATCCGGGAGGTGGTCTACCGGGATCTCCCGGGAACCCGCCGCCTCGAGTTGCACGTGGCGATAGGCAGCGCGCTCGAACGCCTGCGCCGGGACGAGCTGGAGGCTGCCCTCGCGGAGATCGCCCACCACTTCCTCGAAGCCTGTCCGGCCGAGCTCGAGGCAGGACCGAGATACGCGCTTCGCGCCGCCAACCAGGCGCTCGATCGACTGGCCTGGGAGGATGCCGCCGCGCTGCTGGAGCGGGCCCGGGCGGCGCTCGAGCTGGCGCCCGCCCTGGGTCAGCTTCGCGGGGAGGTTCTTCTGTCTCTCGGGCTGGCGCGGATACGCGGGGGTGAAACCGACAGGGGCAAGCGGCTGTGTCAGCAGGCGGCCGAGGTCGCGCGCAAGACGGGGGACGGTGCCATGCTCGCGCGCGTGGCATTGACCTTCGGTGCGGAGATCGTCGCGGGTCGAGTCGATCCGCAGCTGATCCAGCTGCTCGAGGAAGCGCAAGACCGCCTGCCTGACCACGAGCGCGCGCTGCGGGCCCGGGTCAAGGCGCGCCTGGCGGCGGCCCTGCAACCGGCCCAGCAGCCGAGCGTTCCCATCGATCTGGCGCGAGAAGCGATCGCGCTCGCGCGGGAGCTGGGTGACAAGGCCACGCTGCTCGAGGTGCTCCACAACGCCATGGCGGCCATGATGGACTACGTGCCCGCCGACCAGCGCCTGGCCCTGAATCTCGAGCAGGAGAGCCTGGCCGGGCAGCTCGGCGATCCGCTTCGTGCGCTGCGCGCCAATCAGCGGCTGGTCATCGACCATCTCGAGCGCGGCGAGCTGGCCATGATGGAGGCGCGCATCGCCACCTGCGAACGGCTGGGCGGCGAGCTCCCCCAGCTCCGCCAACACTGGCGTTTCCCCCTGTTCCGCGCCATGCGGGCCTCCTTCGAGGGTCGGTTCACCGAGGCAGAGCGACTGGCCAACGAGGCGGCCGCCATCGCCACGGAGATCGGCGCTGGCGGCGGGCCGTCGCTGCTCATGCATCGCTACGCGGGGCTACGCACGGCCGAGCGTTACGACGACGCGGTCGTGCTCGAACCGACGTTGCTCGCCTCCTGGACCGGCCAGCGGGCCAGCGAAGAGTTCGTCAGCATCATCGCCGCGGCCACCCACGCCCGCAGCGGGGATCTGGCCGGGGCGCGGGCCCGGCTCGCCCAGATCCCACCGAGCTCGTTCATATTCGGCCGAGACGAGCCCTGCAGCATGGCCGAGGTGGCCGACGTCGCCATCGCTCTGGGAGACCTCGAGCGGATGGATCAGCTGTACCGCGACCTGGTGCCGCTGCGCGGGCGGATCCGCTGCGTGGGCCTGGCCGGGCCCTATTGTGACGGTGTCTACGAGAGCCTGCTCGGAAAGATGGCCCTCGCCCTGGGGCGCGTGCCGGACGGCCTGCAGCACCTCGAGGCAGCAGCCGCCGACCTGGCCCGGCTGGGCGGGCGCCCGGCACTGGCGCGGGTGCAGTTCGATCTGGCCTGCGCGCTGCGCGCCCACGGAGGGCAGCAAGACTTCGAACGCGCGAACCAGCTGCTGTCCTCGGCTGCAAACATCGCGGAGGCGTTGCCCCTTCCCGCTCTGCTGGCGGCGGTCAGGGCCGAGCAGGGGCGAGGCCCGGTGGCGGCGGCGCCGTCCACCCGGCCCCCTCAGGCGGCCGGCACCCCCGAGCTGACCTTCGAGCTTCAGCGGGAGGGCGAATTCTGGAGCCTGACCTGTGGGGATCGCGTTTCGCGGCTCAAGGACAACCGGTCCATGCGCACCCTCGCGACCCTGATCGCCAGCCCCGATCGCGAGTTCCACGTCCTCGACCTCGTCTCGGCCGGAGAGACCACCGGCGGCGACGAGCGGCAGGACCTCGGCGACGCCGGCGAGCTGCTCGATCCGCAGGCCCGGGACAGCTATCGACGACGCCTGGAGGATCTGCGCGAGACCCTGGCCGAAGCCGAATCGGTGGGAGACGAGCTGCGAGCCAGCCGCGCGCGCGAGGAGATCGAGCTGCTGGGGACCGAGCTGTCGCGCGCCGTCGGCATCGGGGGTCGCCCGCGCCGCGCGGGGGGAGCAGCCGAGCGCGCACGGGTGGCGGTGCAGCGGCGGGTGCGCGACGCAATCCGCCGCATCCAGGAGGCGCTGCCCGAGGTCGGCCGACACCTGGACTGGGCGGTCCGGACGGGCACCTTCTGCTGCTACCGGCCGCGCGGGCACAGCACCTGAACAATGTTCGATCGGATCTCACGCCTCCTTTCTTGCAAGGAGGGACCGATGAAAAAGCTCATTGTTTCTGCCGTGTTTGCCATTGCGTTGCCCGCCGGGCTGGCCGCCGCCGGGGAGGCGACCCCACCGCCCCCACCCGAGCTGGCCAGGACGGTGACGGCGTTCCTGGGGAAGACGGTCTACGACAGCACGATCACCATGCCCGGCGGCCAGCCCATGAAGACCAGGTTCGTCTTCGACTGCAAGAAGACCGCCCTGGGCAAGGCGGTGACCTGTCTGTTCACCGGCAACATCCCGGGTGTAGGGCCCTACGAGGGCTCCTTCCTGGTCGGATACGACACCTACGGCAAGGCCGTCCATTTCATGGCCATGACCTCCGACGAGGAGGTCCACGATCACAAGTGCACCTGGAGCGGCGACAACCTCAGCTGCGAGCTGCTCAAAGGTGGAACGGGCGGGCAAGCCGCCAGCGAGGACCTCTCGTTCTCATTTGCCGGGAGGACGCGATCCTTCAAGTCGACCATCACCTTCGGCGACGGAGGCAAGTGCTACTTCGAGGGCATCGCCAAGAAATAGGTGGAAACCGTGCGCAGCTCGGGCTTTTCGCAGACCATGCGTGTCGTCCTCAACCACGCCATGCTCGCCCTCACCATCAGCCTGGGCCGCCGCACGGGGTTGTTCGAGACCATGGCCAGGCTGCCGCCGGCGACCAGTGACCGGATAGCCGGCGCAGCGGGCCTCGACGAACGTTACGTGCGCGAGTGGCTGGCTGCGATGGTCACCGGCGGGATCGTCGACTACGACCGCGCACGCGGAACATATCGCCTGCCCACCGAGCACGCGGCCGTACTGACGGAAGGCGCCGGACCCGAGGACATGGCGCTGGCCATGCAATCGATTCCGGCGCTCGCCCGCGTGGAGCCTCGAGTGGCGGACTGCTTTCGCAGCGGGGCTGGGCTACCGGCCGAGAGCTTCCCGGAGTGGCGGAGCGTGCACGGCGAGGAGATCGCCCGCAGCCACGCGTCGGTCCTGATCGACCAGGTGCTGCCGCTGGTGCCCGGGCTGGTCGATCGCCTGCGTCGGGGCATCGACGTTCTGAATGTCGGTCGACCGGGCGACCAGGCCTGCGCCCTGCTCGCCCGCACCTTCGGGCAAAGCCGCTTTCACGAGCTCGATCGACGGCCTGAAGAGCAAGGACTGCTCTTCGACCTGGCGATCGCCTTCGACTGCATCCACGAGCACCCGCAGCCCGCGCCTCTGCTCGCGGCGGTGCACTCGGCGCTGCGGCCCGGGGGGACGTTCCTGTGCATGGAGCTGGCCGGATCCAGCGATCTGGCCGACAACATCGATCACCCGCGCGGTCCGTTCATCTACGCGATCTCGACGCTGCATTGCCTGCCGGTCTCGCGCGCCAGTGGCGGACTGGGCCCGGGCGCCATGTGGGGGGAAGAGGACGCGCAGCGGATGATCGCGGCCGCGGGGCTGCGCGACGTCGCCGCCCGGCGGGTTCAGGGAGATGCCGCCCACGTCTATTACGTAGCCACGAAGGCAGCTTGAACGACGAGACCGATGGAAGGGAGAATCGACCATGGCGCTGGAGATCTACTGGGCATCTGGCAGCTGCAATTCCTGGCGGGTGATGCTCGCTCTGGAAATCAAGAAGGTGCCGTATCAGGCACGACTGCTGAACATCGGGCAACGCGAGAACAAGACCGCCGAGTACCTGGCCCTCAACCCGCGCGGCAAGGTGCCTGTCATCCGGGACGGCGACTTTGCCCTGTACGAGTCGGTCGCCATTCTGCTGTACCTCGACCGCAAATACCCCGAGCCGTCGCTGTTCGGCCGGACCGCGGAGGAGGCCGGACGGGTCATGCGGCAGGTGCTCGAGCTCATCAATTATCTCGAGCCGAAGCTCGATCGATTCGCGCTGCCCATCTACAGCGGCAAGGTCGAGGCAGAGGCCGGGGCCATCAAGGCGGCCGCGGGTGAGCTGCACGCAGAGCTCGCCACCCTGGAGGCGTCGCTGGCCCGCCAGCCTTACCTCGCCGGGACGGAGGTCAGCGCCGCCGACTGCACCGCCGTGGCCTTCATCCAGCACACGCTGCGCGCGGCGGGAAAGCAAGCAGCCCAGCCGCTGGGACTCGACTTCCTGCCGTTCGCCGGGCGATACCCCTCGCTGGCCGGGTGGCTCGCGCGCATGGAAGCCCTGCCCGGGTACGACCGCACCTATCCCCCTCACTGGCGCTGATCTCGGCGGCGAGCTCCCTGCCGTTGCCGGTCGCGTCCCGCAAGTCCGCGGACGATGGCTGGCCGTTTACGCGACGTAGCAACAATTCGACAGCGATCGACTCCCGGGCTGTCGATCCCGGCGAGGGCCGATCGTCGTGCTTGCAAGGAAGCAGGCCAGTCGAGGCTTCGCCGAATTCAACCGTCGCGTCTTCGAGAGGAGAATGAACATGATCACCAAGAATGGTTTCGCTCGGACCCTGGCTCTGTCCATCGTGACGGGTGCGCTCGCCGGCGGCTGCGACGCCGCTGCGGTGCCGGCGACAGACGTGCCCGAGGTGGCCTGGAAGGACATGAACAGCGGCC
Organism: Myxococcota bacterium; assembly: GCA_046734815.1. Lineage (GTDB taxonomy): Bacteria > Myxococcota_A > Polyangia > Fen-1088 > Fen-1088 > CAVYGB01. The sequence goes on along the minus strand of JBKPRZ010000670.1, from coordinate 3,724 downwards.
AGCGCTTCGTGTACATGAGCACCGTGGTCGTCCCGCGGATGAAGGAGATTTACCAGCGATTCGACCCGGTGAAGTTCGAGCGTTTCGACTGCACCACCTGCCACGGCAACCAGGTTGCGGCCGGCACATTCAAGATGCCCGCCTCCGAGGTCCGCCCCTTGCCCGCCAGCGAGGCCGCTTTCGAGGCCAAGCTCGCGGCAGAGCCCACCTGGGCCCGGTGGACCCAGTTCATGGTCGAGGAAGTCGAGCCGCCCATGGCGGCCATGCTGGGACAGCCGCTGTGGGACCCGACCAGGCCGGAGGCCCCCGGCTTCAGCTGCCAGGCTTGCCACGGTCTGGAAAAGTGAGGGAGCTCGCTTGCGGGGAGCTGGCCGGCGCCACGCCGATAACGGAGATCACTGGCGTGTCCGGTCAAATCTTTGGCGCCGCCAGTCCTGTCGACCACCGCGCTTGAAAACTAGCTTCCTTGGCGGTCCCGCTGGCTGCTCCGGCAGATCGGCGGAACGACAAAGGAGGCAGCCATGTGTGCAGAGAGTACCAAGAGGACGAGGGCGAACCGGGTCAGCTGGATAGCCAAGATCTGTTTGTTGGAGATCGCTTTCGTGGCACTCGCGAGCCAACCAAAGGACGCGTATGCCCAGGCGCACTATCCGGTGCTGGAGGTCGAGCCGACCATGAACACCAACCCGATTCCGAATGGGGTTCCGTTCCGCGACGCCTGCCTCAACCTGGACCAATGGCCGACTGGATGGGAGCGCGCCGACTTCTTCGGCAACGCCCACCAGTTCATGGCCGCGCTCAGCGACGACGAGCTCAGCCAGTGCTTCTCCAACGTGCGCAGCTCCGGCAAGCTGCTCGTGGTCGCGGCGGGAGCGCTCAAGCCACAGTGCGCGACCGGAGAGGCCTGCTGGAGCCAGGTCGTGGGGAATCTCCGTCGCTTCCGGGATCTTGGCGGCACGCTCGACTATCTCGAGATCGACGAACCCCTCACCACCGGCCAGCAGCCGATGGACTACACCTATGCGGTACAACAGACGGCAGAATTCATACGTCTGGCACGTGAGGAGTTTCCCGGCGTGGGCGTCATTCTTCAGGAGGCCTATCCGCACCAGAGCGCCGCGACCCTGCGAGCGTTCTTTGGCGATGTCAACAACGAGACAAATGCTCGGACGGGATCGGGGATCCAGTACGCGCAACTGGACCACGACTGGAATGCCGGCGGGACGGCCGCCGACCTGGCCTCGATCCAGGACTCGGTTCGAGCGAACGGCATGAGCTTCGGGGTCATCTTCTGGGCCGCCGGCTCCTTCTCCTGGTACGACGGACTGATGCGACAGGGCGAGATGTATCGCAACTGGCGCCGCTCCGGCGTCGCACCGGACATGTACGCGGTCATCGACTGGACAGGCTCGCCCACGACCACGATCCCGGAATGGGCGGGGCATTCGGTGTTCATGAATTCCGTGCGTGATTTCTCCAACGCCTTCACGCCCGTTCAGACCAGCCACGGTCTGGGACCGAACGAAGCGCTCGGACCCGGCGAATCGCGCACATCTGTCGACGGGCGTTTCACTCTCGTCTACCAGGGAGACGGCAACCTCGTGCTGTATTTCGGGACCTCCCCCCTGTGGGCGTCGAATACCTGGGGCACGACGCCGGGACAGGCGATCATGCAGGGAGATGGCAACCTCGTGGTCTACGACGTCAACGGCGTGCCCCGCTGGGCTTCGAACACCTCGGGACACTCCGGCGCCTACCTGGTCGTCCAGAGCGACGGAAACCTGGTGATCTACTCGGGGGTGACGCCGCTATGGGCGTCCGGCACGAATAGGTTTTGAGGTACCTTTGTGCTGGTTTCGAACCGTTCGGGGGCGCGCTCAGCGCGGCTCGTCCGGGGCGGGCAGCACACGAACGCGCAGGCCGCTGGGCGACTCGGGGCCACGGTGAAGGCGGTGGGTGGCCTTGACGAAGTCGCCCGGCTTGGCCTCGAAGATGTTGGGCACGAAGCGCTGCGGGTTGCGGTCGATGAACGGGAACCACGAAGACTGGATCTGGATCATGATCCGGTGGCCGCGCTGGAAGGTATGGAAGACGTCGTTGATGGCGAAACGCACGAGCGTCACCTGGCCGGGCGTGAACGGCTTGGGCGTCTCGCCGCCCTCGCGGAACCGGCCGCTGGGTCATCTGCTGGGTGTAGGGCACGGGGCGGGTCGGGTCGCTCGGGTACTCGTCGACGCCGCGCTCGGCGGCGGTCCCCTGCCATCTGGAGATTGAAGGCGCCAGGGCGGTGCATGTCGTCGCCGCGCCACCAATCGGCGATCGGGGCTTGTGGCGACACGGCCTTGAGCGCCGGGTGCGAATCGATCGCCCCGGCGGAGGCGCAAAAACCGGGGTACGAGATGCCCCACTGTCCGACGCGACCGTTGTTGTACGGCAGGTGCGCGACCAGCCAGGCGATCGTGTCGTAGGTGTCGCTGCTCTCGTCGATCTCGGACGGGCCGCGTTCTGATCGCGGTGCGGGCGCATGTTCAGGTAGTCGCCTTCGGTGAAGAGGCTCACGCCGTCGCGCATGCGGATGCGGTACTCGAACTTGCTGTAGTTGGCGCGCACGTAAGCGGCCGTCGCCTGCGCCGCCGCTCCATCGGGAACCGCCGCCGCCGCCGGCGCCACGAACACCGGAGGCGCCGGCAGCGACACCGGCACGGGCGGCTCGCGACAGCCGGCGAGAAGGACGGTCAGGCAGGCCAGACCGCCGTGATGCGATGACGTCATGACTTCCGGTCATAACAGGACCACCGATCCAGGTTCGCTCGCTGGCTGACGATCGCAGCTTCACCCGCCGTGCGCTGGCGACGCGTACGGCGGGCCCGGCGGGGCCGTCAGGGCGCCTGCCTTGGCTTGTGACCGATCGGCACAGGAACGTGGTGCTCGAATTGAACGCCGTCGACGAACGTGTGGTCTTCGGCGGCAAGTTCTGGAGACAGCTCGACCACGGAAGTCGGCGGCCAACCGGCGCGCAGGCACGACAGCACCGTATCGGGGAGGGGTGCACCCTCGAAGACGTGCAACTCGAAATTCTGCAGGTGCAACGCGCGCCGGGTGGCGGCCACGAAGAAACGGACATCGAGGACCGTGGGCAGGATCTCCTCCCGCCCGAGGCACGCCACACGCGCGCGCAACAAGCGCCGTGCCTCACCTGCCAGCGCTCGTTCGGTCAGGCCGGCTTCGAACGGGTAGCGTTCGCGCAAGGCCTGCAGTGGCGAGCGATCCGGCACCGGGATCTCCGTTCCCGGCGAGAGGGCCGGCGGAGGACCAATCGGGCGCGACCGCACCCCTGGCGGCGGCGTGGGCTCGCTGCGGGCCGCCTCCGGAGCGGGCGGAATCTCCTGGCCAGGCGGTTGCGCTGGCCCCCGGAGCGCCAGCCCCACCTCGTAGCCCCCTGCCAGGAGAGCGATTCCGCCCAGCAGCGCGGCGATTGGCCGGATCAAGGCGATGCCGGGGACAGGAGCGCCTCGTACTGAGACACCGTGAACGGGTTCGGTTTGCCCTGCGCTTGCTCGTTCCGGAGCCGCTCGAGCAGGACCGGCAGAGCCTGTCGTCGCCAACCGTTCACCTCCTCGGGAGAGCGAATCTCCCGGCTGAATACCGCATACACGACCGTGTTGGTTTGTCTGTCGATCGATGACCCGGGATGGCCAAACCCGAGCGACGGAGCAATCAACGC
>JBKPRZ010000669.1:0-4179 GCA_046734815.1 Myxococcota bacterium | reverse complement strand
CCGCCCGGCAACCCGCCGCCCGCGCCGACGCCGCCACCGGCGCCCGTGCCGCCGCCCGCGCCTCCCGCCGACGGTGGCTGCGCATGCAACGTCGGCGCTTCCGGTCACCCCGCTGCCGGTGGGCCCATCAGCCTGCTGCTGGTCGCCGCCGGCCTGATCGTCTTCCGCATCCGCCGCCGCTTCCGCCTCAGCCGCCGCCCGAACCTGGCCTCCGTCGCCATGCTGGGCGCGCTGCTGATCGGCGCCGGCTGCTCCGGCCAGATCGGATCGAACGCCGGCGGTGAGTCGCCCACGGGCGCCCCGGGCGATCGCCCCGGCGCCCCCGGCACGAACACCCCGCCGCCGAGCAGCGCCCTGCCCCCGTCGAACGATCCGGCCTGCGGCAACGTGGACCCGGGTCCCTCGCCGCTGCGGCGGCTGACGCGCGACGAGTACCTGAGCACGGTCCAGGACCTGTTCGGAAACCCGCCGCCCGCCGACCTGGATCTGCCCGACGAGGAAGTGGCGCTCGGCTTCCGCAACAGCGCCGAGGGAAGGTCGGTCTCGGACAACCTGGTCGGCCGCTGGGTCTCGGCCGCCGAGAAGCTGTCCATCGCCGCGGTCGGGCGCCTGCCCGCGCTGCTGGGCTGCGATCCGGCCAGGGACGGCGAGCCCACCTGCCTGGGCCGCTTCTTCGACGGCTTCGCCCGCCGCGCCTGGCGCCGGCCGCTGGAGGCGGACGAGCGCGCCAACCTCCAGCGCGCCTTCGACGAGGGCAAGGCCTCGACCACCGGCCACAGCTTCGCCGACGGCCTGCAGTCGGTGATCCAGGTGATGTTGCTGTCACCGCAGTTCCTGTACCGGGTCGAGCGCGGCGGGGCCGCCGCCGGCGCGGGCGCGCAGCGGCTGACCTCCTGGGAGATGGCCAGCCGCCTGTCGTACGCGTTGTGGGGCTCGATGCCCGACGACCAGCTGCTGGCGGCCGCCCAGGCCGACAAGCTGTCGACGCCGCAGCAGGTGAAGGCCCAGGCCGAGCGGCTGCTGGCCGACCCGCGGGCCGCCCGCACCCTGGCCACCTTCGCCGATCAGTGGCTGCAGCTGGAGGAGATCGCCGCCCTGGACAAGGACCCGATGATCTACCCTACCTTCCAGCCCGAGCTGCGCGCCTCGCTGCGGGGCGAGACCCAGACCTTGATCTCGGAGGTGGTGTGGAAAGACGCCGCCGCCGGCAAGGGCCAGTTCGCCACCTTGCTGTCGGCGCCGTTCACATTCGTCGATGCGCCGCTGGCGAAATATTACGGCTGGCCGGCGCCCGCCGGGGCCGGCTTCGGCAAGGTCATGTTGCCGGCCGGACAGCGCGCGGGCCTGCTGACCCACGCCGGGGTGCTGTCGCTGCTGGGCGTGACCGACGACGCCCTGACCTCGCTGGTGTTCCGCGGCCGCTTCATCCGCGAGCGGATCCTGTGCCAGGACGTGCCCGATCCGCCCGCCGGCGCCGCCGAGATGAACCCGCCCGTCACCCCCACCACCACCGGGCGCCAGTGGGCGGAGGCGCGCGGCAAGCTGACGTCCTGCGGGGCCTGCCACGCGCGCATGGACCCGATCGGCCTGGGCCTCGAGAACTTCGACGGTGCCGGGCGCTGGCGCGACACCGACCGCGGCCAGCCCATCGACCCGCACGGCGAGCTGATCGACAGCGACGTCGACGGGCCCTACGACGGCCCCATCGAGCTGGCCCGGAAGCTGTCGGGCAGCAAGCAGGTGCAGGGCTGTCTGGCCACCCAGTGGTTCCGCTACGGCACCGGGCGCCGCGAGACCGACCACGACACCTGCACCCTGGGCCGGCTGCAGAAGGCCTTCGCCGCCAGCAACGGCGACGTCCGGCAGCTGCTGATCGACTTCACCCAGACCGACGCCTTCCTGTACCGGAGCAAAGGAGACCAGCCATGAGGCCCCCGCTTTCTCGACGGACGTTGCTGCGCGGGGCGGGCAACGTCGCCATCGCCCTGCCCTTCCTGGACGCGATGTGGCCCCGCACCGCGAAGGCCCAGGCGGCCGCCGTGCCCAACCGGTTGCTGATCAACTTCACCGAGAACGGCGTGGTCGAGCCGAACTGGTATCCCAAGGGCGAGGTCAAGAACTTCACCCTGGCCAGCAGCATGGCCTCGTTCGAGCCCTGGAAGAGCAACCTCATCCTGTTCGAGGGCATCGACCAGATGGGCGACGGCTCGAACGGCGGCGGCGGGCACCAGCGCGGCAAGACCGGCTGCCTGACCGGGCAGCCCAACCTGAACGGCCGCGCCTTCGGCATCTCGCTCGATCAGGCGATCGCCAACGAGATCGGCAAGAACAGCCGCTTCAAGTCGATCCAGGCGTCGGTGTTCGTCAAGGGGACGTTGCGGGACGGGCTGATCTTCAGTGGGCCGCAGCAGATGGTGGTGCCCGAGGACAGCCCCTCGCGCCTGTTCTCGCAGCTTTTCTCGGGGCCGCTGCCCACGCCGTCGGGCGGCAGCATGCCCGACCCGGCCGCCCAGGCCGAGCTCGAGCGCATCCGCGCCCGCAAGAAGAGCGTCCTCGACCGCACCATGGACGAATACACGCGCGTCTCGGCGCAGCTGGGTGGCGCGGACAAGGCGCGGCTGGGGGTGCACCTGGACGCCATCCGCTCGGTCGAGCGCAGCCTGACCATCGACGGCGGCGGCGTGGTCAGCGCCTCGTGCAAGAAGCCCGACCAGCCGCCCGACGGCGCCGGCTTCGTCGAGCAGGGCAAGCAGCAGATGGACCTTTTGACCCTGGCCCTGGCCTGCGACCTGACCCGGGTGGCGTCGTTGCAGTGGCGCAGCTCGGTCACGGCCTTCACCTGGGTCAACGTCAACAGCCAGCACCACGGCATCTCGCACCAGCAGGGCAACCCGAACATCGACGCGCAGCTGTCGCGCATCAACAAGTGGTTCGTGGATCAGTCGGCCTACGTGCTGTCGCGCCTGAAGGCGTTCGCCGAGCCGGGCGGGACCTCGCTGCTCGACAGCACCTTGTACTTCTGGGTCAACGAACTGGCCACCGGCAACCACCGCCGGACGCACGCGCCCTATGTCATCGCCACCGGCGACTTCAAGATGGCTTCGGGCAAGAAGCTGGAGACGGGCCGGTACCTGCGCTACCCGGGCGGCACCATGCACACCAGCCTGCTCACCAGCGTCGGTCAGATGATGGGTCTATCCATCACCGAGTTCGGGGCGCCGCAGTGGCACAAGGGGCCCTTGCCCAACCTCACCTGAGCGACCCGCCGTGGCACCGGCCGGCGAATGTCGGCCGGGCCGCGTTCTTGTCTGATTTTTTCGAGGCGCCGGCGGGCGTTTCTTTCGGCCACCACCCGGTTGCGCGGGCGTTTCGGTTACGGCAGCGTTGAAACGTCCCGTGCACACGTCCCCCAGCTCCGCCGAGCCCGGCGGCCGTCCCCCGGGCACGGCCACCGTCGACGACTGCATCCGCGTCTTCGGGCAAGAGCTGGACTACGTCCTGCGCACCCTGCACCGGCTAGGGGCCAGCCCCGCCGACGCCGAGGACCTGGCCCAGGAGGTGTTCCTGGTCATGTGGCGGCGGCGGCGCGACTGGAACCCCGACGCCACCTTGCGCCCGTGGCTGGCGGCGATCGCCTACCGGGTCATCCTGGCCCACCGGCGACGTTCGGTGCGCGAGGTGCCCGCCGGTCTGCTGGACGCCGAGGACGCCGGCCGTGCGGTCGAGGAGCAGGTCGCCGCCGACCGCGCCCGGCGGGCGGTGCTGAAGGCGCTGGCGGCGCTGCCCCCCCGCAACCGGGTGGTGCTCATCATGCACGAGCTGGACGGCGTGCCGATGAAGGAGGTGGCGCAGTCGCTGGAGCTGCCGCTGTTCACCGCCTACTCGCGCCTGCGGGTGGCGCGCATCCGTTTTGCGCGCGAGATCCGCCGCCAGCAGAAGCTGGGTGGCGAGTCGTCGCTGTCGAAGCTGCCGGTGATCGCGCTCCTGCACCTGGAACGTCCGGTGCCGCCGGTGGGCGCGGCCCAGCGGCGCTGGCTGCAGGCGCGCGCGCGGCGGGCCCTGGGGCAGACCCGCACCGGGGTGGACCGCATCGTCGGGCGCTGGGGCTCGGTGGCGGCGGGGCTGACCGCGGTGGCCAGCGTGCTGGTGATCGGGCTGGGCGCGCGCACGGTGTTCTCC
>JBKPRZ010000668.1:0-8382 GCA_046734815.1 Myxococcota bacterium | reverse complement strand
GCGGCCCCGCGCCGGCGGCCGCGGCCGGCCGAGGAGGCCAGCGCGGCGCCGACCACGCTGGTGATCCACCAGGAGCCGCGCCCGAACAGCCCGCGCGTCGGCGAGATCCCGGCGGCGGCGCGCGGCGTGATCAGCTCGGGGCGGCGGCAGCGGATCGGCCGGTCGGTGTGGCACGAGGTGCAGTACCAGGGGGTCCGCGGCTGGGTCAACGCGCCCAGCCTGCAGGCGCCCCGGTCGGCCTCCGACGACCGCGGCGACCAGCTGCCCGACGCCGGCGTGTTCATGGAGGACCTGGTGTGCGTGGGCCGGGCCCCCGACTGGAAGCTGGTGATCGACCGCGACGGCAGCGTCGATTGCACCACCGGCTGCTCGAAGTCCGACCACCTGCGCGCGCTGCCCGCCCGGCAGGACCGGCGGGAAAAGGGCGTCTGGCGGATGTCCATCCGCGACGGCCACGACAACGACGTGATGTTGCTGTCGCTGCGCTACGACGAATGTTCGGACGGCGCCTCCGGCGACGCCTACGCCTACCGGATCAACACCCTCACGGCCGAGGGCGTGCGGCAGTCGGGCTGCTGCAACCGGGTGGACCGCGGCGGGACCGCCGCGATCGTGCCGTGATCCACAACGCGCCCAGCGCCAGCAGCCCCAGGGCCAGCGCCGCCGATCCGCCCGCCGCCGGTCGCGGGCTGTCACCGTTGCGCTGGCTGCGCCCCAGCGCGCAGCTGCAGCCGTCGTCGGACGGTGGCGGCGGCGGCGCGACCGTGCCGGCGTCCTCGGTTCCCTGGCTGGGCACGCCGGCGTCGGGCGCGGCGGCGTTGACCGGGAAGCTGTCGTCGGCGACGGTGGTGACCTCGAAGGTGTGCGGCGTGCCGCCCGCCGCGGCGATGGTGAAGGTGGCCTGCTGCCGCCCGCGGACCAGACCCTCGGCGCGGGCGCGCAGGGTGAGGGTGGTGTCGGCGCGGGTCACCTCCAGCCAGCGGGCCGAGGGCTGGCCGATGGTCAGCTCGCCCAGCGAGCCGCCGCCGTCGTTCTTGATCTGCACCGCGATGGTGGCGGGCTGCATGGAGGCAGCGGTGGCGAAGAACGTGCTGCGCGAAGGGGTGACCAGCAGCCGCGGCGTCTCTGTCTTCTGCCACATCGGCCCGACGTACACGTCCGGGTAGCCGTCGAAGGCCGGATCGTTCGTGACCCGGTAGCGGTTGTTCGGTTCCTCGTCGAGCGCGTGGAGGAAGATCTCGTAATCGCAGCTGAGCCCGTCGTGGCAGCCGGTCGAGGTCATGTAGGCGATCCAGTGGTTGTCGTTGGAGACACGCGGGTTGTATTCGTGTCCCCAGTCGGCATCCGGGTGCGACACCTCGGGCTTGTAGGAGGCGCGGGTGGCCAGGTCGGCCAGATCCATGCGGTAGATGTCCGGGTAGCCGGGGCAGTCGGCGCAGATGTGGAACACCAGGTCCCCGCGCGGCGGGGTGAAGGGCCAGCAGCCGGCGCCCAGCAGGTAGACCTTCTGCTTGTCCAGCAGATCCACAATCACCGCCGAGTAGGCGCCGGTCTTGAACGAGCCGTTGGCGCCGGTGAATCCGGCGCTGTAGAGGTGGGATCCCAGCAGCATGTAGCGGTTGTCGTGGGTGAGGGCGTTGACCTGGAAGGTGGTGCCCTGGAAGGCGGGGAACTCGTTCTGGTCGAACATCAACCGGTGCGCGTTGGTCTCGGGGTCCATCACCAAAAACTGCGTGCCCTCCTCCACCAGGACGCCGCCGTTGTCGTGTTGCCAGACCACCAGGTAGCCATGGTCGGTCAGCTGCTTGCGCTCGGTGCCGTCGGGACGGATGACCCACACCCCGCCGACCTCGTCGCCGTAGGCGATCCAGCGGCCGTCGGGTGCCCACAGCGCGCGCACCGTTCCGCCCTCGGTCAGGCGCATCACGTCGCTGCCGTCGGCGCGCGAGCGGTAGGTGTCGGTGCGCGCTTCCATGCGGCTCGATTGCCAGATCACCCAGCCGTCGGCGGGAACGGCGGCGCGGGGCGCGCCTGGCCACAGCAGCGGCAGCGCGGCGAGAACAGAGACGACGAGCACATTTGGTCGTACGGGCAGCACCGGGCCGGGATGTTAACATGGCCGGCCTGACATGCGCCGAACACCCGAACGCCCGAGGACTGCTGTTTCCGCAATGGCCGTGCTGTCGCTCGTCGTGATCTGTTCCCTGGGAGCAGCCAGCTGCGGCTCCGGCGGCGGCGAGCCCGCGCCGGGCAATCCCGACGGCGCGGCCGCCGGCGGCACCGCCACCCTCGCCGGGACCGTGCACGACCGGGCCGGCGTGGAGGTCAGCGGCGCCAAGGTGGAAGTGGGCAGCGCCTCGGTGTTCTCCGATGCCCAGGGACGCTACACGCTGAAGGACGTGCCGACGGGCAGCGCGATGGTGAAGGTGACCCGCGACTGGTTCCAGCCGCTGACCGGGACCACCACCGTGGCGGCCAGCGGGACCACCACCTACGACATCACGATCGACGAGCTGCCGCTGAAGGTGGAGGCGGCGGACCGGACCCTGGCCGAGCGGCACGCCGCTAGCTTCGACTGGACCAAGCAGAAGACCTCGGTGGCAATCGCGCCGCGGCCGACCCGGCGGGACTTCGACAACGCCATCTACTGGCGCAACCCCGCGCTGTACCGGGACACCGCCACCATCGCCGCGGTGACGCCCTCGCCCCAGCCGCAGATCGCGGGCGGCACCGCCAGCGGGTTCACGTTTCCCGTCCGCAGCGGCGTGCGCAAGGACCAGGAGGCGCTGGAGCTGGCCACCATTGCCGATGCCATCGGCGGCACCCCGCTTTCGACCGAGCCCGCGGAGTACATGCTCTGGACGCCGATGACCAACTGGCTGAAGGAGTGGGACCCGATCAAGAGCGGCGACCTGATCGCGGTGGGGACGGCGGTGCGGCAGCAGGGCTGGGGTGGAAACGCCGTGCGCCCGCAGGACATCGAGAAGGTGTTCCTGACTTCCGCGGGTGAGCTGTGGGTCAAGGTGGTGTTCGCCGGCTTCGTGCAGCTGGGCGCCGGCATCGCCGACGACGACGGCGATGGACAGAAGGAGATCTACGCCCGCATCCCCTCGGCCAGCTACACGCCGGAGGTCATCGAGCGGCTGAAGACCGACTACGCCGGCAAGCTGTTCAACACCCACGGGCTCAGCAAGGAGCTGACCAAGAGCCTCAACGAGCTTTACTCCACCACCGCGGCCATGGTCGAGCGGACCATCGGCCAGCCCTACGAGGTGCCCGACCTGGGAACCTTCATGTACCCGTTCGTGGTGCTCAAGCACGCGGGCGGGCAGCACAACGTCATCCTGGTCACGCCGGCGCCGTGACGAAGAAGCTGGCGCTGGTGCTGGGCGGGCTGCTGGCGGCGGCGGGGCCCGCCCGTGCGGCCGATCTGCCCACCGGTTACCTGGTCTGGTCGCGCGGCACCATCGAGGACCCGGCCAGCCGCCGGATCTGGCGCATGACCCTGCCGGGCCAGCAGGACCTGCAGCCGCTGACCGCCGGAGAAGACGTCGAGCCGCGCATCAGCCCCGACGGCAAGTGGGTGGCGTACGCCAGGGCCAAGTTCCCGGGCGGGTCGGACTACCACGACTTCCGGCTGTGGAAGCTGTACCTGGTGTCGGTCCACGGCAGCGGCGACGGGCGCAAGGAGATCAAGATCGACGACGACGGCGCCTGGCCCAGCTGGAGCGCCAGCGGCGTGCTGTTCTACAACCAGGCCGACGGCACCCACACCCGCATCGTGCGCGCCGAGATCGACGACCAGGGGCGGGTGGTGCGGCGGACCACCGTGCTGGCCACGCGCGATCACTACGCCGGCTACGGCGAGGTCAACGAGGCGGTGGTGGCGCCCGACGAGAGCTGGTTCGCGGCGCGCACGCGCGGCAACACCGCCCAGAACGGGGTGAGCGCGTTCGGGCTGACCACGCCGGCGCAGGTGCTGCTGGCCCGGGCCGGCACCATCGGCTGCATGCCGGCGATGGCGCCGGGCGGGCGCTTCGCGCTGATCGCGGGCGCGGGTGAGGGCATCCGCTGGGGGAACGCGCCGGGGGTGCCTGGGCGCAAGGAGGACCAGCTGCTGATCGCGCCGCGCTCGCCGCAGCACCTGGCCTACCACCCCGGCATCTCCAGCGACGGGCGCTGGGTGCTGGCGGCGCAGGGGACCGACCCCAACCACAACTCCGGTCCCTACGACCTTTACATCCACCCCCTGGACGCCGAGGCGATGACCGCGGGCGAGGGCCAGGCGCTGACGGCGGGCGACTTCAATGGCTGGCCGCACCTGTGGGTGGGCACGCCGGGACCGCCGCCGCCGCCGCGTCCCGAGATCGGCGAGTTCTTCGCCTCCAGCTACACGGTGGCGCCGGGCGAGATGGTGTCGCTGAGCTGGAGCACCTTCGGGGCGGACCAGGTGTCGCTGGACGGAACCACGGTGGAGACGGACGGCAGCCAGCCGGTGCAGCCGCAGGCGACAAGCACGCACGTGCTGCGCGCGGCCAGCTCGCGGGTGGAGACGCGGGTGGACCAGAGCCTGGTGATCACGGTGAACGCCACGCCCCAGCCGGTGGCGATCGCCTCGTTCGCCGCCGACGACCAGCAGATCGAGCAGGGCCGCAGCACCACCTTGCGCTGGCGGGTGGACAACGCCACCACCCTGGACCTGGACGGGGTGCGGGTGGCGCCCGAGGGCACGCTGGAAGTCGATCCGCTGGCGACGACGACCTACAAGCTGGTCGCGCGCGGGCACGAGGGACCGGTCGAGTCGCAGATCACGGTGTCGGTCACGGCGCCGAGCACGGGGTTGTTGCCGGACCGCGGGGGCTTCCAGTGCTCGTTCGCGGACTTCGGCAGCAGCGCCGTATCGCTGCTGGCGGCGCTGATGGCGCTGTTGCTGCTGTACCTGCGGGCGGGCCTCAGAACATCGACGAGGCGATCCCCAGGCCCAGCGACAGGCTCTCGAATCCGTTCGGGGAGAAGGCGGCGGTGGCGGCGGGGAGCAGGGCGATCCAGTCGCTGGACCATTCGATGCCGGCGCTGGTGACCAGGGTGACCAGCGGATCGCGGTCGTGGGGGCGGTCGGCGCCGCGCTCGCGGTCGTGGATCGGCTTGCCGAACAGGGTGAGACCGGCCGAGGGGACCCAGCGCCCCATCATGTAACCGGCGTGGGCGTAGGCGGTGGCGCTGGGGGCGCGGTAGTCGCCGATGGCGTTCTCCCAGCCGTTGTAGCTGACGGTGCCGCCGGCCACCAGCAGGCCCCAGTCGTGGTCGCGCGTGTGCTCGTATTGCAGGACCACGCCGGGCACGCCGGCGCCCAGCTGCAGCGCCTGCGGCAGCACCACCCCCTGGCGGACGGCGTCGGCCGACCCGGTGGGCAGGCTGGCGATCAGCATCAGCTGGTGGTCCTGGATGGGCCCCAGCCGGTAAGACGCCTCGACGCTGACGTCGCCGAACCCCGAGATGCGCGCGGTGCGGGCGGCGCCGAGGACGTTCACGTCGCCGACCTTGTAGACGATGGGGACATTGAGCGCCAGGTCCAGCCGCAGGGTCGGGCTGAGCGCCAGGCGGGTGGCCAGGTTGGTGAAGCGGTTGCCCTGGGCGAAGGTGTGCGTGGTTATCGCCTGCGCGTCCAGCCATCCGCCGGTCACGTTCCGCCCGATCCACTTGATGCCACCGCCGGGCGCGCTCGCCGACCCGCCCGCCGCCCCGCACCCTCCGACGCTGGCCCAGCTGGCCAGCAACGGATGCGCCCCCCCGCGCCGCTGCGCGACCCCCGGCCGCGCCACCCACACCCCCAGCGCCAGCGCGGTGACCACACCGGCGGCGACGATGATCGAACCCGTTCGCTTCATGCAGCAGCCAGGATACCCCACGCGCACCGCGCCCAGGGTCGATCCATGACGACCATCCTCACGCTCACGGTGGCAGCCAGCGTCGCTGCCGCAAGAAGGCGCGCAGATCCTCGTTGTCCGCCGACAGCGGGGGGAGCCAGGCGCCCAGCAAGGTGCGCTCCCAGAAGACCGGCGCGCGCAGGGGCGCGAACCGGTAGCGGTAGCGCTGCACCCGGATGTGGCGCGGGGGCTGGCCCCCGAAGGGATCGCTGGCCAGCAAGGACAAGCTGCCCCGGTCCGCCTGCAACAGCTTCCAGACCAGATGGATGGCCCACGGGTACTCCGCGGGGTCGCCCATCGCCGCGAACCAGATCAGCCAGTCCAGCCGGTAGTGATACGGGCTCATCAGGCAGGGCCGGCGGGCGGGGTCCCCGGGCTTGCACTTCCACTCGTAGGCCTCCCACCTCGTCGCCGGCGTGACGGTCTGGTCGCGGGTGCCCTCGAAGACCAGCTCGTCCCGCTCGCGCCCCACGCTGCCAAAGGCACCGTAGGTGTTGACCAGCTGCAGGCGGTTGAACGACGCGTTCATCTGCTGCTGCCCGGACAGCAGATTCAGCGTGGGATCCACGCTCAGCAAGACCACCACCGCCGCCAGCCCACCCACCGCGATCCGCTGCCCGCGCGAGGGCCGCGCCGCGGCCCGGGCGGCGGCCGCGCGCTCCCGCAGCGCCCGCGGGAACAGCCGGCGCAGGAACCCGTCGTCGAAGCAGGCCAGGATCGGCACCAGGGTCAGGTGGTTCAGGAACGACAGGTTGCCGCTGAGGATCAAGATCACCTGCAACGCGACCATCGAGATCCCGGCGATGTGCCGCAGCCGCCGCGGGGCGAACACGAACAGCGGCGCCACCAGCTCGACCAGGTGATTGAACGCCACCCCGACCGCGTGCGCCGCGTGGGGCAGCGCATGGAAAGCCGGGGATAATGGGTTGGGGACAGGCTGCGTCTCGAAGTGGTAATCGAGGCAGCTGAGGTCCCGCCAGCACGGATCCCCGCGCAGCTTGATCAGCCCCGCCCCCAGCATGATCCGCACGATCAACCACCGCAGCAGCCAGATCACGATCACCGGCGGCGCCCGCCGCGGAAACGGCCGTGGGTCGATCAGCGGACAGAGAAACGCACACAGGAACCCCGTCTCCGCCAGCTGCATCTCCCACCCGAACCCATAAAACGTCTGCCCGATGTTCGCGATCGACAGCTGCAACGCCCACATCACCAGCAGCACCAGAGCGTTGGCGTAGCCGGCAATCACCGCCAGCGAAAGGCCCACGCCGGTCCACCCCGCTGCGAGCAGGAACCAGTCCTTCGCGCTGATCCAGAACACGGACGGGAGGTCGAAGAAGCCCGCCCCGCGCGACCCCGCATGCGCCGCCACGCGCTCCAGGTACGCCGTCGCCGGCAAGAGCCCATGCTCCCCGATGAGCGCCGGCCCCTGAAACACCAGGGTGAGAAACGCCATCAGGTAGCAGAAGCCGAGCAGGCGGAGGACGAGGAAGCGGGTGAGCCAGTACCCGGGACGATCCGGCTCGTCCCGCCAGAGGCGCTGCCAGAGGAGATCGCCGCGGGAGTGAAAGCGCAGGTCGGCTGCTGGCGCCGGTTCGGTCAGCGTGGCGGAGGGCGGTTGCGATGGAGGTGGCGCCGGATCACTCATGCGGCGACCCCCTCACCCCGACCCTCTCCCCCGCAGACGGGGGAGAGGGTGAACAGACGGGCGGTCTTCCCTGGGCGTGGTTGAGCTCGTTCAGCGAGGAGCTGATCGAACCCGGAGGAGTCTTTACTTGCAGCGTTCGGAGCCGGGCTCTGCCTGGCGGAGAGACACGTCACTCGCAGGTGCATGTCTCCTTCCCAAATCCGGGGAGAGGGCTCGGGGGAGGGGGCGCGGTCTGCCGCGCCCTCTTCCCCGGCGGCGAAGCCGCTAATACTTGTAGCGGAAGCCGAGGCGGATGCGCAGGGGTTCCTGGCGGCCGCGGACGACGCCGAAGTCGGTGCCGTCGTTTTCGGCAACGTCGGTGACGGTGCGCATGCCGAGGACGTTGAGGATGTCGACGTAGGCCTCGAGGTTCTGGTTGATGAGTGGCAGGAAGTTGAAGGCCACCTGCGCGTTCACGGTCTGCAGGTCCGGCAGCCGCAGCGGGCGATCGTCGTTGGGGTCGTTGATGTTGGTGCCCGGGTTGATGCCGACCGAGGCCCGCAGGTCTTCGTAGTCGCCGGTGATCGGGTTGCGGAACAGCCGGTTGTAGGGCAGTCCCGAGTAGTACTGGTAGCGCACGCCCATCGACAGCCAGCGGGAGAAGCGGTAGGTCGCGTTGGCCTTGACCTCGTGGCGGTGATCGTCGGGCAGATAACCCTCCAGGAACCTGTCACGCGGGCCGATGTCGCCCAGCCGGTTGCTGTTGCCGTCCAGGACGGTTCCGGTCAGCTTGCTCCAGGTGTACGAGGCGCGCAGCTTGAGGTTGCC
>JBKPRZ010000667.1:0-3186 GCA_046734815.1 Myxococcota bacterium | reverse complement strand
GACCCGGTCACCGCCGGTGCAGGCGCGCAGGGTGCGCTCGTCGGTGCAGCTGTCGACGCACACCGAGCCGGGCGCGTCCACGCCGCCGTCCGCGGTTGCGGGCCCGGGCGCCTCGGCGTCCGCCGCGATGGTGGGCGGCCGGTAGCCGACGCCGGCGCTGTCCAGCGAGCATTCAAGCAGCAGTATCAGCGCCGCTGCCGCGAAGATCCCGGTCGCCCGGCCGCCGGCGACTGCGGACATCGCGAACCCCCCGCCTGATCGGCCGCCGGCGACTGCGGACACCACGTCTTGATGGTACCCGCACCCGCGTCCCGTCACTCGCCCCCCGTGAAAAAAAGTGCCGCCTGATGTCTCAGAACGTCAGGCCGAGCCCCACGCTCAGGTCCGGCCCCATCTCGAAGTGAGCGTCGTCTCCCTGACCCTGGTGATAGATGAGCACCGACAGCAACGTGCGGAAATACAGCCGCCCGCTCGACAGATAGCCGTAGCCGATGGACGGGCTGAACGTCGCGGCGATGGTCTCGCCCTGTCCGCTCAGCTTGTGCTCCTGCGGGTTGATCATCGCCGTCGCGCCCAGCAGCAAGCCGTGCCGCGGCGGGCGTCCGCCGCGCGCCTCACCGAACGTGTACAGCGCCTCGACCCCCAGCATCGGGTTGAACAGCGTGAGGTTGGCCCGCCCCGCCAGGCTGAACGAGGGTCCGAAGAACTTGCCCACCGACGCGTGCAGCACCTCGGGCAGCCCCGTGCCGGCGGTGAAGAACCAGCCCACCGGCGGCTCGGCCGCGGCACTGACGCTCTCGGCCGCCGCCGCCGCCGGCGACAGTCCCAGAGCACCCAGCGCCAGCACCCACGCGATGTTCCGACATGATGCTCGTCCACGCGTCATGGGATCACGCTAACACACGAACCCGCCCGCTCGCTCGGCCGAAGGCGCCGCAATCCGGCCTCCGCTGCTCGCGGGAGCTACTTGCCGGCGTAGCTGACCCGCCAGATCGAGCGCGAGCCGTCGTCGGTCACCAGCATCGACCCGTCGGGCGCCACCGTGACCCCCACCGGCCGCCCCCACACCTCGCCCTTGTCGGTGACGAAGCCGGTCAGAAAGTCCTCGTATTCGCCGCTGGCGGTGTCCTTTCCGCGCATGGGCACGCGGATCACCTCGTAGCCCGTGCGCAGCTCCCGGTTCCAGGAGCCGTGCTCGGCGGCGAAGATGTCGCCCCGGTATTCAGCGGGGAACTGCTTGCCGTCGTAGAACATCATCTGCAGCGAGGCGTTGTGCGGCTGCACCAGCACGTCGGGGACGATGATCTTGTTCTTGAGCTCGCCGTGCTTGCCCTTGTGCCGCGGGTCCCAGTTGCCGCCGATGTAGAACCAGGGCCAGCCATAGTGGCCGCCCTCCTTGACCCGGGTGATGTATTCGGGGACCAGGTCGTCGCCCAGCCCGTCGCGCTCGTTGACCGACACCCACAGGTCGCCGCTGCGCGGGTGCACGGCGATACCCACCGCGTTCCGTATCCCCGAGGCGTAAAGCTTCATGTCGCTGCCGTCGGGATTCATCACCAGCACGCAGGCGCGGTTGTGCTCGCGCGGGTGGTCGTCGGGATCGTCGTTGTTCGAGCGCGAGCCCACCGACACGAACATCTTCTTGCCGTCCAGGGAGAAGGCCACGTCCCGGGTCCAGTGCCCGCCGCCGGTCAGCCGCCCGCCGCCGGGGATCTTGTCGTTGATCATCTCCGGCTTGCCGCGCGCCTGCAGGTCGCCGCTCTTGTAGGCAAAACGCACCACCGAATCGGTGTTGGCCACGTACACCCAGCTGGGCTCGCCCTTGGGTGGATAGAAGGCGATGCCGAACGGCTGGTCGAGGTCGCTGGAGAACACCGCCGTCTGCTTGGCCTTGCCGTCGGGGCCGATGCCGCGGAACACCCGGACCAGGTCGGCGCGGCTCTCGGCCACGAACAGGTCGCCGTTGGGCGCCGTGCGGATCAGCCGCGGGTTCTTCAGCCCCTCGGCGTAGAGCTCGACCTTGAACCCCTTGGGTGCTTGCGGCCAGGCATCCTTGGGGCGATCGATCACCCGGGCGGGGTTGTCGGCCGAGTCGGTGGCCCCCGGCGCCGGCAGGTCCCGGGCGGTGATCTTGTGGACCACGCCCGGCCGCTGGGTGCGGTAGTCCGAGAAGACGCCGGCCTTGGCCGGCGGGTCGGCGGCCCGGACCGCGCGCGCGGCAGAGACCAGCGCGATCGCCACCACCACCAGGGAAATCTGCGAGCGTTGGCTTTTCACGGCCCGGCAGTCTAGTGGCTGACCGCCGCCGCAACCGTAAAAAGATCCACGGAATTTCGAAGCTGGTTACCGGAAGTCGCTGGCGCGCCAGGCGGGGGTGGCCGGTAGCGTCTCGGGCTCGGATTCGTGGGGCGGGTGGGTGTCCACCTGTTTCAGCTGCAGGTTGCGGACGCGGTAGGGCCCGTCGACGCCGCTGTCGCGGATGATCAATCCGCCGAAACGCAGCGTGATCCCGTGCCGCCCGCGCGACAGGTTGGGCAGCCGCTCGCGCGCGAAGGCGACGGGGCGATCGCCCTCCGGCCCGCCCCACAGCTCGGCGTAGGCCCAGTAGGAACCCGGGCGCTCGATGACCGCCTGGGTGTCCACCACCAGGTCGCCGTCGCGCCGGACCACCTGCGCCTCCGCGGTCTGCAGCTGCCCGCCCGGCCGGTGCACATAGAAGATGCCGCCGGTGCTGCGCGCGAAGGGCTCGCCGTCCAGGCGCCCGCGCGCCCGCACCAGGTAGCGCACGGCGGCCGGGGGGGCGGTGTTCACGCCCGCGCCCACCGCCGCGCTGGCGGGCGGCTGGTAGCGCGCGCGGAACTCCGGCTCCTCGCCGCCGCGGGTGGGCTCCATCGGCTCGAACCGGGTGGGCTCGCCCAGCCCGTCGCCGGTGCCCAGCTCGACCACCACGTCTTTCAGATCGCCGCCGGGCGCGCGCAGCCGCGCGAAGATGGGCGTGCCGGTCACGCCGACCCGCAGGCGCGGCAGCCACACCACCAGCTCCGGTTGCCTGGCCACCGAGCTGGTCTGCACCACCGTGTCGGCGCGCGCGAGGGCGGTGGCGGGCAGCTGCCCCGAGCGCCCCCCGTAACGGAGCAGGTGGGGACCGGGACCAGCCGATCCCGGCGGCGCAGCCTCGTCCAGCGG
>JBKPRZ010000666.1:0-5863 GCA_046734815.1 Myxococcota bacterium | reverse complement strand
CGCGCGGGGAGCAGCAACCCGGTCAGCAAGACCGCGACGAGGAGCGCGGGGCGCACGCCCCTCAGTATGCCTCGGCGGCGGGGAAGATTTCCCGTCCGGGGCGCCTCTCAAGGGCGTTTCGTGAAGAACCCTGCTCCCACGCCGGCTTCGCCCGATGCGGCGGCCGCCGGCGCGCTGCTCGACATCGAGGGCGACCGCTATTACCAGATCAGCGACGTCGACCGGCTGTCGCCGTTCCTGGTGACGGTGGCCAGCGACGCCGACCACTGGATGTTCGTGTCCAGCAGCGGGGCCCTGACCGCGGGGCGGGTCAGCCCGGATCGCGCGCTGTTTCCGTACACCACCGACGACCGCCTGCACGACGCCGCCGAGACCACCGGGCCGCGGACCATCCTGCGCGTGCGCGACGGTGAAACCTGGCGGCTGTGGGAGCCGTTCTCGATCCGCGGCGCGGGCCTTTACCGCACCACCCGCCGGCTGGCCAAGAGCGTGCACGGCAACAAGCTGCGCTTCGAGGAGATCAACCACGACCTCGGCCTGGGCTTTTCCTACGTCTGGATGCTGAGCGCCCGGTTCGGGTTCGTGCGGCGGGCGACCCTGCGCAACCAGGGCGAGGGCCCGATCGACGTGCTGCTGCTCGACGGCCTGTGCAACCTGCTGCCCGCGGGGGTCGAGCGGCGCTTCCAGCTGGAATACAGCACCCTGGTCGACGCCTACAAGCAACAGGAGCTGGACCCGGGCACCGGCCTGGCGCTGTTCCGGCTGGCCTCCATCCCCGCCGACGCGCCCGAGCCGAACGAGGCGTTGCGCGCCACCACCGTCTTTTGCCGCGGTCTTCCCGTCGACGCGCACCTGCTCTGCGACCGGCAGCTCGACCGTTTCCGGCGCGGCCTGCCCATCACCAGCGAACCGCGCACGCGCGGCCTGCGCGGGAGCTTCCTGGTCAGCGCGCAGCTCCGGCTCGAGCGCGAGACCTGCCGCACCTGGTACCAGGTCGCCGATGTCGAGCAGGACGCCGCCGACGTGGTGGCCCTGAGCGCGTGGCTGCGCGCGGACAGCGACCCGGCGCAGGCGCTGGAAAGTGACGTCGCCGCCGGCACCGAGCGGCTGCTGCGCATCGTGGCCAGCGCGGACGGACTGTCGGCCAGCGCCGACGAGCTGCAGACCGTCCGCCACCAGGCCAACGTGCTGTTCAACTGCATGCGCGGCGGGGTGCCGGTGGATGGCTACGCCATCCCGCGTGACGACTTCCGCCGCTTCCTGGCCACCGCGAACCAGCCGGTGTACACCCGCCACCGCGGCTTGCTCGAGGCGCTGCCCGAGGTGATCGACCACCAGGCGCTGCTCGCCGCCGCGCGCGCCGAGGACGATGCCGCGCTGGAGCGGCTGGCCCTGGAATACCTGCCGCTGACGTTCAGCCGCCGCCACGGCGATCCCAGCCGGCCCTGGAATCAGTTCTCCATCTCCGTGCGCGACCGGGCCGGCCGACCGCGGCTGGACTATCAGGGCAACTGGCGCGACCTGTTCCAGAACTGGGAGGCCCTGGCCGGATCTTTCCCCGGATACATCGAGAGCATGATCGCCCGCTTCGTCGACGCCTCGACCGCGGACGGCTACAACCCGTATCGCATCACCCGCGACGGCTTCGACTGGGAGGTGAAGGATCCCCACGACGCCTGGTCGCACATCGGTTACTGGGGCGACCACCAGGTGATCTACCTGCTCCGGTTGCTCGAGCTGTCCAGGCAGTTTCACCCCGCGCAGCTGGTGCGGCTGCTCGACCGCGCGATCTTCACCTACGCCGCGGTCCCCTACCGGATCCGGTCCTTTGCCGAGCAGCTGGCCGATCCGAAAGACACCGTGGTGTTCGACGAGGCGGCCCACCGGGCGACCTTCGCGCGCGCGGCGGTCATGGGGGCGGACGGCAAGTTGATCCTGGACGCCGCCGGGGAGCCTCACCGGGTCACCCTGGCCGAGAAGCTGCTGGTCCTGGTGCTGGCCAAGCTCGCCAACTACGTGCCCGAGGCGGGCCTGTGGCTGAGCACCCAGCGCCCGGAGTGGAACGACGCCAACAACGCGCTGGTCGGCCAGGGCGCCTCCATGGTGACGCTCTATCACCTGCGGCGGTTCCTGGTGTTCCTGCGCGATCTGCTGGCCGCGCCGTCGGTACCGCCCGAGTTTGCGGTGTCCCTGGAAGTGAAAGACGCCTTCGATCGGATGGCTCCGGCGCTGCGCCGGCACGAAGAGCTGCTCGCGGGCGCTCTCTCCGACCGGCAACGGCGCCAGCTGCTCGAACAGCTGGCCCAGCCCTGGAGCGATTACCGCCTGAACCTCTATAAGCGAGGGTTCGCCGGGACGCGCGCCTCGCTGGCCACCGAAACCCTGCGCGCGTTCCTGGACTCGGCCCTCCGGCACCTGGACCACAGCATAGGCGCCAGCCGGCGCGACGATGGGCTGTATCACTCGTACAACCTCCTCCAGCTGGGGCCGGAGGAGATCCGGATCCGCCGGCTGCCCGAGATGCTCGAGGGGCAGGTGGCCATCCTGGCCTCGGGCGCGCTGTCGGCGGCCGACGGGCTCGCGGTGCTGGACGCCTTGCGCGCCAGCCGCCTACACCGCGCCGACCAGCAGAGCTATCTGCTGTACCCGGACCGGGAGCTGCCGCGCTTTCTGGACCGGAACCGCCTGCCCGCCGGCGCCGTCGCCGGCTCGGCGTTGCTGACCCGGATGCTGGCCGACGGCGATGCGCGCATCGTCGAGCGGGACGCCGACGGCGGCCTGCACTTCCAGGCCGATCTGCGCAACGCCCGGGCGCTGGCCCGCGTCCTGGATGCCCTGGCCGACGGCGGCCCCCACGCGCAGCTGGCGGCGGCCGAGCGCGCGCAGATCCTGGATCTGTACGAGCAGGTCTTCGACCATCAATCGTTCACCGGGCGATCGGGCAGCTTCTTCAAATACGAGGGTCTGGGGTGCATCTACTGGCACATGGCCAGCAAGCTGCTGCTGGCCGCCCAGGAAATGGTGGTCCCCGCCCGGGACCCGGCGGACGCCGCTGTCCTGTCGCGCCTGCGCGCGCACTGCCACGCCCTGCACGCGGGGGTGAGCCCGCACAAGCCCCCCGCCGTCCACGGCGCGTTCCCGATCGATCCCTACTCGCACACCCCCGCGCACCTGGGCGCGCAGCAGCCCGGACTCACCGGCCAGGTCAAGGAAGACATCATCGCGCGCCGGGGCGAGCTGGGCGCCATCGTCGAGGACGGAACGCTCCGCTTCCAGCCGCTGCTGCTGCGCCGGCGCGAGCTGCTGGCGGCGCCCCGGGACTTCGACTACCTGGATCTGAACGGCCGCTGGCAACGGATCGCGCTGCCAGCGGGCAGCCTGGCCTTCACCATCTGTCAGGTCCCGGTGATCTACCACCTGGCCGAGCAGCCGCGCCTGGTGGTCAGCCGTGGCGACGGTCCGGCGCTGCCGCTGACCGGCGCCTCGCTGGGCCCGGAGCTGTCGCGCGCGCTGTTCGACCGCACCGGCGAGATCCGAAAGATCGAGGTTTTCTTGCCCATCAGCGCCTGAAGCAAACCGCCCCGAGATCCCCCTGGAGGCCCGATGCACACCAGCGCCAAGCTGTCCTGGTCGGAGAAAGTCGGATACGCGCTCGGCGACACCGCCTCGAACTTCTACTGGAAGACCTTCGAGTTCTTCCTGCTGTTCTTCTACACCGACGTCTTCGGGCTCACGCCGGCGGTGGCCGGGACCCTGTTCCTGTTCACCCGGATCTGCGACGCGATCAGCGATCCCATCATGGGGGCGCTGGCCGACCGGACCCGCACCCGCTGGGGGCGGTTCCGTCCCTACCTGCTCTGGATGGCGCTGCCCATCGCGGTGGCCGGGGTGCTCACCTTCACCACGCCCGACCTCGACTCGCGCGGCAAGACCATCTACGCCTTCGTCACCTACGGGCTGATGATGCTGGCCTACACCGCCATCAACATTCCCTATTCGGCGCTGATGGGGGTGACCACGCCCGACAGCGAGGACCGCACCTCGCTGTCCTCGCTGCGCTTCATCGGCGGGTTCAGCGGAGGCGTGGTGGTGGTGGCGGCGACGCCCTGGCTGGTCAGGATGCTGGGCCGCGGGGATGCCGCCCGCGGCTGGCAGCTGGCCATGGTGGTGTGGGGCGCGCTGGCGGCGGCGCTGTTCGTCGTCTGCTTCGCCACCACGCGTGAGCGGGTCGCTCCGCCCGCCGATCAGAAAGCCGATCTGCGGCAGGAGCTCCGCAACCTGGCCAGCAACCGGCCCTGGATGGTGCTGTTCCTCGTCGGCAGCACCACCTTGACCGCCTTCATCACCCGCGGCCAGACCACCGCCTATTACTTCAAGTACTACGTCGGCAACGAGGCCCTCACCAGCCTGTTCATCTCCAGCGGCATGGTGGCCAGCATCGCCGGCATCGCCTTGACCGGCCCGCTCACCCGGCTGGTGGGCGGCAAGAAGAACCTGTTCTTCCTGCTCATGGCCATCTCCGGCTCGCTCACCCTGGTGTTCTATTTCATCCCGCCCGGCATCCCGGCGGCCATCATCGGCTTCAACGCGCTCATCACCTTCGTCCAGGGCCCCAACTCGCCGCTCATCTGGGCGATGTACGCCGACACCGCCGACTACGGCGAATGGCGCCACGGCCGCCGCAACACCGGCCTCATCTTCGCGGCCGCCGTCATGGCCCAGAAGGGCGGCGGCGCGGTGGCGGGCATGCTCAACGGGGCGCTGCTGACCGTCTTCGGCTACGTGGCGAACGTCGAGCAGAGCGCGCGTTCGCTGACCGGCATCCGGCTGTGCATGAGCCTGATCCCGGGCGTGTTGTGCATCCTGGCAGCGGCGATCACGCGGCTTTACAGCCTGGACGACCGCACCATGAAGCAGATCGAACGCGACCTCCAGGCCCGCCGGGCGCAGGTCGAGGCCGGGAAGAAACTGCCGGCCGATGCCCCTCTAAGCCTGTCGACCGGGTTGCTCCCGGGTTGATGCGCAACCGCCGCGTCGAAAGGGAAAGTCCCATGCCTGCGTCCAGGTCACCTGCGTTCCGTCATCTCCATCTCGCAATCCTGCCGCTGCTCGCTCTGTCGGCGTGCGGCCCCGCCGGCACGACCACCGACCCGGGTGCCACGCCCGCGGGCGCCGGTGGCGCGGGCGGCACCGGCGGCGGCGGATCCCCACCGGCAACGGGAGGCACCGCTCCGACTCCGGCTCCCGCCCCCCCGAGCCCGACCCAGGGGGCCATCTCGCTGCCCATGTCGGTCACCGCGCAGTTCCAGAACCAGGGCTGGTTCGCCGATCCGGCGCTGGAGGCGTTCTTCCAGCCCGGCTCGATGGTGATCCGCCAGGTCGACGGCACCAGCGGTCCCTGCGCCGCGCGCATGCCGCAGGCGCGGGGCAAGTGCCTGAAGGTGACATACACGCCACCCGCCGGGCTGATGCCGCCCGCGGCCGGTGGCTGGGTCGGCGTCTACTTCCTGACCACGGTGAGCGCCGACCATCCCGAAGTCATGCCGCCGGTGCGCATCGGCGAGGCCAACTGGGGGGTCGAGCCGGGGCCCAAGGTGGCGCCCGGCGCCAGCAAGATCTCCTTCGTGGGGGCGGCCGATCAGGACGGCGTGGCCGTGACCTTCAAAGCCGGCACCGACAAGGACAGCTTCGTCGTCCCCGAGCAGCGCGAGGTGCTGGGGACGGCCTGGAAGGCCTACAGTCTGCCGCTGTCCGGCGCCACGTACAGCAACGGGGTCATCGGCGCCTTCGCCTGGGTCCTCACCGATACCAGCAAGGCGGCCACCTTCTACCTCGACAACATCGTATGGGAGTAGGGTCCCGC
>JBKPRZ010000665.1:0-4984 GCA_046734815.1 Myxococcota bacterium | reverse complement strand
GCACCGGCCGGCGGACGCTCCTGCGATGACGTGCAGCCCCAGGCCAGCAGGCCCACGGCGGCGATCAGCCTCGCGGCACGAAGTCCCATGGGACAGGAAGTGACGTGGCGGCGGGTGCGGCCGTCGCCTGGTTGCACCCACCCCCGCCCACGAGAAGGATATGTGTGCGTAATTAGTGTAATTTAGATTGCTACACTGAATAACGAAAAGATGCAGCTCGTGACGTTTGGCCGGGCGGGGGGGCGTTCACGGTCCGTGGGCGCTGAGCGATGCACCCGCTGCTGAGACGCCAGCTGGAACGGCTGCGCACCAGCCGTGATCAGCAGCCCTCGCGCGAGGTGTGGCAGCGCCTGCTGGACGAGGTCAGCCACATCTACGCGGGCACCGATCCCGAGGACAGCCTGGCCCTCCTGCACGCGGTCCGGGAGGCGGCCCCCGACGGCATCCTGATCGTCGGACCGGACCGCCGGGTGGTCGATTACAACCACCGCTTCGCCGGCATCTGGGGCATTCCCGACGACGTGCTGGTTTCGCCCGACCACGACAAGCTGATGTCGTACATCCTGCCGCAGCTGAACGACCCGGACGAGTTCACCCGGCGCGTGCAGCAGCTGTACGAGAACCCCGACGAGGCCAGCCGCGAGGAGGTGCGCCTGCGCGACGGCCGTCTGCTGGACCGGTTCTCGGCCCCGGTGCCCGGGCCCAGCGGTCCCACCGGACGGGTCTGGTTCTTCCGCGACATCACCGCCCAGCGCCAGGCCGAGGAGGCGCTGCGGGTGTTCAACGCCGAGCTGGAGCAGCGGGTTGCCGAGCGTACGCGGGCGCTGGCCCAGGCCAACGGCGAGCTGGACCAGAACCTGCGCAA
The DNA here is from genome assembly GCA_046734815.1 of Myxococcota bacterium. GTDB lineage: Bacteria > Myxococcota_A > Polyangia > Fen-1088 > Fen-1088 > CAVYGB01. Next base: position 4,119 of record JBKPRZ010000665.1, on the reverse strand, counting down.
GCTGCGCGACACCCAGGATCAGCTGGTGCACGCCGGGCGCATGGCCGCCGTCGGCACCCTGGTGGCTGGCGTGGCCCACGAGATCAACAACCCCCTGACCTTCGTGGTCAACAACCTGGGCTTCATCCGCGACCAGCTGGAAGCCCTGTGCGCCACCCAGCGGGTGCCGCCGGCGGTGACCTCCGAGCTGCAGCAGGCGCTGGCCGACGTATCGGACGGCGCCGAGCGGGTGCGGGTGATCGTGCGCGACCTGCGGGTCATGTCCCGGCCCCAGTCCGAGCAGCACGGGCCGGTGGACGTCAACGGCGCGCTCGAGACCGCGGTCGGCTTCGCTGGCAACGAGCTCCGGCAGCGCGCGCGGGTGGTGTGGAAGCTCGACCCGGTGCCGCCGGTGAACGCCAACGAGGCGCGCCTGGGGCAGGTGTTCCTCAACCTGGTGGTCAACGCCGCCCAGGCGCTGCCCGAGGAGACCCGCACCCGCAACGAGGTGATGATCTCCAGCGCCCACGAGGGCGACGAGGTGGTGGTGTCGATCGCCGACAACGGCGTGGGCATCTCCGCCGAGCACCTGCCCCGCGTCTTCGACCCGTTCTTCACCACCAAGCCGGTCGGCAAGGGCACCGGCCTGGGCCTGTCGATCTGCCACGCCATCGTCAGCGGCCTGGGTGGGCGCATCGCCGTGACCAGCCAGCGCGGCGCCGGCAGCACCTTCCGCGTGTACCTGCCCGCCGCCGCCACCGATCTGCCCGGGCTTCCCCGCCCGGCCAGCGGCGCGCCCGCGCCCCGCGCCCGCATCCTGGTGGTCGACGACGAGGAACAGGTGGCCACCTCCATCCGCCGGGTGCTGTGCGACGAGCACGAAGTCGTCTGCGCCGGCGACGTGCGCGAGGCCCTGGCCCAGCTGGATCGCCCCGGCAGCTTCGATCTGGTCCTGTGCGACCTGCTGCTGCCGGGGATCACCGGCCTGCTCGAGCTGTACGCCGAGATCGAGCGTCGCCACCCCGAGGTGCTGGACCGGGTCGTGTTCATGTCGGGCAGCTCGACCGAGGCCGGCGACGAGTTCCTGCTGCGCACTGGCCACCGCTGCCTGGACAAACCCTGCGACGCCGCCAGCCTGCGCGCGCTGGTCGCCGAGATGGTCTCGGCCCCCCCCGCCCGCCGGCAGCAGGCGGCGGTTTAAGGACCGGCCAGGGCCCCGCGCAGGACGACGATCGAGGCGCGCGGCAGCTGGTAGACCGTGTCCGCCCCGGCGGTCAGCTCGGACCGGGCGGGCGGGCCGTCGGGGTCGGCGTGTCCGTTGGGGCCGTCGGCGTGCCACTGGTACTGGGCCGCGCCGAACACCACCCGCTGCACCGGCCCGCCGAAGAAGCGGCCGCGGGCCTGGTCGCCGTCGCGGAAGGCAACGCGCACCTGGTGGTCCCGGTCCCGGTCCTTGTTCACCGCCAGCAACGCCCAGGCGCCGTCCGGGCGCTCGAGCGCGTAGGCGGTGACCAGCACGTTGCCGTCCGCATCGCGCACGTCGCTGGCCACCCGGTACAGCCGGTGCGGCTTGTCCACCGGCTGCGCCCACTCCTGCGCGATCACCTGGGAGGCGAAATACTGCGAGAAGGTGCTCTTGACCTGAAAGTCGCGCGTCACCTGGAAGAACCCGAACGACCCGCCCCCGCAGCCGCCCCCCAGGTCGCCGGGGATGTAGTGGAAGAAGTAGGTGCCCCGGGCCCCGCCGCTCATCATCGCCCCGACGTAGTCGGCCAGCCACAGCCCGCCCATGATGTCGACGAAGCTCTGTCCCGAGCGCGACGACAGGTTGCCCTCGGTCATGAAGAAGGGCAGCCCGGGCGGCAAGCCGTCGGCCCTCCAGACCTTCAGGATGTGGTCCACCAGCTCGGGCTCGCGGTAGAGGTCGCTCCAGGGATTCTTGCAGGCGTCGAAGGGGTAGTGCTCGAAGGTGAAGAAGGTGAAGTCCTGCAGCCGCCGGTGGCTCTTCAGGTAGTCGAGGAAGCGGCCCAGCCACGACACGCGGCCCTGGGCGTCGGGCCAGACCTGCACGTCCTCGTTGACGCCCTCGAAGGAGGGGCCGCCCAGCTTGGCCCCGGGCACCACCTTGTGGATGGCGCTGGCGGCCTGCAGGTACAGGGCGCCGTAGTCCTCGGGCAACATGTGCTGCCCGTCGGGCTCCTCGCCGATCTCGATCCACGAGATGGGGTGGTGGCGGGCGTGCAGGTAGGCGATCTCGGCGGCGGCGTCGTCCGGCGTCCCGTACAGGATCGAGACCGGGACCATGGTGGGCAGGCCGCGGGTGATGCCCGACTGGAAGAAGAAGTCCAGGCCCACCTGCTCGCCCTTGGACTCGTCCCTGTCCGAGGCGGCGTGCCAGGGGTCGACCGAGGAGGGCCAGGTGACGGTCTGCTCGCGGCTGGGCAGGTGCTTGACCACGTCGACCAGCTGACCGTCGGCGCCCCGGGTGCCGGCGTGAAGCTCGAACATGGCGTAGCCCAGGCAGTTGCGGCGGTCCTGCGCGCCGTGATCGTCGCAGGTGCCGGAGGATTCGGTCATCCAGATGCGCAGGTAGCGCACCGGGATCTTCCAGGGCGCCAGCGGCAGGGTCACGCTGCCGCCCTTGCCGGCGGTGACGGTCCCCTGCGGGAAGGTCTGCCAGGTGCCGGCGGTGGTGCCCTCGTAGAAGGGCTCGAGCTCGCCGGTCCAGAACTGCACCAGGTAGCGGCGGGCGTAGGGGGCGGCCCAGTCGATGCGGAGGGTGTCGATGGGGATGCGCGCGCCGAGGTCGAGGATCACCCACTGCGGGTGCAAGGTGTCCGACTCGCCGGTGAAGGGCCTGCTGAGGTAGGGGTTGCTCTTCCAGTACGACTTCGGGTCGCCGTCGGTCAGCCGCGACCAGCCGTTGCCGTCGCCGCGCGAGAACCCGCGGTGGGGCAGCGGGTAGGCCCAGGAGTGGCGGATGGGCTCACCCGGTCGGGGGGTGCCGGTGAAGTAGCCCTCCTGCTTGCCGGGGTTGCTCCAGGTGCCGCGCGGGTTCCAGTGCCAGGCCTCGACGTGCAGCTCGGTGTTCTGGCGGTAGGTGACGGTCTGCCAGCCGGCGCCGAGGATCTTGTCGAGCAGCGGGCCGGTCAACATCCGTTCCGATCGGCCGGTCCGCAGGCGGTCGACCCCCGCGCCCAGCGCCTGCACCGGGCTGAACGTGTTCAGCACGTGCCCGGGCGTCGCGTCCACCACCAGGGTCTGCGCCTGGGCTGCGCCGGAGCCCGCCATCACCAGCAACAGCAGGGCCCGGCAGACCGCGCGTGGAGTTTGCATGACTCGGTATTTCATGGTTCCGGAAGAAAATGGGTGAATGAAAAGTGGCCCCTGCCGCCAATACAGGTCGTGCGAAGGACCATCTTCTCGATTGGACTTCTGCTCGCTCTCGCCGCGCCCGCCCGCGCGCAGGTCGGCAGCGGCTGGGTCTCCTACGACCCGCCCTCGACCATCCATCTCGACGGCTCGGACGGCATCGAGACCTATCCGGGCAACTCGACCAGCCTGATGAACGAGGGGGCGAGCTTCACGAACCAGGACGGCATCGAGACCTTCGCCCTGCACGATCCGATCAGCAACCGGGCCGAGCGCCGGGTGCAGAACACGTATCAGACCGGCCGACGTCAATTCGAGGGCGAGGTCCGTGTGTCGCCGCCGACCAACGACGAGAGTGTGATGCAGATCTTCGGAGGCAACTCCGGCGCCACCACGCAGATGATCCGCGCCTACGATGTCGCCGGCGGCACCCTGCGGAAGGTCCCGGGCAGCGTGGTGCTGGCCGAGCACATCCACGGCGTCTGGATCAAGGTGAACGTGATCCACGACATCGCCGCCAACACGGTCCGCACCTACATCGACGGGCGGCTGGTGGCGATGGGCGACGGCGAGGCGGTCAACGCCGGCAGCGACGGCTGGTACCACAAGTACGGCTGCTACGGCACCTTGCGCACCGGCTCGGCCAAGGTCGAGTGGCGGAACGTGAAGCACTTCCGCGACGGGACGCCACCGCCCGCACCCGACGGCGGCGTCACCGGCGGGGGGATGGACCTGTCTCTTATACACATCTCCGAGCCCACGAGACAG
>JBKPRZ010000664.1:0-6623 GCA_046734815.1 Myxococcota bacterium | reverse complement strand
TGTGGCCGCGGATGACGATCTCCCCCACCTCGCCGGGAGGCTGGGGCGTGCCGTCCTCGCGCACCACCATCATCTCGACGCCCTCGATGGGCGTGCCGATCGAGCCCGGCTTGCGCGGGTTGTCGGGGTGGTTGAAAGAGGCGATCGGCGAGGTCTCCGACAGGCCGTAGCCCTCGAGGATGATGCAGCCGAAAGCCGCCTCGAAGCGCCGGAGCAGCTCGACCGGCAGGGCGGCGCCGCCCGAGACGCCCAGCTCTACGCTGGTGGTGTCGAAGCTCGCCCGCTCGGGATGGTTGAGCAAGGCGTTGTACATGGTGGGCACTCCCTGAAACAGCGAGACCCGGTCTCGCTGGATCACCGCCAGGGCCTTGGCGGGGTCGAAGCGGCAGAGCAGGGTGAGCAGGCCGCCGGCTCCGACGGTGGCGTTGAGCGAGCAGGTCTGCCCGAAGGAGTGAAACAGCGGCAGCACCCCCAGCACCACCGAACGCTCGTTCATGCGAAAGAGGCTCCGGGCAATCTCGGCGTTGCGGGCGAGGTTGTGGTGGGTGAGCTCGGCCCCCTTGGGGCGGCCGGTGGTTCCGGAGGTATAGAGAATGACGGCGGTGTCGCTTCCGTCGCGATCGACCGGCTCGCCGGCCCGGTCGGAGTGGGCGCGGATCGCCGGGAGGTCCAGATGGCCGGGCCCCATCGGCACGCATTGCGCGCCGACCGCGCTGGCCCCCGCCTCCGCCTCGGCACCCAGATCGGCCCAGGCGAAGATCAGCCTGGCCCCCGAATCCTCCAGGTAATAGGCGATCTCTCGCCGCTTGAAGAGCACGTTCATCGGGACGATCACGCCGCCGATGCGCAGCAGTCCGTAATAGAGGACCGCGAACTCCGGGACGTTGGGCAGCATCACACCGACACGATCGCCGGGCTCCACGCCCCGTTGCCGAAGAATGGCCGCCATCCGCGCCGCCGCATCCTCGAGGGCCAGGTACGAGAGGCGGGTCTCGTCGAGGCGCAAGGCGGGGTGGTCGGGGTGACGGGTTGCCGTTTCCGTGAGATTCCGGGCGAGGTTCGCGTTCATGCTCAATCCCTCCTGCCAGTGTTTCCATTCAGCCAGAGGGGTGTTGCGGCGGTTTCTTCGGGCTGTGACCAATTGTTTCGGCGTCTCCGGGCTCGAAACAGTTCGTCACACCGCGAAGAAACTCCGGAAACAGGCCCCTGGCCTGATGGCGCGACCAACCTCGGAGGAGCCGTCGTGAGCGAATACACCGCGCCCTTGCGCGACATGAAGTTCGTCCTGGAAGAGCTGGCCGGCTTGAGCGCCGTATCGGCGTTACCGGGTTGCGAGGAGGCCACCACCGAAAACGTCGAGGCCATCCTCGAGGAGGCGGGCCGCTTCGCCAGTCAGGTGCTCGCGCCGCTCAATGCCAGCGGCGATCGCGCCGGCTGCCGTCTGACCGAAGGCAAGGTGACCACGCCGCCGGGCTGGAAGAGCGCCTACGATCGTTTTGTAGCGGGCGGATGGAACGGCCTGTCGTTGCCCGCCGAGGTGGGGGGACAGGGGCTACCGCGGCTGGCGGCGGCGCCGGCCCTGGAGATGATCAAGTCGGCCAACCTGGCCTTCTCGCTCGCGCCCATGTTGACGATGAGCGCGGTGGTGGCGCTGCTCGAGCGCGGCTCGGATGAGCTCAAGCGGATTTTCGCCCCGAAGATGGTGCAGGGGCTGTGGGCCGGGACGATGAACTTGACCGAGCCGCAGTCAGGCTCGGACCTGGCGCTGTTGCGGACCCGGGCCGTGCGAGAGGGAGACCACTATCGGATTTTCGGGCAGAAGATCTTCGTGACCTACGGCGAGCACGACCTGACGGAGAACATCGTGCACCTGGTCCTCGCCCGTACGCCGGACGCCCCGGAGGGGGTCAAGGGCATCTCGCTCTTCCTGGTCCCCAAGCGACTGGTCGAACCCGACGGCTCGCTGGGGCCGGCCAACGACGTCACCTGCGTCTCGCTCGAGCACAAGCTGGGCATCCACGCCAGCCCCACGGCGGTGCTGGCCTACGGCGAGCGCGGGGGCGCGATCGGCTACCGGCTGGGGCAGGAGAACCGCGGTCTCGAATACATGTTCACGATGATGAACGAGGCCCGCTTGGCCGTCGGGCTCGAGGGAGTGGCCATCGCCGAGCGCGCCTACCAGCGGGCGGTGGCCTATGCACGCGAGCGGGTGCAGGGCAAAGACGTGGCCGATCCCGCGGGCCAGCCGGTCCCCATCATTCGCCATCCCGACGTACGGCGGATGTTGATGACCGGGCGGGCGTTGACCGAGGCCACGCGGGCCGTGGCCTACGTCATCGCCGGCGCCATGGATCTGGCCCACCGGCATCCCGACCCGTTCGTCCGCAGCCAGCAGCAGGCCTTCGTCGATTTCATGATCCCGGTGCACAAGGGCTGGGCCAGCGAACGCGGGATCGAGGTGGCCAGCGCGGGGATCCAGGTCCACGGCGGGAGCGGCTTCATCGAGGAGACCGGAGCGGCCCAGCACCTGCGCGACGCGCGCATCACCACCATCTATGAGGGCACCACCGGGATCCAGGCCAACGATCTGGTGGGACGCAAGGTGACCCGCGACGGTGGCCAGGTGGCGCAGGCCGTGGCGCGCGCCATGCGGGAGACGGTCGCTGCCCTGGAGGACGCTGCCGACGACGACCTTGTCGCCACCCGGCTGGCTCTCAGCAAGGGCGTGCAAGCCTTCGAGAGTGCCACTGAATGGATCGTGGCGCATCACCGGACTCGGCCGCGCGACGTGCTCGCCGGAGCGGTCCCGTTCCTCGAGCTGACCGGCCTGGTCTCCGGTGGATGGCAGCTCGCCCGCGCCGCGCTGATCGCGCAGCGCCACCTGGACGCGCACCACGGTGATGCGGCCTTTTACCGGGCCAAGATCGCAACCACCCGTTTTTATGCCGACCACCTCCTCAGCCGGGCGACCGCCCTGGCGCACGCCGTGCGCAGCGGGGCGACCGGCGTCCTGGCACTCGCCGAGGACCAGTTCTGAGCGGCGGCGCCGTCCCGCCCGGCTCAAGTCAGGCGTGGATCCCGCCGAATCGACCGCACACAGTGGTGAACGAGTTGGTTCGACCGCTCCTGGATAACGTGGTGTACGCCCGGAACCCGGCGCACCAGAAGTTCATCCAGTGCTTCGAGGGCGAGTTGCGCGGGCGCTACCTCAGCACCTTCCTTCAGATCGCCGGCGTCCTGGGGGGTGCCCGGCTGCGGGCCGACATCGAGCGCGAGCTGGGCAACCCCCGCTACGAGCCCGATGGGATGTTGTCCGTGCGGCACGCGGTGGTGATCTTCGATCGCGCGGAACGGGCGGGCGTGTCGGTGGAGGGGATGGGTGAGATGGTGATGGCCGCCTACAAGCAGGCCAACCCGGAGGCGTTCGCGGGCAAGAGCGTGATCAACGTATTCGAGCTGCTGGAGGCGGCCTACCGCCGGGACACCAGCTACGGCGGGGTCTCGCCTGGCCTGCGCATGGGCAACACCGAAGCCTCGATCTTTCGTCGCAACTCGGTGTTCCCCTGCGCCTACTTCGGCGGGGTGATCAAGGGGGCGTTGCTGCTGTTCCACGTGGTCGGCGCCGTGACCGAGGCGGAATGCCAGTGGCAGGGCGCCCCCAGCTGTCGCTACGACGTCCGCTGGAACGCCTCCGGAACCGCTCCGGCCACCCGCAAAGCCGCCCGCTAGCCCGAGTGCCGCGCGAAACGCCGGCCCACGATCCACCGGGACACCGCCGGGCGGTCCGCTCCTGGGGAATGTATAGACGTGGACCTGGTAGTCCCCCCCGATTCCGCTCTCTCATGCCAGCAGGCCTGCACGAACAGATCCCGGGCAGGCGGTCGATCAGCGGCTCACCGTGGTGGACGACGAGGACGCTGACCCGTCTGCTCCGGCGTCGGGCGGCTGAAGACCGACCGCTTCCGCGGAGCTGGCAGCGCTTCCGGGCGCAGGCTCGTCGGGGCCGGCCATCAGGCGCTGCATCCGGGGCGACCGGCAGCCGGCGGCCACCCACCATGCCGAGGCAAGAATGAAGAACCTGGCGATCAGGCCAGGCCGGCGTCCACGGACGGCTGCGCGCATGCCTCGCCTCCGTCAGAACGCGACCGCGATCCCGCTGCTCAGGTCGAACATGGTGCCAAAGCGGGGGAGGGCGGCGAGCATGCGTAGATCGGCCAGCAGGGCGGTGTGGTGGCCCAGGTGGAAGATGCCGAGGCCTTCAGGTCGCGCCGGAAGTCCAGCCGGCCCGGCGGGTGCCATCCGTAGCCCCAGCCGACCCCCGTGCCCAGGTGTGCGGGCGTTGCAGGGGATGTGGCCGACGACCTTCAGCCCCACCGAGGCCGTGGAGACCACGCCAGCCCCACACATCCCGGGGCCGGCCTCGACAGAATCGTAGGTCCCGCGGGTGACGGTGCCGGTCGGGAAGCCCGACACCCGGAGGACATCAGACTGACGATCAGCGTCTTGTCCACGGTCAGCGAGGCGCGGTCCTCCACCTGGCACTCCATCGCCACCGGTGAGCTGCCGTGCTGGTCGATGTCGATGCGGGCGGCGGATCAGGCGACCGGTCATCGCGGTTCTCCCGAGCTGCGGACAGTTGGCCCCAGCGAACAACCAGCCAGGAGCGAGCTGGCCGCGACGAATGTGAGCTGCGGTCTCATCAGATCGTCCTGGTGGCAGAGGCCTGGGCAAAACGATCACCAGCCGCAACGTTTTCACGAACCGGCCGGTGATCGATCGGCGCGCCCCGCTCCCACCAGGGGGCGTGGAGAACCGATGCGGCAAGCACACGGCACGTCCCTGATCCCGCTCGTCAGCCTGGCCTGCGGGGAGGACCGCTCACCGGAGCGGGTTCGCGGGCGCCGATGCGTCCCGGCCATTGTGTCATCGACGGCAACACCGGCCTCCCAGCACCTGTCGGGCATGCGCAGGCGCATTTGGTGAGCCAGAACGGCCTCGACGGCCCCAACGGCGTGACCTTCAGCCCCGATTACCGGACTCTTTACATCGGCGACTACAACACCGGGAACATCTATGCCCTCGAGATGAAGGCGGACCGCACCGCGGGCGCCATGCACATTCTCGCGCGCGGCACGGCAGAGGAGTCAGTGGACGGGCTGGCCGTCGACGAGTGCGGAAACATCTACTTCGACCAGTACGTGGAGCGTCGGGTGTACCGGCTGTCGCCCACCGGCGGAACCGTCGAGCTGGTGGCAGATCTGTCCAAGGAATCGAACTGGATCCCCAACATGCAGTGGGGATCGGGCGTGGGCGGATGGAATCCGTCCATGTTGTACGTGATCGATCGGGACGAGGACCAGGTGTACGAGCTGGACGTCCGCGTGCGCGGCAAGCGGGTGGCGCATCTGCCATGAAGCGGGCCATGGCGGTACACGCGGGATGGGCCACAGGGATAATCCTGGCTGGCTGTGGTGCGGGAGGCCCGCCACCAGCGGAGCCCGGGGTCATGGCTGCTGGTGCCTGCGATCCGGGACGCGCGCTGGGGCATTTCGAGATCGAACGTGCCGCCGACTACACCGCGGTCAGCGGCGCGGTGACCGACGCGGTCGTTCCCACGATGGAGCGGACGCTGGTCGAGCGGGCAGGGGTCTGCGAATTGCTCCGGCGCAACAACGCTTTTTGCGACCCGTTATGCGGCTCGGGCCAGTTCTGCAGCCACGATGGCCGGTGCCTGCCTTACCCGAAGAACGTCAACGTCGGCACCGTCTCGATTCGCGGGCTGCGCCAGCCGCTGAAGATGGAGCCAAAGGGCAACAACCAGTACTTCGATACCACCTTGCCTGCAGACGCTGTCGATGAGAACGCGACCATTCGTCTGGAAGCGAGCGGCGGCGAGGGTCCACGATTCGCGGTGGAGGCCCCCGGAATCGCTTTGCTGGAGCTGACCGGTGCCAGCGACGTGATCCAGCCGGAACGCGACTTTGTCGTCTCCTGGACCTCCGGCCACGCCCCGGCGCGCGTGCGGGTGCAGGTCAACGTCGATCAACATGGCACCACGCCCGTCACCATCAGCTGCGAGCTTCCGGACTTGGCCCACCTCACGCTGGAGGCGGCCCTCGTGAGCAAGCTGCTGGCTTTCGGGGTTTCCGGGTTTCCCACCTTGACGGTCACGCGCCAGGCAGTGGGATCCACCAGCTTGCCCGCCGGTTGCGTCGGATTGGATGTCATCTCGGTGGCCAGGCAGGCCCTCAGCATCCCGGGACACACGCCCTGCAAACGCAACGCGGACTGCCCGGTCGGGCTCGGCTGCGACGTCGCGTCAGAGTCCTGCCGCTAGCCTGCGTTTGCGGTGATCGATTGCACCTCGACCTCCCTACATGAAGGGCGGAGGTTCTGCATGTTCGCACGACCCACGTGGAAGAACCCTTCGTCAACGGCCCTCATCCCATGAAACGACGACAGGTCATCATCGGGCTGGCGGTGGCCCTCCTGGCCGGTTGCTCCGAGTCGAAGCCCATTCCCGCCGGCTCCGGATCGGACGCCCGCCCCACGGCCAGTGACGCCGCCGGCGGAAGGGGAGGCAGCGGGGCAGGGGGCGGCATGGGCGGCGGAGGGGCGGGCAC